>JAFRNK010000065.1 GCA_017430225.1 Clostridia bacterium | reverse complement strand
CTGGTATGTACTACTTCCTTGTTTACCAGCTACCTGAGTGGTACTCACAACCTGAACCCACTTGAAAGCTTCAGGGTGTTCAGCGTAACCTACAGTCAGGTGCCTCATTATATTGTTGTTCCCAAAGACTCTCCTTGGTCTACGATCGGAGAATTTGTCGAGTACGCAAAGGAGAACCCCAAGAAAATCGTCTTTGGCATGCAGATTGGTTCTGCCTCTCACTTTGTAGCCCAGAGCGCTATGAACTCTCTGGGGATTGAAGTCCGTTTTGTTGAAAGCGGCAGTGATGGCGACAGAATGAAGGCTGTCCTTGGAAACATTGTACAGGCTAGTCTGATTAATGGAACGACTACTGCTTCTTATGCGGCCTCTGGCGATATCAAAGTACTGGCGTGCGTGTATACTATGGATCCGGAACTGAAGCTCGACGCGGTGAAGGATGTGCCTTCCCTGGCTGAGGCTGGATATCAGGACGTGGACGTAGTGATCAACATCATGTTCATGGCTCCTAAAAGTGTCAGTGATGAAGTGTTGGCCATCATGCAGAAGACGTTCTACGAAGCTGAAGTTTCTGAAGAACTGCAAGCCAAGGTCAAGGAAATGAATATGCCCATGAAGTATTTTGATACGTTGGAGAGTACGCAGGGGTGGAATGAAAAAACCTTCCATGCGTATGAAGAGGCAGCGGCTTCCATGGGACTGGGCAAATAAAGACCCGGAAAGGATCACGCCATGAAACTGAACCGAGAACGCGTCTTCAGCCTGTGCGTTATTGCCTTCGCGCTGGCAGGAATCCTACTGACGAGCAATATCAATAAGGCTTTCTCGCTGGACAGTGCGGATCCCGGACCTAAGCTTTTTCCCTATATCTGCTCAATCGCGCTGCTGGTATGCGGAATCGGGAAGTTTATCACTTCGAAAGCAGGAAAGGCCTCCAAGGGCCTTTCCTGCCACGAGTGGAAAAAAGCGGGCATGATCATAGGGTTCTCCGTACTGTACGCGGTACTGATGTATCTGTTCGGCTATATTCCCTCCACACTGATCGCCGGCGCTGGCTATGTGTGGCTGATGCGTGGTAAGAATAAGATCAGGCCGGTCGTCCTGGTGATATTTACCATCGTGATTACAGCGGTGATTTATCTGGTTTTCAGCCTGCTGCTGGGTATCCGTATGCCGACTGGGATCCTTTTCTGAGAAGGAGATTACGATGTTTGCACAAGTCATGTCAAATTTCCTGGTTCCGCTGAACTGGGTCCTGGTCGTGGCAGGCGTGATCGTGGGCATGATATTCGGCGCGATCCCTGGCCTGAGTGCTACGACCTGTATGGCGCTGATGCTCCCCCTTTCGTTTACCATGGCACCGGAGGTGGGCATCATCTTCCTGGGCTCCATCTACGTGGGCGGCGTATCAGGGTCACTGATATCGGCCATCCTGCTGGGAATCCCCGGTCAGGCGGCGTCTATCGCTACGTGCTTTGACGGTTATCCGATGGCCAAAAAAGAACAGGCGTCCCGGGCGCTGGGCGTTGGTATTCTCTCTTCGTTTATTGCGACGGTGCTTAGTGTCCTCGTCGCTATGCTGTTTTGCCCGACACTAGCTCGCTGGGCGGTGAAGTTGGGACCGTGGGAGTCCTTCTCGCTGTGCTTCTGCGCGATCATTTTGGTGGTAACGCTTTCCAAGGGCAACATGTTCAACGGCTTGATCGCTGGATTCCTGGGGATGTTCTTGTCGACGGTCGGTATTTCGCCGATAGACGGTGCGCTGCGTTTTACCTTCGGCAACTTCAATCTAATCAGTGGTCTGAGCCTTCTGGCTGTAATGCTGGGCGTTTTCGCTATGGGCAATCTGGTGCGAGACTTTGCGAAGAATGATATGGAAAGCCCGGACATAGATACAAAGAGTATCAAGGGATTAGGACTGCCCCTGCGGGAATACTTCTCTCACTGGCTGCTGATCATCAAATCCTGGCTGATTGGCTTGTGGATAGGCTTTCTGCCGGGTATGGGCGCAGGCCTGGCCAATATTGTCGCCTATTCCCAGGCAAAGGCAAGCTCCAAACATCCGGAGAAATTCGGGACGGGATGCGATGAGGGCATCATCGCCTCGGAGGTTTCCAATAACGCCGCCATTGGTGGTGCAATCATCCCCATGATTGCTCTGGGCATTCCCGGCGATTCTCCTACGGCCTTGCTGCTGAGCGGTTTGATGGTGCATGGGATTGATGTCGGCCCACTGCTGATGACCACCCGCCCAGCGCTCGTTTACTGCTTCTTCGCGGTTTTGTTGATCGGCGCCATTGTCACATTTGTCGTGCAGATGGGCGGCATGCGCGTGTTCCCTTACATCCTGAAGGTGCCTTCCCATTATCTGTATGCGGCCATATTCTTGATCTGCTTTGCGGGTATCTGGTCTGACACGAAAACGTTGTTCGCCATTGGGATGATGATTGCCTTCGCTGTGCTGGGGGTGGTCATGGGGGACTTTAATCTGCCCATGTCCCCGTTCATCTTGGGCTTCATCCTGGGCCCGATGCTGGAGAAGAATCTTAGAATGGGTCTGACCTATACGGACGATGGTTTCCTGCCCTTTATCACCCGCCCGGTCAGCGGTATCCTGCTGCTGGTAGCCTTCGCGAGCCTGTTCTGGCCTATGATCAGGGATTATCGGGCGAAAAAACGCGCGGAGGCAGGAAAAACGAATGAAATCCAGGCCAAGGCGGACGCGTATGAGGCGGAAGACGATTAACAATAGGAGAGACGAATTATGTCTGCAGTATCATCCTCTGACGTGATCCTTGCTACTGGCGACGCTCCTTGGAAGGTGGCAGTCACACCGTTCCGTGTGATGGATCAGATTTATTATATTGGGAACGTTTGGGTTGGCGCGTATTTGATCGATACTGGTGAAGGGCTGATCCTGCTAGATACCATGTGTGCAGAAACGACCTATCTCATGGTGGACGCGATCTACCGGCTTGGATACCGTCCGGAACAGATTCGGTATATTCTGCTCAGCCACGCGCATATCGACCATGTCGGAGGCGCGCAGATGTTGAAGCAACTGACGGGTGCGAAGGTTTTCCTGTCAGCGGAAGATGACGAATTCCGCCATAATGAGCAGGCGCTCCACGCTGAAGCTGCTATGCCTGCCGATGTCTTTTTCCGGGATTATCCTTATGAAGTGGACTGTCATTATGACGACCGGAAGCCCATCGAACTTGGCAATGTGCGGATTGATACGCGTCTGACACCTGGCCATACGCCCGGTGTAACTACTTTCCTGATCCATGTCCGGAAGGAGGATGGCAGTGAGGTGACCGCAGCGATGCATGGTGGCGTCGGTGTGCTTACGATGTCAGACGCCTACTTTGCTCAAGCAGGTATCCCGTCATGTCTGCGAGACAGGTTTATTGCCGACTGTGAAGACATGGCGAACCTGAAGGTGGATGTCTGTCTGCCGAGCCATCCAGCACATTACCCAGGCGATTTCTTTGAACTTAGCAAAAGTCTCCATAAAGATCCAGATGCCCTGGTAGATTACACGGCTTGGCGGCGGTTCTTGACTGATCGTGCTGCCATGGCACGAAAGCTGGCCGAAAAGAAAACATGATCGTATGCCAAATAACCCGACCAAAGAAGCTTTTTGCCAGCTTTTGACGTTATAATGGTTTGATGTTTTACGGTATATGTGACAGAAGGAACATTGGGAGACCATGATTGGATCAAAAAATGCGTGCCAATGTCAGCTAAAGGGCTTATACTGAAAAAAAGCAGATGGCGTATCGACACAAACCAAGACCATATCTAGTAAGGCGAAACACTGTAATCATCATTTAATGCTCAGAAGCCATCGCGTGAAAACGTGGTGGCCTCTTTTATTCTCGCGAAGACAGTCGGTGGCGGTGCTCAATTGCTGCACTTTTTCAGATTCCGGTTGACACCTCCTGTCAGGAATGGTAAAATGATGTAAATAAAAGTGCAGAAAGAGGTTGTTCTGCACAAAAAAAGGAGGGCTTCTTGTGAAAAAGTTGGTTTCCATTTTGCTGGCTTTGATGCTGGTGATCTCCTGCATGAGCTTCGCGGTTGCGGACGACAAGCCGGTACTGACGGTGTGGATCCCCGTGTACCAGTTTGGCGACGGCCCGGACGACCTGACTTTCTGGAACGAGCACTTGGCTGACTTTGCCGCTGAGAACAACTGCGAGATCGTGGTTGAGATCAAAGGCTGGGGTAACTACTATGACGGCGCTTATACAGCGATGGCCGGCGAAGGCGGCCCCGACGTGGTATACGGCCCGCGCTATGACTTCATGAGCAACGGCCTGCTGCTGCCCCTGAACGATTACTTCACCCAGGAAGAGATCGACAACTATCTGTACTGGAACACCGGCCTGCAGATGAACGGCCAGCAGTACTGCGTGCCCATGATGGTGGGCAACGCCCGCGTCATGTTCTACAACATGGACATCCTGAAGGCCGCCGGTATCACCGAACTGCCCGCCACCTGGGATGACTTCATTGCAATGTGCAAGACCATCAAGGAAAAGGTGCCGGATGTCAAGCCCTTCCTGCAGAACTGGGGCGCCGGCTCCGGCTCTGCCGCGCTGATGACCAGCTTCTGGCCCATGTATGAGCAGGCCGGCGGCAAGATCCTGGACGAAAACGGCTACCCGAACGTGGACAACGAAGCGGGCCTGAAGACGCTCGAATACATCAAGCGCTTCATGGACGAAGGCATTTTCGACGAGTCTATCGTGGCTGAGAGCGACGCTGTCGGCCAGTTCGAAGAAGGCAAGCTCGCTGCCTGCGTCAACGGCACCGGTAAGTATAAGAGCTTCGGCGATTATGAGTGGGCGTTCCACATTTCTCCCGCGGGTCCTGCGGGCGTGGCGACGCAGGTTGCTTCCGAGGGCATGGGCGTCAACGCGAAGACCAAGTATCCCGAGCTGGCGGTCGGCATCGTCAAAGCGATGACCAGCGCCAAAGCCATGGATGACTTCCACACCCAGGTCTATGCGATGCCCAAGATCACCAAGGATTCCACCTTCAAGGATGTTGAGGCTTTCGAGGACATGTATACCAACCAGGCGGACCGCCTGAGCGTATTCCCCGGCTTTGAGAGCGCTGACTCCTTCGAAGACACTCTGCTGGGCAACATTCAGCTGATGCTGATGGGCGACCTGACGCCTGAACAGGTGCTCAAGGAGACCATGACTTATTACAACGAGCAGCTCCGTCAGTAATCCTATCAATTTATGAGGGGATGTTGCAGAAGATCATCCGCAATATCCCCTCTCTTTACAGATGTATTGTTTTTCCAAGGAGATTGTGCAACAAAGAGTATTAGGCAATAAACTTTGGGAGGTTTGGAGGGGCCGCAGCCCCTCCAAGTGTAATCCGCAGCAGCGACATGTGCGGTGCGAGGAGCATTTTTGCGAAGCAGAGCTTGCCCTGCGGGAGCAAAAATGCTTTCCTTGCGCCTTTTCCGCCCGGGAGTCCCAAAGGGACGAGAGGAAAAGGCGTTTTTGTCGATCAAATGGAGTTTCCATTTGATCGAAGGGGTTGTGCAACAACCCCTCTCTTCTTGTTTCAGGAGGCTACGGCTGTGACGAGGCAAAAGAAACAGGCCATATACGGCGCGGTCTATATCCTGCCCAGCTTTTTGCTGATGGCGTTTTTTACGTTCATCCCGATTTTCATGACCATGTATTTCAGCTTCACCAAGTACAATCTGGGCCAGCCCGCCGCCTGGATCGGCCTGGAGAACTATGAGAAGCTGATTTCCAACAGCTATCTGCACCAGGCGCTGCTCAATACGGTGCATTATGTGGCGGTCACGGTGCCGCTGCAGACCATCCTTTCGCTGGTGATTGCCGCGTTTCTGAGCAGCCGCCTGCGCAACCGCCTGGGCGACCTGATCCGGAGCATGCTGTTCATTCCCGTGGTCGCGTCCCTGGTGGCCAGCGCGTCGGTGTGGAACGTCATTTATGAGACCAACGGCGGCATCCTCAACCAGCTGCTGGAAGCGGTCGGCATTCCCGGCTTCAACTGGCTGGGCAGGAAGAGCACGGCCCTCAACTGTGTCGCGGCTGTCGCGGTCTGGAAGAACGTCGGCTATTTCCTCGTCATTTTCTATGCGGGGATCATGAATATCTCCACCGATGTCAATGAAGCGGCCCTGGTGGACGGCGCGACCCCGCTGCAGCGCTTCTGGTACATCACGCTGCCCATCCTGAAGCCGATCACCTATATGGTGGTCACGCTGGGCATCATCTGGTCCTTCCAGGTATTTGACCTGGTGTACAAGATGACCGCGGGCGGCCCGGGGCGCTCGACCTATACGGTGGCGTATCTGATTTATTCCTATGCTTTCAAGGATAGGCGCATCGGTTACGCCGCGGCGCTGGCTGTCTGCCTGCTGATCGTCATCCTGATCATCCACGGGCTGCAGAACCTGGTTTTCAATGACAAGGACGACGATGAACCGCGCAAATCAAGGAGGCTCCTCGTATGAAAAAGAGAGTGACTCCCGGGTTTGTGATCGGCGTGTTTTTCTGCTCCCTGTTCGCCATTTTGTGCGTGCTGCCGCTCATCTACATGGTGCTGATGAGCTTTACCCAGGCGACGACACTGAAACTGCATTTTTCGCAGATCAATCTGCTGGATTTTTATAATTACTGGTTTGCACTGACGAAACGCGGCTTCGCGGAAGGCTTTAAAAACAGCATCATCGTCGTGATCGGCTCCTGCCTGCTGGTGGATATCGTCTCCGCCATGGCGGCCTATGGCTTTGAGAAAAAGCCGCTCCCCGGCAAGGAAAAGCTGTTTCAGGTGTATCTGGCGACCATGATGGTCCCCGGCCAGGTGGTCCTGATTTCCATGTTCGTACTGGTCAACCGGGTGGGCATGTCCAATACTTATTCGGCGCTGATCCTGCCCATGGTCGGCGCGTTCGGCATCTTCCTGATGCGCCAGTTCATGCAGGCGGTCCCGAACGAGCTGATTGAGGCGGCGGAGATCGACGGCAGCGGCGAGGTGCGCACCTTTGTGACCATCGTCCTGCCCCTGGTGCAGCCGGCGCTGATCACGCTGACGGTGTTCACGTTTACCGGCGCGTGGAACAATTTCCTCTGGCCGCTCATCATCATGACCCGCAGCAATATGTATACGCTGATCCTGAACATGTCGATGCTCAGCGGGCGCAACGATACGAATTACGGCCTGGTGATGGCCGGCGCGACGCTGACCTTCATCTTCCCGTTCGTGCTCTATATTTTCCTGCAGAAACAGTTCGTCGAGGGCATCGCCCTGGGCGGGGTGAAGGGGTAATGAGGGATTAGGTAGGAATTAGGAGTTAGGAAGTAGGAAGTGATAATGCTTGGTCATGAGAAAGCACAGAGGCTATCTCATAATCAGGAATTACTTCCTACTTTCTCCTTTATACTTTGATAAGATTATTCGGGCTTTTTGTTATGAAAGGCCTTTTTTTGTTTGACTGAACGGGCTGAATTTGCTATACTTGAAATGACAATTCAGAGTAGGAGGAAAACCATGTTTGGACGGCGTTCAGACGGTAGCCTGATCAAAAATATCGACCCCATCGTAGCGCTGATGCCGCATATCATGTCAGAGCGGAACGACGCGATGGTTCAATTGCAGTATGAAATCGACTACGGCAAGCTGGCGAGGTATGTTGTCAATAAAGAGCAGGAGGGCATAAAGCTGACCTTCATGGACGTGGTCATCGCCGCGTTCGTGCGCACGATCGCGGAACTGCCCGAACTGAACCGTTTCATCATCAACAAGCGCGTCTACGCCCGCAGTACCCTGTCGGTGTCCTTTGCGGTACTGCGTTCCAACGGCGAGAACGTTTCGGACGTGGACGAGAACACGACCAAATGTTACTTCGACCCGCATGACACGATCTTTGACGTGTCCCGGAGGATGAACGAGGTCATCGAACAGGCGCGCCAGCCGGACGCGGACAACGCGACCATGCGCGTGGCGTCCGCGCTGCTCAAATCTCCGGTAGCGCGGCCGGCGGTCTCCCTGCTCAAGTGGATGGACCGGCACGGGATCATGCCGCGTTTCGTGATCGACGCAAGCCCCTTCCATACCAGCCTGTTCCTGACCAACAACGCGTCCGTGGGTCTGCCGGCGGTCTTCCACCATATTTATAATTTTGGCTCGACGACCATGTTCTGGAGCATGGGCGCGCCGCGCAAGAAGGTCGATATCGACAAGGACGGCAAGCCCGTTCGTGCCCGCATCATGCCCATCGGCGTGACGGTGGACGAGCGCGTCGCGGCCGGCCGTGTCTTCGGCATGATGATCGCGCGGATGATGCGCTATTTCAGCGATCCGTCCCTGCTCGAACAGCCGCCGCAAACGGTGAACCTGGACGAGGGGCACGAGATTATCGTTCCGGCTCAATCATAACAGAACATAAAACAAGGAGGCAATTTCTATGGACATCCGTTATTCTTGCAACCAGCGCGATTTCAAGCGCTACACCACCGAGGAAACCCGCAAGGAGTTCCTGATCGAGACCCTGTTTACCCCCGATACCGTGAACGCTGTTTACAGCCATGTGGACCGAATGGTCACCCTGGGCGTGATGCCGGTCAATGAGACGGTGCCGCTGGACAAGGGCATCGACATCTGGCACAACTTCGGCACCCAGTACTTCCTGGAACGCCGTGAGCTCGGCCTGTTCAACGTGGGCGGCAGCGGCAAGGTCGTCGCGGACGAGAATACTTACGAACTCGGCTACAAGGACTGCCTGTACCTGACCCGCGGCGCGAAGTATGTCGCGTTCCAGTCTGATGACCCCAAGAATCCCGCGAAGTACTACATTGTCTCCGCGCCTGCGCATTGCAGCTACGAGAACAAGCTGATCAAGATCGCGGACGCCGCCAAGAAGCCCCTGGGCGCCCTGGAAACCAGTAACAAGCGCGTCATCAACCAGTTCATCCATCCCTCTGTCCTCAAGACCTGCCAGCTCTCCATGGGCATGACCGTGCTGGAGCCCGGCTCCGTCTGGAACACCATGCCGGCCCATACCCACGAACGCCGCATGGAAGTCTATTTCTACTTTGAAGTGCCGGAAAACCAGGTCGTCTTCCACATGATGGGCGAAGGCCAGGAGACCCGCCACATCGTGATGCAGAACGAGCAGGCCGTTATCAGTCCGTCCTGGTCCATCCACGCCGGTGCCGGCACCAGCAACTATACTTTCATCTGGGCTATGGGCGGCGAAAACCAGGCCTTCGACGATATGGACGAGATCCCGACCACGCAGCTGCGGTAAGGGATGAAAGGCTGTATCCGCCATGAAAGAATATAAACTGGTTTACCTGAACAAGGGCCTCAAATTCTCCCGGGAAAAGGACATCGAGCAGGCGGAGACCATCATCAATCAGTATGTCTCTGCCGGCTGGGAACTACAGCAGATCACCACCCCCGGCGACGACGTTGGCGCGATGATCGGTGTGTTTTATAAGGAAAGCAAACTGTAATACCACCCTATCAATCAAAGGAGGAAGAAGATTATGGACATGAAGGCATTCTCTCTCGAAGGCAAGATCGCGTGGATCACCGGCGCGAGCTACGGTATCGGCTTCGCGATCGCGGAAGCGTATGCATCCGCCGGCGCGACCATCGTATTCAACGACATCAACCAGGACTTGGTCAACAAGGGCCTCGCCGCCTACGAAGAGAAGGGCATCAAGGCTCACGGCTATGTGGCTGACGTGACCAATGAGGACGCGGTGCAGGCGCTGGTCAAGCAGATCGAAGAGGAAGTCGGCGTGATCGACATCCTGGTTAACAACGCCGGCATCATCCGCCGCATCCCTATGATCGAAATGAGCGCCGCGGACTTCCGCAAGGTCATCGACGTCGACCTGAACGCGCCGTTCATCTGCGCGAAGGCGGTCATTCCTTCCATGATCAAGAAGGGCCACGGCAAGATCATCAATATCTGTTCCATGATGAGCGAACTGGGCCGTGAGACCGTGTCCGCCTACGCGGCGGCCAAGGGCGGCCTCAAAATGCTGACCCGCAACATCTGCTCCGAGTACGGCGAGTACAACATCCAGTGCAACGGCATCGGACCGGGCTACATCGCGACCCCGCAGACCGCGCCGCTGCGCGAGCGCCAGCCGGACGGCAGCCGTCATCCCTTCGATCAGTTCATCATCGCCAAGACGCCCGCTGCGCGCTGGGGCGAAGCCACCGATCTGCAGGGCCCGGCGGTCTTCCTGGCCTCTGATGCCTCCAACTTCGTCAATGGCCACATCCTGTACGTCGACGGCGGCATCCTCGCTTACATCGGCAAACAGCCCTGAAGGAGATAATATATGGCAACGACTCCTCAAATCGGTCTGCGCCTGCATGACGCTGCGCCCGGCACCCTTGCCGAGCGCGCGTCCTTTGCCAAGGCACAGGGCTTTACCTGCTGCCACCTGGCGCTTTCCAAGACGATGGGAAAGCAGTACATGGCTCCGGGCGCACTGACTGCCGGCCTGGCCAGGGAAGTAATGAATGCCCTGCAGGGACTCGACACGGCGGTGCTGGGCTGCTACCTGAACCTCGCGACCCCGGATATGGACGAATACCGGGCATCTGTCAGCAAGTATATCGCGCACCTGCGCTTTTCGCGCTGGATGAACGCGGTCCTGGTCGGCACGGAGACGGGCGATCCCAACAAGGAATACAAGTATGATCCGATAAACAGCCATACGGAAGCCTTGCTGGATCTGTTCATCCGCCGCCTCGCGCCGGTCGTCGAAGCCGCCGAGAAGCTCGGCGCGATCATCGCGATCGAGCCGGTGTTCAAGCACATCGTTTATGACGGCAAATGCGCCAGGAAAGTGCTGGACGCTTTCCATTCCCCGAACCTGGGCATTATCTTCGACCCGGTCAATATCCTGCACGAAAGCAATATTGCGGATACGGACCGGATCATCGACGAAGCGATCGACCTGCTGCAGGACGACGTGATGGTCGTGCACATGAAGGACTATATCCTGAAGGATGACGGCACGATGAAGGCTGTCGCCGCGGGCACGGGCCGGATGGATTATACCGCGATCGGCCGGTTTATCGCCGCGAAGAAGCCCTCTGTGCAGATCACGCTGGAGGATACGACGCCCGATAACGCCGAGCAGGCCAGACTGTTCGTGCAGGAACTCATCGGGCAGTAAAGGAAAACGCCATGGCCAAGAAAAAAATGATCATGATCGTCGATGACGAGATCGGCATTCATGAGAGTCTGCGGATCTACCTGACCCGCGAAGGATACGAGGTTTTCTCGGTCTTCCGCGGGGACGAGGTGATGAGCGCGTTCGAGCGGATGCGTCCTGATCTGGTCATCCTGGATATTATGATGCCGGGCCGCTCCGGCACGCAGGTCTGTACGGATATCCGCGCGGTGAGCATGACCCCGATTATCATTTTGACGGCCAAGGGCGAAGAAGTGGACAAACTGCTGGGCTTCGCGCTCGGCGCGGACGATTATATCGTAAAGCCTTTCAGCCCCCGTGAGGTCGTATCGCGCATCGCGGTCATCTTCCGCCGCCTCAACCGCATGGAAAGCGAGCCGGACAACCATCTGCTGACGATCGGACATACGAGCATCGACCTGAAGTGCTATGAGGTCCGGGTGGACGGGCAGCCGGTCGTGCTTTCGCCCAAAGAGGTCGAAATCCTGCACCTGATGGCGAGCCATCCCAGGCAGGTGTTCACGCGCGAACAACTGCTGGATAACATCTGGGGTTTCGATTTCGACGGGGACCCGCGCGTGGTGGATACGTCCATCAAGCGCATCCGGAAAAAATTGCCGGAAAACGCCGGGCTGATTCTGAGGTCAGTTTACGGCGTCGGCTACAAAGTGGAGCCTGAAGAGAATGCGTAAGCTGCGGGAGCTGTCGCTGCTCACCCAGTTCGGGCTGATGATTGTGCTGCTGCTGATCATTTCGGCAGCAGCGCTTTGGCGTATCAGCGGCCAGCTGTCGGAGACGACGTTCACCGGCATGGATCAGGCCGAGCTTGAGCGGGCGATCGATACGGCGGAAGAGTGGCTCACAGAGATGGCAAGCGGCCAAACGAGCCGGGAGACGATCCAGCGCCGGATCAATCCGGAGCTAAATCCGGGGGAATTGTTTTTGCTGATCCTGGACCGGGATGCCCGGGTCATTGCTTTCTCGGACCAGGGCGTTGCCTATTTCGGGCGTGAGCGCTTGCCGAGGCTGGTGGAACGCCTTGACCACGAACGTGAATTCCGGCTTTCAGAACGCGATACAGGCGCTTGGGCGCTGCTTTGCGGCAGGAAAACCGATACGGGGTATTATATCCTGGCCGGAAGGCCGACGCGCGATTACCGCAGCGTACTCGCGAATTACAGGTCGCGCCTCGTCAACTGGCTGATCGTAGGCCTGCTGATCATCTGCGGCGTATTGCTCTGCCTGAGCCTGGTCTCCGCAAAGCCGCTCCGAAAGCTGAAAAACGCGGCCCGCGCGGTGGAACGCGGAGAAACGGTCACGCTGGATACGAACCTGCCCGGCGAGGCCGGAGCTGTTGCAATGGCTTTCAACAGCATGTCGCGCCAGGTTTCCGCGACGATCGCCGATCTGGCCCGCGAGGGCGAGAGCAAGCGCCGCCTGCTGGAGGCGCTGGACGAAGGCATTATCGCCGTGACGGCGGACGGTGAACTGCTCGACAGCAACAGCGCTGCGCGCCGCCTGCTGGGGGAAGGGACACCGGCCTGGAACCAAGTCATGGATGCGCTGCGAACGGCCCTCAGGGACCAGAAGGCGTCACACCTGCGCGTGAACGTCGGGGAGGATATCCTGGAAGCGGTCATCACCCTGCTGCCCACGGAGGGTACCAGGAACGGCGCGATGGCGGTCATCCGCGATATCACGGAGGCGGAGCGCCTGGAGCGCACGCGCTTTGAGTATGTCGCGAACATCTCGCACGAACTGCGTACGCCGCTGGCGAACATGCGCGGCCTGTCCGAAGGCTTGCGCGACGGGCTGGTGACCGACGAGCAGGAGCGGATACGGTATTACGGCATCATCGTGGATGAAGTTCGCCGCCTTTCCCGGCTGGTCAACGACCTGCTGGAACTGTCCGGCCTGCAGTCGAACCCGGCGGCGTTCGAAATGGAGCGCGTCCAGCCTACGGAAGTCCTTTTTGAACTGTTCGACCTGAACAAGAAGCTGTTCTCGGACAAGAAACAGGCGCTGATCCTGGATGTGCCCAAGGAAGACCTGCCGGAAATCATCTCCAACGAGGACCGGCTGAGTGAAGTGCTGACCATCCTGCTGGACAACGCGCATAAATATACCCCGGAAGGCGGTCAGATTACCCTCGGGGCGCACACGGTCATATCGGACGGACTGGAAACGGGCATTCGCTTCTTTGTCCGTGACAACGGCATCGGCATTGAGGAGGAAGCACAGCGGCACATCTTCGACCGCTTCCATCAGGCGGACAAATCGCACGCCTCCAAGGGAAGTGGGCTCGGGCTGTCGATCGCGCGGGAGATCCTGCTCAAAATGCATGTCGACATATCTTTAAAAAGCAAGCTGGGAGAGGGCAGCGAGTTTTCCTTTATCCTACCCGTCCCGTAAGGAGGTCTTGCGATGCGGTATTACGGCGCTCTGGAAGCTGGCGGCACCAAGATGGTGCTGGCGGTCTTCGACGAAAACGGCACATTGACGGATCGTGCGGTGTATCCGACCCTGACTCCGGCGGAAACGGTGCCGCGGATGACGGAATACTTCGGACGCTTTGCGCTCGCCGCGCTGGGCATCGGGTCGTTCGGCCCACTCGATCTCAACCCCGCGTCCCCGACCTATGGCTATATTACCGCCACGCCGAAGCTGGCCTGGCGCAATTATCCGTTGCTCTCGGCGTTCCGGCAGGCGCTGAAAGTGCCTGTCGGCTTCGACACGGACGTCAACGCCGCGGCATTGGCGGAAGCAAGGCTCGGCGCTGCACGGGGGCTCGATAATTGCCTCTATGTGACGATCGGCACTGGTGTCGGCGGCGGCCTGGTCATCCACGGCAAGCCGGTGCATGGGCTGATCCATCCGGAAATCGGGCACGTAAAAGTCCTGGTCAGTCCGGATGACCCGATGCCGGAAGGGAATTGCCCCTACCACGGAACGTGCCTGGAGGGCATGGCCGCCGGGCCTGCGATCGAGAAGCGCTGGGGCGTTCCCGGATACCAGCTCCCGCCTGAGCACCCCGCGTGGGCGCTGGAGAGCGAATACCTGGCGCAGCTTTGTGCGAACGCCATGTGCACTTTCTCGCCGGAGAAAATCATCCTGGGCGGCGGCGTCATGCAGCAGGCATTCCTCTTCCCGATGATCCGCGAAAAGACCTGTGCTTTGCTGAACGGCTACCTCTGCCATCCCGCGATAGACAACGGATTGGCCGACTACATCGTTCCGCCCGGACTGGGCACAGCCAGCGGTATGACCGGCGCGTACCTGCTGGCGAGAGAAGCGGAAGAATAAACCAGGGTATAAAACACAAGGCATAAGGAATAGTCATAAAAACTATCACCTTATGCCTTTTGAAAAACAGTAAAGGCACAACGCATTGTCATGAACATTCATTGACTTATGCCTTGTGCCTTATTTTTCTGCCTTATTCAATACGTTCCGGCTGTGTCGAACACGACGCCTTTGTCCTCCTTCTTCTTAGACTTCGCGCGGCGCTTGTTCAGCTCGCTCAGGAACAGGTCTTCGTCGAAGGGGATTTCGACCGTCCGGTCCAGCCAGGAGGAGAGGTACATGGCGTTGGACAATGTCAGGCCACGGATGCCCTCCGTCCCTTCCGCGATCAGTTTTTCACCCCGGAGGATGCGCGCGGCAAAGGCTTTCATGACGCCGATATGCTGCTCGTTCATGCCGTCAGTTTCCACCTCGATCCGGGTCGTTTCAGGCTTTCTGAAGCCTTCCGGGCAGGTCTTGCAGAAGGTGCGCTCGTTTTCGCTCAGGCGGTCGAACAGGAGACGGTCCTTTTCACAGACGATCTTCCCCATTTCGAACGTCAGTTCCAGCCGGTTGGTGCCGGGGGCGTCACCGGTGGTGGTCACGAATACGCCGGTGGCGCCGTTTTCAAACTCCAGGTAGGCGGTCACATCGTCTTCGACCTCGATATCGTGCCATTTTGCCTCGTGGCAGAAGGCACGCACTTTTTTGGGCATGCCGCAGAGCCATTGCAGCAGATCCAGCTGATGCGGGCACTGGTTCAGCAGTACGCCGCCGCCTTCGCCGTCCCAGGTGGCTTTCCATCCGGCAGCGTCGTAGTACGCCTGTGTGCGGTACCAGTCAGTGATGATCCAGTTCATGCGCTTCATCGCGCCGAGCTCGCCGCTTGCGATCATGTCGTGCAGCTTGCGGTACACACAGTTGGTGCGCTGGTTGAACATGATGGCGAAAACCTTGTCGCTCCGGGCGGCGACTTCGTTCATTTCCCGTACCTGTCTGGTGTATACGCCGGCGGGCTTTTCGCTGAGGGCGTGTACGCCGTGCTGCAGGGCGTAGATCACGAAATCCGGATGGAAATAGTGCGGCGTGGCGATGAGCACCGCGTCGCAGCAGCCGGAGTCGATCAGCGCCCGGCCGTCTGAAAATAGCCTGATGTCTTCCGGAAAATTCGCTTTCGCGTAGTCGAGGCGGCTCTGCCGGATATCCGCGACTGCCGTGAGCCTGATCTCAGGCGCTTTCCCGGCGATGAGGCCTTTCGCGTGTTCCGTGCCCATGCCGCCGATGCCGATGATGCCCAGCCGTACCTGTTCCATTGCCAGACTCTCCTTTGCTTGATCCGTTCAGTAACTGACGATTGTGAGCGCGTTCCGGATGTCTTCAGCGCTGCATCCCGCCAGTTCGCCCTGTTTGTCGAGCGTCACCCGGACGGGAGACGCGCCGTGGATATCGAAAAAGTTGTCGCTGAAGATGCAGTCCTGGTCTTTCAGGCCCAGGCGGACGCTTTTGGCGTAGCAGTCGGCGGTCAGTGTGAGCACGAACTGATCTTCCGTCTCAGTGACCTGACAGTCGATCTTCGCCGGGAGATAATCGAAATCCTTGGGTCGCGAGAACGCGGTCGTGCCGGCGCTGACGGGCTGGCTGTCCCGGCAGAGCGTGTATTCGAGGTATTTTGTGCGTTTGTCTTCCCGGGTCGCAATGTCCCTGCTCAGGTCGAGAGTCATGCACGGCGCGGCCGAGAGGGCCTTGGCGGTGATATCCGCGGTGTATTCCCGGAGCACTTTCGCCGTATTGTCGCGCAGGCGGCAGACCACTTTCAGGTTTTCGTCACGAAGTGTATCGTTGACAGCATACAGGACCGGGTGTACGGGGTCGGTATCGTCACAGGAGATCAGGAGCGGCGTGTAGAAGTTCCGCGCGGCATAGTGCAGGGCCTTCCAGCGGCCGAAGTAATCGATGCTGCTCCAGGAAATCACGGGGTTGGAATCGTTGACCTGCCAGTAAGCGGAACCCATGCACCGGCCGCGGGCACGGCGCATATGCTCCACGTTGGAGCGGATGCAGTCCGCCTGTACCAGCTGGGAGCAGTATACCAGCCGTTCGAAGTCGTAAGGATAGTTCACCATCTGTCCCAGGTAGTACAGCAGTTTCTCGTTGCCCTGCGTGCATTTCTGGTGGGCGGTGATCGCATGGCTGTTCAGTTCCAGATCCTTCTCCTGTGCGAAGAAACGCACTGTCCTGATGTCGGGAAGGCTTTCAAAGCCGTATTCGGAGCAGAAGCGGTAGTAGAATTTCCGGAAGGCCTCGATGGGTTTGAAATTGTGCCAGACGTCCCAATAGTGCATATCGCCCGCGAGGTTGGAAGAGGAGTCCCGGAATCCGCCGTAGGTCGACGGGGAAGAGGGCCAGTAGAAGGTTTCGGGATCGTATTCTTTCAGGAGATTGGGAATGATGTTTTCGAACAGCCGCAGGTAGTCCGCTTTGGCCTCGGGATCGTCGGGGATGCCCCAGCCTTCCCAGGCGGATTCGACCTCATTGTTGCCGCACCACAGCCCCAGGGAGGCGTGGTTGCGCAGGCGCAGGATGTTGTCGACAATCTCGGCGCGGACGGTGGATTCGAATTCCGGAGTCAGCAGATAGGCAGAGCAGGCGAACATGAAGTCCTCCCACACGATCAGGCCGTTCTCGTCACACCAGTCATAGAAGCTTTCGTCCGGATACCAGCCGCCGCCCCAGACGCGGATGAAGTTGTAGTTGGCGGCTTTGCAGGATTCCAGCAGTTTGCGGGTGCGTTCTTCGGTCACGCGCGGGACGATCTGGTCTTCCGGGATATAGTTGGCGCCCATGGCGAATACCTTGGCGCCGTTGTTGATGAAGCAGAACTCGTGCCCCCATTGGTCTTCGTCCTGGGATATGGTCAGCGTACGCAGACCGATGCGGCGCTCCAGGGCATCCACCGGGTTGCCGTTATGCAGGAGTTCGACGCGGCAGGTATAGAGGGGCTGGCTGCCGAGGCCGCGCACCCACCACAGCTGGGGATGATCGATGACGATCTCCGCCCGGCCGTTTTCCAGTTCCGCCGAATACGTCTTTCCGTCCGGCGCGGTGACCGTCCAGTGTGCGGTAAGGTTATCCTTCGCCCAAGTATCGATATCTGTCTGGCAGGTGAGCCGGACGATGCCGTTTTCGTGGTGTTGGGTGTAATAGACGCGGTTGACGCGTCCGGCGGTATAACCCTGCAGGGTCACGGGGCGCCAGATGCCCAAGTCGGGCAGCTGGGGACCCCAGTCCCAGCCGAACATGCAGTGCGCCTTGCGCAGGTGCGGATATCCGGCCATGGTCGAATCCACGCCCCAGAGAGGCCGCTTTTCCTGCATCACGGCGATATACCGGGTGGGAGAGTGAATCTCCACGCGCAGCAGGTTGTCCGCTTTGCGCAGGATATCCCGGACCTCGTACTCCCAGGTGCGGTGCATGTTATCCGTATGTCCAAGAAGATGACCATTCAGATAGACCTCGGCCAGAGTATCGATGCCTTCAAAGCGCAAAACGGCCTTGTCCGCGGACAGGATACCGCCCGGCGCGTCAAAACGGGTTTCAAAAGCTGCGTCCCGGTCAGACACGCCTGTGGAGATCCATTCGTTTTCGCCGATGTATGGATCGGGGATTTCACCGACCCGGATCAGCGTTTCATACAGAGAGCAGGGCACGGTGCAGGGATAACGCCTGCTGCCGTCGATCATTGTCCAGTGTTCGTTGAGTGAATAGATCATTTTCCGTCACCTCTCCTGATCTGAGCTTTGCCTGTATGGTTGGGACGCGTTTATGCGCCTGTCCCGATGAATTTGCGGACAGTGTGGTAGAAGAATACCAGCACGTTCTGCACGGCGGCGTTTTCGGAAGTCCCGGCGAAGCCGAGCAGATTGCGGCGGATGGCGCGGTACAGTTCCGGATCGAAATCTCGGATGGTCTTGACCATCCGGCTGTGGAGTTCCCGGCTATGCTCGCTGTTGATCATCCGCTGCTGTGCGCCGGCGGTGCAGAGATTGCCGCAGGCGTTGTTGAGCATGTACCTGCGCAGCTTCTTCGGCAGCGCCGTCAGCTCGGACCATTTGTAGGAGCAGGTCATCTGCTCCGCGATGTCGGTGACGTTGTCGATATGCCGGAGCAGTACGCCGTGGTTCGCGGACTGGTCGGAACGGCCCACGAAATAGCCGTAGACCGCTTCGGGGCAGTAGTACAGGGTCTTCACGTGCGGCAGCGGGCGGTAGATGTACAGGTTGTCTTCATAAAAGCAGTGCTCCGGCAGGACGAGTCCTATATCCCGGAGCAGCTGCGTGCGGTAGCAGAGCGCGTGGATCATGAACTGGGTGCTCATGCTGATGCGCTTCGCCTGGTCCCAGGTAATGCGCCGGCGGGCGGGGAAAGCGCCACCGTAGCGGATACGGTGCACGGCTTCGCGTTCCGGGCGGTCGTACACGTAATCGTGAACGACCAGGTCGACCGGTTTCTCTCTGAGCCCGTCCAGATCGTCCAGGAGCGCTTTGAGCGCGGCCGGATCCGCGCGGTCGTCGGAATCCAGCACCTTGAAGTACAGGCCCTCTGACAGCGCGATGCCGCGGTTGATGCCCGCGCCGTGGCCGCCGTTGGGCTGGTGCACAACGCGTATGATGGTCGGGTATTTCGCCGCGTATTCGTCTGCGATCGCGCCGGTATCGTCTTTTGATCCGTCGTCGATGACGATGATGTCGAGCCGTTCACCGCCGGTCAGCAGGCTGTCCAGCGCCTTGCGCATATAAGCCTGCGAGTTGTAGCACGGGACGGTGACGGTCAGGAGTTTCTTCTGTTCCACGTATTTTGCCTCCGGGTTGCTTTATTCCGCCGCCGGATTCAGCGCTTTCATCAGCGTTTCGGCGTTCTTCCTCATGGCGGTTTCGTAGGTTTCCAGAGTACCGTCGCCGTCCGTGATGGGATCGAGCTCATACACGGGCTGACTGGTTTCGCGGGCGATGACTTCCAGTGCGTCGGTAGTCACGCCGGGCTCCGAGAACAGCGGGCAGAGTTCATAGCCGCGGATCAGCTCCACAGCTTCCGCGATCATTCGAGGCGAGGGCGCTTCGTCCGGTTCCACGGTCACGCTGGCGACCACGTTCAGGCCGAATTCCGCCGCGAAATAAGGATACGCCTCATGGAAGGTGACGATGTCGCGGTGTTCCAGTCCGCTCAGCTGGCTGTAGAGTTCGTCGTGCAGGGCTTCGAGGCGGGCAGCGTACGCGTCGGCGTTGGCAGTGATCTGCTCTGAATACTCGGGCAGGAGCGCGGCGAGCTGTTCGCCCATGTTCAGCGTCATCTGTCTGGCGTTGAGCGCGCTCAGCCAGATGTGCGGGTTCGGGCCCTCGTCTTCCTCGATGAGTTCGATGCCTGCGGAGCAATCCGCCAGCGGCAGATCGGGCAGTTCTTTTTTGAGGAGGGGCAGGAAGTGATCCTCCATGCCGGCGCCGTTGACGATCAGGCAGGCGGCGTTGCTCAGCGCGCGCAGATCGCCCGGCAGCAGCTGGAAGTCGTGCAGGCAGCCAGTCCCCGCCGGGGCGAGCGTTTCAAGCGTGACGTCCGGCACGCCCTGAAGCACATTTTCCGCGAATATCTGGAGCGGATAAAAGGAGCAGACGACCGTGACAGGCTCTGCCAGAGCGGCGGAGGCCAGCAGGAAAACAGTCAGGCAGAGCGCTGCCAGGATTCTTTTGATCATGACGGGTCCTTTCGGAATCATTCGGAAATGACGGCCAAGGCCAGCTTCTGCAGTACGGTTTCTGCTTCCGGCACGTTGGTATTTTCACTCAGGAAACTGAATATGACAGGCTTTTCGGCAAAGATGATTCCGACGTCGTGGGTGATGCCGCTGTCTTCGCCCGTCTTGTGCGCGCAGCGGATGCCCCGGCTGTGCAGATAGAAGGGCATTTTACCGTTCAGGCGCTGGTTCAGCAGGATTTGCAGCATCTCTTTGGAGGCGGCGGGGGAGATCAGTTCTTCCCGCTGCAGGAGGCGGAAAAAGCGCTGTGTATCTGCCGCGCAGACCGTATTCTGGATGCCCTGACGGGAGAGTTCGGGCTGCCACAGCTTGCGGCGCAGGCGCGTGTTCTTGAAACCCAGCTGGTCGATCGTCGCGTTGATATTGTCTATGCCCAGCTGGTCGATCAGCATGTTGGTGGCGGTATTGTCGCTCAGGATGATCATCAGCGTCACCAGGTCGCCCCAGGGCAGGGTCAGCGGCGCGTGCATGTAGGTGAGGGCCCCACAGGATGGAAGATGATCTTCCTCACGCACGGTGACCGGGGCGTCGAAATCGAACAGCCCGGCTTCCCGCTGCCGGAAGGCTTCCGCCATAATAAACAGTTTGATGACGGACGCCGCCTGGACGGGGGTATCGGGATTGAAGCCGATACTATTGGTGCTCTCGTCGTCAGAGGGTTTGTAAACTGAAAAGCTGATCGTACCTTTCAGGGAATGAAGCATATCCAGGATTTGTTCTTTTTGCATGAAATTCCTCCAGTGTTATTTGCCGGTCGAACCGAAGCCGCCTGTACGCTTTTCGGTGGCATCGTCGTCCTCGGTGACGCCGAAGGGGACGAAGACCCCCTGACAGACGGCGGTGCCCGCTTCAAACGTGCGCGGCGCTCCGGACTGATCCAGCTCCATGCGCAGCTTGACCATGATATGGCCTTCGTTGTCCGCGCCGTAATAGTCGCTGTCGATATTGCCGACCGTGTTCGCCAGCCGCGTGTAGAACTTGAAACCGAGCCCGCTGCGCGGCATCAGCATCAGCCACCAGCCCGGCGCGATCCACGCTCGGATGCCGGTGGGGATGACGATGTCTTCGCCCGGCTTCAGCGTGAAAGTGAAAGGCGTGCGGATATCGTAGCCACTGGAACCCGCTGTCGCGCGGCGGGGCAGTGCGATATCCTCATATGCGGCGCTGACGGCGCCTGCGTCCAGATCAGGAAATGATTTCATCGCCGCTTCCCGGAACTGGCCGATGCTCACTTTTTCAAACCGCGCGATATGCGGGAGTTCAGGCTTCAAAGGGTGTTCCTCCTCGTGCGGCCGCGGGTAAACGGTGCGGCCGGCGAGAGCATCATAACAAAAATACCGCGACAATGCAACGGGTTTTTTCATGTATCGCGAATCAGCTGCGGAGCATGTTTACAACCTTGCCACGGACTGTTATAATGGGAGGCAGAAAAAGAGCCGCATAATCGTGCGGATTAAAGGAGATGGATTCGCTTGCCGTTTGCGCTGAGACCCTACTGTGCGCCTGATTTTACGCTCCCGCAGTTCGCGAACGCTCCCGACGCTGACTTGCGCGAAGCGCCGAAAGACCAGACCGCGCCGCCGAACTTCCACGCCATGAGCATTTATCCGGAGTATTTCAAGATCGATGGAAAATGGCTGCTGGCAGAAGAGAGCCGCATGGACTGTGTGCCGGTATATGCCGGCGGCAGGATCGAAGTGCGCGAATTCCGGCTGCTCAAAAAGGGTGATCTGGTGGTCGTGGGCCGGACCGAGAACTGCGAAGAGGGCATCTATGTACATCCCGACGGGTTCCGCGAGCCGCAGAGCACGCCGGCGGACGTGTTCGCTTTCCGGCAGAACCGATCCCGCGAGACAGCGTTTTCGCGTGATTATGACGAGCTCTACAGCGTACTGCGGCACGACAGGGAGGACGGCAAAATCGTCTGGGTGCTGGGCCCGGCGGTCGCTTTCGACTACGACTCCCGAAACGCGTTCGGCCGCCTGATCCGGGAAGGTTACGTGCACGCGGTGCTGGCCGGGAACGCGCTCGCCACGCACGACCTGGAAGCGGCTTATCTGAAGACCGCACTGGGTCAGGACATCTATACCCAGAAGAGCCAGCCGAACGGGCACTATAACCACCTGGAGACCATCAACCGGGTCAAACTGCACGGCGGCATCCCGCAGTTTATCGCCGCGGAAGGGATCAAAGACGGCATCATCTATAATTGTGAAAAGCATCATGTCCCTTATGTCCTGGCGGGTTCGATCCGGGACGACGGCCCGCTGCCGCCGGTATTCGGGAACGTCTATGAGGCCCAGGACAGGATGCGTGACCAGATCCGGAACGCGACGACCGTGCTGTGCATGGCGACGACCCTGCACTCCATCGCGGTGGGCAACATGACGCCATCATACCGTGTGATGCCGGACGGCACGGTGCGGCAGGTCTATTTCTACTGTGTGGATATTTCCGAGTTCACGGTCAACAAACTGACCGACCGCGGCAGTCTGGCTGCCCGGGGCATCGTGACGAACGCGCAGGACTTTGTCGTCACGCTGAGCAAGGCGCTGGGGCTCGTTTAGAGCCGTCCGGAATCCGGACAAAACAAAGCAATCAAAGACAGGACTGAAATCGTAAACAGCCCTATAATCAATGGCGAAAGGAGGGATACCGGATGGACTGGGTCAAGACGGTCAATCACGCGATTGATTACATGGAGAACCACCTGACTGACGAGATTACCCTGGCGGATATCGCGAAGGACGCGCATCTTTCCGCGTTTCATTTTCAGCGGGCGTTTACGCTGCTGACAGGGATGTCGCCGGCGGAATACCTGCGGAAAAGGCGCCTTTCGCAGGCCGGAGCGGACCTGCTGAACGGCGATGAGAAAGTCATCGATGTCGCGATGAAATACTGCTATGATTCGCCGGAAAGTTTCACGAAAGCGTTTACACGGTTTCACGGCTTTTCGCCCATGCAGGTCAAAAAAGGAAGCCCCATTCAGTTCATGAACCGGTATACCGTCCGACTGACGATTGAGGGAGGCTGTATCATGGAGTACAAAATCGAACAATGGGAAGCGATGGACCTGCTCGTGCACGCCAAGGATTTTCATGCAGAAACGAGCGAAAAGGAAGTTCCGAAGTTCTGGGACGAATACTACGAGAACGAAGCGTACAGGAAGATCCCGGGCTATCTCGGCGTCTGTGCCCAGCAGAAAACGGACAGCGACGAGTTCCGGTACGGCATCGGCTGCAAAGCGTCTGATGTGAACGGTGTTCCGGAAGGATTCGAAATCATTCACATCCCGGCATATACCTGGGCGGTTTTCACATGCGTCGGGCCGATGCCTGACGCCATCCAGGCGATGTGGGAACGGATCTACAAGGAATGGCTGCCCGTCTCGGATTATGAACTGATTCCCGACTATGACATCGAAAACTACCTGCCCGGGGATCCGTCTTCCAAAGATTATGTAAGCGAAATCTGCATTCCTGTCAGAAAGTGCAGATGAATAGCTTGAACACTGGAAACACACAGAAAAAAAGCGGTCTGCCCGAATACGGCAGGCCGCTTTGTCGTATAAGTGTTATTTGACCGAGCCGGTGATACCTTCCGCAAACTGCTTCTGCAGGATGAAGAAGATCAGGATGGTCGGCAGGGAAGCAAAGAGAACGCCCAGCATCAGCGTGCCGTAATCCACCGCATAGCCGTTGGACATGTTAGCGATCAGCATGGGCATCGTCTTGACGGAATTGCCCTTCATGACGGTGCGGGGCCACATATAGGAATTCCAGGCGCCCATGAAGGTGATGACCGCGGCGGCGGCGTAAGTGGATTTCATCATCGGGAAATACATCCGGAAGAAGATGCCGAGTTCACTCAGGCCGTCGATGCGCGACGCTTCCATGGTATCGATGGGGAAGTTGCGGGAGTTCTGCCTGAACATCATGATCAGGAAGGGCGTGGAAATGCCCGGAATGATGAAGGCCCACACGGTGTTGAGCAGCTTCAGCCTGGAGACCATGGTGAACAGGGGGATCAGCGTGGCGACCTGGGGCACCATCATCGCCAGCAGCAGGATCGCGAACAGCTTGTCTTTGCCCTTGTCGTGGTACAGTTCGAAACCGTAGCCCGCCAGGGAGCAGACCAGCAGTGCAGCGATGGTCTGCACGATCGCATAGAAGAAGGAATTGCCCATCGCCTGCCACAGGTTGTCCGTAGCGAGCAGGGTCTTATAATTCTCGATTAGGTTGGTGCCGAACCAGATCTTGCCCTGTGCGACCTCCAGGGAGGTATTGGTGGCGGCGGTGAACATCCAGTACAGCGGGAACACTGACAGGAAAGATACGATGGTCAGGAAGATATAGCTGGGGATCAGCTTGCGCTGGATATGGGAAACCGCCGGTTTCCGTTCTGCTGCTCTGTTAGTCACGCGTATCACCTACTCTCAGGTTGATATACGCCAGAACGGCGACCAGGATGAACACGATGAAGGCCAGCGCCGAGGTATAGCCGAAATTGGCTTTGCCCACGAAGGCGTTGTTGTAGATATAGTGAGACATCGTGATCGTCGAGTTGGACGGTCCGCCGTTGGTCAGGTTGACCGATTCGTCGAAGAGCTGGAGGGTACCGTTGATGGACATGATGCCCGTCATGACGATGACCGGCCTGAGCAGCGGTACGGTGACATGCCAGAAAGTCTTCCAGCCGTTGGCGCCGTCGATGTTGGCGGCTTCATACACGGAATATTCGATGTTCTGAAGGCCGGCCAGGAAGAAGACCATGTTGTAGCCCGTCCAGCGCCAGAGCAGCGCGATGATGATGACTGCTTTCGCCGTATCGGCCTGGCCCAGCCAGTTGACGTTCTCCTTGATGATGCCAAGCCCCTTCAGGAAGGAGTTGATCAGGCCTTCGTTGGCGAAGAGGGTCTTGAAGATCAGGGCGTAGGAGACCAGGGAAGTGGCGCAGGGCAGGAAGATCAGCGTCCGGAAAAGCCCGCGCAGTTTCAGGTCTTTGTTGTTCAGCAGCTGGGCCAGCAGGATGGCGAGTACCAGCATGATCGGCACCTGGATGATCAGGTAGAGGAAGGTGTTCCCCATGGCCGTCTTGAACACGCTGTCCTGGAACATGCGCGAATAATTGTAGGTGATGGGTTCGGCCCACTGCAGCTTGGCTGCCGAGCCGGTCTTGAAGGATGTGATAAACGCCTGCACCATGGGATAAAAGCTCATGATGAAAATGAGCAGTGCTGCAGGCATGAGGAAGCCCCATCCCGCAGCTTTTTGCTTGGCGAGAAGGCCAAGCCTTTTTTGTTTCTGCATTGTCAGTCGGCTCCTTGTCGATAGTGAAATCAACAGGGAACCGGGCATCGCCGGTTCCCTGCGATGAGAATCAGATCATCAGGGAGTCAATTACATCCCCATGGCGAACTTAAGTTCGTTTTCAGCCTTGGTCAGGGCTTCCATCACGTCCATGCCGGTCAGAATGTTCTGGATGGCGTTGCCGATCGCGGTACGGCAGGTGTAGTGATAGTCGTTCTGCTCAACGATCGGGACAGAAGCGCCCATTTCAACGATCTTGCTGTAGACAGCCTGGCCGTTGAAGAAGGGGACACCTTCCTGATACACGTTGGACTTGGCAGCGCTGATGCAGCAGCCGATGACGCCGCCGGTACGCAGGGCGTTGTCATAGGTCTGGGTGCTCCCGCCGAAGGTGTAGGCCAGGAACTTCTTGGCCAGTTCGGGGTTCTTGCAGTTGGCGGTGATGTACAGGGAGGAGCCGCCGTTGGCAGCATAGCCTTCGCCGCCGTTCAGGGTCGGCAGGGTGGTGATTTCCCACTTGCCGGTATTGTCGGTGACCTGGCTCATGGTCGGAATGATCCAGTTGCCGTTCAGGACGCCGGCCACCTGGTCCTGCATGATGGTCTCGTTGGTGTAGCCGGTCCAGTCGTTCGCCAGGATCAGCACGTGCTCGTTGATCATGTCGCAGATCAGCTTGACGATCTTGACCAGGTCTTCGTTCTCGGTGATGTAGGGTTTGCCGTCCTTGAACTGGCTCTTGCCTTCAGCCTGGAGCAGCATGTAGGGCAGGTCGTTTCCGCCGCCGTCCATGGAGAGCAGGGCCTTGCCGGTCTTGGCATAGACTTCCTTGCCGACTTCCAGGAACTTGTCCCAGGTGATGCCGGTCATGTCAGCGATGGTGTAGCCGCACTGCTCGAGCAGATTGACACGGTAGGCCATGATGGCGGTGCCATTGTCTACCGGTACGCCATAGTGTACGCCGTCCACGGTGGAATAGCTCAGCTTTTCAGCGCCGAAGTCGTCCCAGTTGATGCCAGCGTCTTCCAGATCCATCCAGGCATCCGGATAGTCCAGCACGAAGCTCTGGATGTAGTGATCCTGGAACAGGACGATGTCGGACAGGTTGCTGTAGTCATAGGAAGCGCCGGCGGTGGTGATCGCCTGCTCAACGTCGGAGGAACCGGAAACGATGTTGATCTCGAGCTCGAAGTCGGGGTCGACGTTGGCTTTGTAGTCTTCATAGGCGGCTTTCAGGGCGTTGCCGTTGAAGTTGGCGTCCCACGCGGTGACGGTCAGCTTTTCAGCCAGAGCGGATGATGCGCCCAGCACCAGGCACAGAGCCATGACGAGCGCAAGCAGTTTCTTGGTCATAGGAAATCTCCTCCTTCATTATGATCGGTTTGACACCGATTTGATCTGGTCACAGCATAACACAGAATCGACACAAAGTCAATCCTGTATAAAAGTTGTTTGTCGGATTGGGTGTTTTTTTGTCCGTAGGATTGGGCTTGTCCGACTGTGTGGGTCAGCATTTGACGGCCGGCGGGTTGGCCTGGCGGATCAGGCTGATCGCTTCCGATGTCAGGTCCAGCAGCAGTTTGATCTTCTGTCCGTCTTCCTTGGCGATCATTGTATAGTAGGGCCGGTTTTCCTCGTAGGAGGTGTAATCGAATTTGCGGATCTTCTCTTCCCCGCCCTTTTTATACCGCGCGACGCACGGGTCGTCCGGCGAAGCCAGCGCTTCCACATCTGCCAGATTGATTTCGTGGAGCACGGTCCGGCCGCTGCTGGCTGCCCGCTCGATCGTCATGTGCCCGTCTTCCAGGGTGTATTCATACTCCCGCCGGGAGGCGTGGCTGTACCAGAAATAGGCGCCTGTCATCAGCAGGCAGGGGAGCATGAACGCCCTGGAAAAGATGATGCCCTGCAGCAGAAAGAGCACGGCGAGGAAAACCATGAGAACACGCAGGAATTTTTCGGAAGGCTTTTCTTTCCTTTTCACCGCAACTACCATGTTCGTTCCTCCGTGGTTTTATCGTTGATTTCAGTGCCATCATAGCAAAAAAGCAGGAAAGAATCAAGAAGTTTTCAGTATTGAAAGCAGTCATAAACAAGTGTTTATTTTCTGCTTTTTTCCCAAAATGGACATGAAATTTCGTTAAGTTTGCAGGAGATCGGTTTTTTATGTAGAATTAAACAACAAAGGCGGCAGTATACGCGGTTCCGCCGCCGGAGAGGAGTTAACCGATATGAAGACCAACATCACAGCAAAGAACATGATCGTGACCCCTGGCATCACCAATCGTATCACCAAGAAAACCGCAACCATGGAGAAGTACCTGAAGCCGGATACGGAAATGAACGTCCGGCTGCGTCGGGAGGGAGATCGCAGGATCTGTGAAATCACCGTACCACTGGAAGGCGGCGTGACGCTGCGCGCAGAGTCCGCCAACCAGGATAACCTGTTCATGAGCATCGACAGCGCCCTGGCCAAGATCGAGCGCCAGATTCTCCGTCACCGCACCAAGCTGGAAAAGAAATTCCGCGAAGGCGCCTATGTGGCAGAACCCGAGTTCATCGAAGAACCGCAGGTATACGGCGAGGGAGAGCGCCAGGTGGTCCGCCACAAGACCTTCCCGGTCCGCCCGATGTCCGTGGAAGACGCCGCGCTGCAGATGGAACTGCTCGGTCACAGCTTCTTCGTGTTTGTGAATATTGAAACGGATCGCACCAATGTGCTGTATCTCCGTAAGGACGGCAACCTGGGCCTGATGGAGCCGGAAGCATAAACTGAACCCCGAAATAACGCATTGCGCGGTGATCAAACCGATCACCGCGCGCTTTTTATGTTTGATTCGGAATAGATCTTCAGCCTAACCTGTATACCGCACAGTCATGGGCGGGCAGGCAGAGGTTCAGGCAGCCGTCCGGAACGACGTCGCCGGACCAGAGCTCTTTGGCAAAAACGCTGCCGAATTCATGCTGGTGCGGCAGGCAGACCAGCTGGCGCGGCTGGTCGGAGAGATTGAACAGGGCGACGTATCCGCCGCCGTCTTTGCGGTAGGCGGCGAAAACGGCCTCGCTGTCCGTCAGGCGGAGGCACCGGGCGGCGATCGTCTCCTTTTCAATGGCGAGCAGCGGGGCGTTGGTCAGCAGGCGCAGGGTGAAGGGATCCGTTTTGGTCAGCTCGCCGCCGATCATCAGCGGGGAGCGGACCATGCACCAGAGCGTCATCATGGTGCGCAGTTCCGCGGCGGTGAAGTGCGTTTTCTCGTCGGGGTTCTCGCACTGGCGCAGCGCGCCGACGGGCAGCATGTCCTGATCCGGCCAGTGTCCCGGACCGGCATGGCAACACCATTTCTGCGCGCGCTCGAACATGCCTTTCAGCAGCTTCCAGTCGTCCCAGAAATCGTCCGTCACACGCCACATGTTGGCCCAGGTCTTCAGGTGCTCAGCCTGTTCCAGCGGGGCGGGGCCGGGGGAAAGGGAGAGCACGATATCCCGCCCGCAGCCCCTCGCGGCTTCGGAAATGATCTCGATTTCACGCTGGCAGCGCGGGTATTCGCGGGCGATGTCGTCGCACTTGACAAAGTCGACGCCCCATTCGGCGTACAGCCGGAATATACCGGCGTAATAGTCCGCGGAAGCTTTCGTATCGGCCCGGGTGCCGTACATGTCCGGGTTCCAGGCGCAGATGTCGTTGGGGTTGGCTGCGTCGCCGCAGCTCCATTCGCTGTCTTCTATGGGCAGCTGCCGGTGCGCCGCTTCACGGGGAACGCCGCGCATGATATGGATGCCGAATTTGAGCCCGAGGCTGTGCACATAGTCCGCCAGCGGCCTGAAGCCCTGCCCATCAGCGGCTGACGGGAAACGGTTGACGGCGGGCTGGAGCCTACCGTAGGCGTCCATGGTCAGCGGCGCGAACGGCGCGTAGCTGTGGTTGACGGCGGTGGGCTGATACCACTGGATATCGACCACGATGTATTCCCAACCGAATTTTTTCAGGTGCGCGGCCATGTATTCCGCGTTTTTGCGCACGGTTTCTTCAGTGACCGCGGCGCCCCAGCAGTCCCAGCTGTTCCAGCCCATCGGCGGATATTGTGCGAGCATGTTGTCCCTCCTATCGCGGACGAAGGCTGTCCGCAGTATATTCGTTCGCCTGTATACAGGCGGCAGTGTCAAAAAAATGCTTCATCAGCGAAAGATTATGGCACAAACAGGCGAAAATCTCAATCCTTATTTTCTGAAATGATGAGCGGAAGGCAGCTGCGCAGCTGGAAAATTGCTCTTGCTATCAAGTTCTGCAGTAAAGCGACGGAACAGCAAAGCGCCTTCCCCCGTTTTCGCAGAGGAAGGCGCCCGGATGACGTTTCTTCACAGCCCTGTGTTCTTCAAAGAAACACGTATTAGTAGATACCCCAGAAAGCAGCGAGTTCATTGCTCCCGTACCACATGAACTGGTGCGAAATGTATCCTGCGCACCTCCACGCGATAAGAATGGCCACGAAGAAGGCTCCGAGCCAGACACTACCGGTCAGCTTGTAGAACTTCCTGTAGATGTAGTTGCAGACAGGAACAAGCCCGATGATCGAGAGCGTACACTGGATGTGGAAGATATCCGGATTGCCGGGATTTGCATAAGTGTACCCGAAGGAGATCAGCATCAGGATGATCATACCCAATGATGTGAAGAGCACGTTCAGGGCGGTATCGGCGCTGTCGCTGACGCCCTTGAAGCGGACCATGTTGTTCAGTGTGCTGATCACGAGCGTTGCTGGGATGATCAGGATAAAGTACCTGGCCATCCTGCCGAACGAATAGGCCTTCATCAGGTCGTAGGAGCCGTCCATGAGCATGAACCTGGAATCGAAGAATGTGTTGATGAAGTTAGCTGCCGCATAAGATGCCGCAAACAGAAGTACCGCGATCCCGAGCGTCTTGAAGATGTTCTTCATGCCGAAGCCGACGTTGAGCTCCCTGAGCGTCGACAGGCTCTTGGTCTTGCTCTTCCTGTTGATCAGTCCGAGAATGAGATACAGCAAGGCGCCAAAGAACGCCGTCAGGAACAGCATCTGGAAGGATCTGACCTGGCCCGGCTCCCAAGGCAGCCACTTGGACATGGACGCGTTCGAGAGCGTGAAGCTCTCATCGGACATCTGGGCACCGTAGGCACCTGCGAATCCAGCCAAGGCCGTCGCGATGACGTAGAGCACGAAATTCCTGCCCTTGAGCGCCATCCTTGCCTCGGGCAGCGCGCGCTTGCAGGACTTGAAGAGGTTCGTGCTGACAAGCAGCGCGATGAGCGAGCAGAGGGCGCCGATGAGGGCGAAGAAGGAAAGGGACGTGCAGGCCAGCGCGGCGTAGCCGACGGTGCAGTTCTTCGTATCGATCGGCTTAGTGTTCGGGTCGGAAAGCTCGCCGTTGTTGTAGCCGCAGACCTGGGTGTAGAACTCCAGATAGAGGGAGATAGCCCTGCTGCTCCAGAGGTTGCCGTTGTGCATCGTGACGGGGCTCAGGAAGAAGCGGGCGGTGCGGTCGTCAATCGCCTGCTGGAGGGCGGCATTGCTGCCCGCCTCGATCGTCCAGGCTTCGCCGAGCTTTGTGGATTCGGCATCGGGATCGTGGATATAGTCCGCGATGTCATACCAGTTGTTCCTCGCGACCCCGGACTTCACGTGGAAGATGCCCTTGTACTGGTCGGTTTCGCCAAGTTGCAGGCTGCCCGCGACCTGGCGGGCGAAGCCATCCTTAAAGAGGTTCGTCCAGATAAATCGCGTCGCGATGTTCTCCTTGGGAACGACGTCGCTGACGCCGGACTGCTCATGGGTGCCGAGACCCACGATGAGGTTCATCTGCGGATCGCGCACGACCTGGTAGCCGCCCACGTTCGTCTTGACGCCGTAGGCTCTCTCGGTCAGTCTTGCCGCCTTGAAGTAGGTATTGACGATCTGCTCCTGCTCGGCCTTCTTTTCGAGGTACTGGCCGTACTGGACATCATTGAGCCTGTCCTTCGCGAACTGGTCGGCATCCTGCGTGATCTCTTCTTCCGTGAACTCGATGCCGAAGTCGTCATGCAGGACATTGATGAGCCTGTCGTTGAGGGTCAGGTTCTGTCCGTAGTACGTCACGAGCTTGGTGAAGAGGTGTCTGCCGGTGGAGTGCGCCCATGCGCAGATCCTGGTGGGATCGACGATGTCCATGGAGAGCGCGTACTGGTACGCGTCCCACATACCCATCGTGGCGCCGCGGTTCCACCTGGCGCCGTCCATTCCAGTCGTTCCGTCCTCTACGATCTGCGGCTGGTCAGAAAGACCCGCGCCGTAGGCGCTGATGTTCAGCACCACAAATCCACGCCGCGCCATCTCCCATGCCATCATACTGTCGGCAGATAGCGGTTCGGAGCCGCCATGTGTAAGCAGGATACACGGAAGGCTGCTGTTGTTGTCGGCATCTACCGGGTAGTACACTTCCATATGAAGGTCGGCACCCCTGACGTTAATCACGACGTCAGAAATGTTGATCTTGTAGCAGCTGGTCGTGATCACCTGCGCCAGCAGGCTGAAGACGATGATCAGCGCAACAAACAGAGCCAGGAATCTCAGGCTTCCGCTTGTTGTCTTGAATGAGAAGAAACGCTTTTTCTCTTTCTGCTCCATTTGTATACCCTCCTCAATAGAACAGGAAAACCATCTTCCATTCTGTCAGGTCAAGTTTTCCTTACAGGGGACGCTTCCAGAGTCTTTACCGAACCGTTCCATAGTGACAGAGCTTTGAGGATATCAATATACTCTTAAGGAACCGCTGATTAATTCGGCAGTGAAACGGAGCGCATGTTGACGATGTGATTATTTGCCCTTGATGGCGTTGTTGACAGCGGTCATGACGCCCACAGAGGTCATGGTCGCGCCGCTGGCGACGTCCACATAGGCTTTGTCGGTCTCGATGATCTTTTCGATGGTCTGCTCAAAGGCGCGCTGCGAGAAGCCGGGGGTCTCCCACTCGTCCAGGACTTCAACAGCGGTGATGTCGTCGCCGACCATGGTCACGCGGACGGTGATCGGAACGGGGCTCTTGCCTTCGCCCTGGCCGATGTACTGGTTCTCGCCGGCTTCGAAGGTCTTTTCCTCGACCTTGCGCTCATAGGGGGTCTTGCCTTCCATGACGCTGCCGGCCCAGGTATCGCCGATGCCGGCGACCGCGTTGCGGGCGTCGATACGGCCGAAGGCCATGCCGCCGCCGATGTTGCAGGAGGCCTGATAGCAGTGGCTCCAGATGTCGCCCAGCTCGCCCGCTTCATACAGGTGCGGGATCGGCGTGCCGTCCAGCGCGACGATTTCGCCGCGGACGTTGCGTTCCGGGCCGCCCTGGGTGTTGCCGACGCAGTGGCTGATCGGGATGGAATAGAAAGGCGCGGTCTTGATCGGGTACTCAGCGGTCGCGTTGAAAGCTTCCACAGAAGCCAGCAGGGTCTCCGCGGGCACGTTGATCTTTGCGGCCAGTTCTTCGAGGGTATCGGCGGTTTCAAAGAAGCCGTGCTCGATTTCCCAGTTGTTGCCTTCGCTGAAGGAGTTGTGGATGGTCGCCGCGTGTACGGAGACGGAGTCGGAGATCGCGAAAGCGCGCTGCGGATACAGGGACAGTTTATAGGTGCCGAAGAAATAGGATTTGCCGTGGCCACCCTTCCGGCTGTACGGCACATAGGTCGCGCCGTCGCCGCCAATCAGCAGGCCCTTGCCGGCGGAAGCGCCGAAGGTCATCGCGTCGGTGTCCTTATAGCGATAGCCGGTGTTCGGGCCGACGATGTTGGCCATATGCCAGAGGCGCGCGCCGACTTCCAGCGCCATGATGATGCCGTCGCCGGTGTTGTATACGCAGTGGCCGAGGGACGGGGAATCATGGACGTCGTTGAAGTCTTCCAGCATGCGCGGGTTGTTCTCGTAGCCGCCGCAGCAGAGGACCACGCCGCCGCGGGCGCGGATGCGTACGGGCTGGCCGTCGATCTCGGCTTCGACGCCGTGGATCATTTTGGTGGCCGGATCCTGGATCAGGTGCTTGGCCGGCGCTTCGTACCAGATGGTGACGTTCTCGGCGGATTCAGCCTTGCGCTTGAGGAATTTGTACATCTGGCCGCTGGGCTTGATGCCGCCCGCGCCCATGCCGTTGTTGCCGTCGATGGTCAGCGGGAAAATGCCGCCCGCGCCGTCCATCTCCGGGAACTCGATGCGCTCAAATCGGGAGACGTTGGGGCCGCCCAGGTCTTTGAGCCACTGTTCGTTGTTCATGAGTTCGCTGACATAAACGTCGATCATTTCATCTGTGGGGGTTTCGAAGCCTTCGCGCATGGACTTGATGTAGGTCATGGCCATTTCCTTGTCGTCAACCATGGCCGCCCATTGCGCGCAGATGGCAGAGTTGCCGCCGACATAGCCTTCAGGCGCCTTTTCAAGGACCAGAACCTTTGCACCCAGGCTGGAGGCTTCGATCGCCGTGGAGCAGCCCGCGGCACCCAAGCCGACGACAACGACGTCGTACTCGGCATCCCAGTCAATGGTCTGCTCGAAGACGGCGTCTTCAGCGCTTGCAAGCCTGAGCATGCCGATCAGCATGCACACGGACAGCATCAGGGCAAACAGTTTCTTCATGAAAAAACATCTCCCTTTTTTGAATTTTTGTGGAATCCATCCACATTTCGACACGATTTTACTATCTTTTTGGCAAAAAGGGAAATGCTGATTTTTCATGAATCGCAGAGATTTATATCAATTATTGTATAAATTCGGCGGCTTTTTTGAGATTCTGAATTCCAGGGCGGTTTATGGCGTCTTTATTCCAGGCAATGGCGATGCCAAAGCCGCTGCGGCATTCCCTGATGGGCAGTGAGTCGATCAGGTCATTGTTGAGGATTCTTGAGGAGTCGGGCATGATGCCCAGAAGATGCTCGGACAGGATACGGGAACAGAAGTCTTCCGGTCCTGTTCCGGAATGGAACTGTGCCTGATCCAGATGATTTCGCAGCAGTTCACGCTGGATCAGTTCATGCAAGCTGATAAAGGGTACCCCGCGTTCGGAGATATGCGGTTCCGGGAAAATCAGCGGATAACCATACAAATCCTCGACACTTAGCATTCCTTGCTCTTTGACGAACATTCCTCTCGGAAAGAACACAGAAAGACCACCGTTATCCAGCAAGACATAGTCAACCCAGTCCATGCCGGCAATGGTACCGGCCATCAGCAGCGCAGCATCCAGTTGGCCCAGATAGAGTCGCTCGTATGTCGTGCCATGCGATACATTGATTCGCTGTTCCGGATCGAGATCGTGCATCCGGTCGATCAGTCGGAGCATGTAATTGAACTGAGCGCGGCTGCCGTAACCGATTTCTATAGCCTGGCGTTCACTGGCAGAAAAACGGGCCATCGCATCTTCTGCCTCAGCACAGGTTTCAAGAATCGTCTGTGCGTACCTGTTCAGCTGCTGCCCGGCTTTTGTCAGACGCACCATGCGCGTGGTCCGCTCCAGCAGCGTTACGCCCAGACGGCTTTCAAGCTCGCTGATTTTACGGCTCAAAGCGGGCTGGGTCATATGCAGCGCCGCAGCCGCGTGGGTGAAGCTGTGCTCATTGGCAACGGCAATCAGACAGCTGAGTTCCTGTAAATCAAATTTCATATACACCTCTTCATTTGAAAGACGCTTCGTCGATCTTGCCCCACGCGCCAGGGCCAGCGCACTCCACATACAGGCCGACGGTCACCGCGTCGCCGTCTGCGACGGCTATATCGTCGATCACAGCGGTGTGCCATTCGTTCCATTTGGTGAAAGAGGTATCACAGCGGGCGGCTTCCGTGCCGTTGATCAGCACGTAACTGTACACAGTCTGCGCGCCGCAGTCGCCGCCCATGACGCTGATGGTATAGGTATATGTTCCTGCCGGGACATTCTTCACGTCCTGTTCGAGGGTGAATCTGACCGAGTTCGCGGGGGCCGAATAGAAATGCCAGTGCGCTTTGCCTTCCTTGGAATCGACGGCCTTTTCCTCCCGATAGAGCTGCGCTGTTTTGCCGAGATCGGTCGCGCGCCAGGAGGTGTCCGGGCTTTCGAAACCGGCGTTGCGCAGGTAATTGCGCGCGGAAACCGTAACCGTGCACCTGACCGGCATTCCGGCCGCTGTGCCTGAGACGGTGTACTTGCCTTCACGGCCGATATCGACCCTGTCTATAGATGCCTGATCCCAGGCCACGCTGATCGCAGTATGCGAATTGTCTGTCATGACCGCATCGACGGTGTTCGGCAGGTGCAGGGCATTGCCCAGCAAAACGTTGACCGATGCGTCTTTGACCGCGGTCGGGACGACGGCGGCCTCCTGGCCTTCGCGCATCAGGCGGAAAACGCTGAGGCTGTCCAGCGCTTTCGCTTCGAAATCGAACATCGCCTGGTTGTCGCAGGCACAGCCGCCATAGTATTTGCCTGCGTCGTCGGGATCATAACTGCCCGCATAGGAAGAAGCCCAGCCTGTGCCGTATTCTTCCCAGAGTTTGTGGTTTTCCTCCCAGGTGCTGCCGCCGGTGGGCACCCATGCGCCTTCCCAGTAGAAGACGCCGATGCCGCCGGCCTGGACGACCGCGTCGGTCACGTCGCGCACGGCGTTCGCCTGGCCCTGGACGCTGAACGCCCAGGGGTGCTCGTAACTGCCGCCTTCGCCGATGGTATTGCCGGAGAAGTCCCCGTCCTCGAGCGTCCACGCATAGCTGGTTTCGGCGACCATGACCGCTTTGCCGGTCATTTCGCGGACATCAGAAAGCACGCGGGTCAGATTGTCCAGGGTGCCGTGCCAGTAGGGATAATAACTGGTGGCGAAGACGTCGTAATCCAGAGACCGCGATGTCAGTTCGTTCGCCCAGCTGCGCATCGCGTCGCCGTTTTCGGGATTGGTAAAATGCACGCATACGAGCGCGTCCGGCATGATTTCCCGCACCGCTTTGGCGCCGGCGGCCATCAGCGCGGCGATGTCCTGCCAGTCGTTCTCGCCGCAGAGTTTGCCGTTGGTTTCGTTGCCGATCTGCACCATGCCGACGTCCGCACCCGCGTTTTTGAGTTCGGTCAGGGATTCGGCGGTATACTGATACAGCGCCTCGGCTTTTTCGTCGATATTCATGCCTTCCCAGGCGCGGGGCGTCATCTGTTTGCCGGGATCAGCCCAGAAATCGGAGTAATGGAAGTCTACGAGCAGACGCTGGCCGGCGGCAGAAGCGCGTTTTCCGATTTCAACCGCGGTCGCAAGGTCGTTGTTGCCGCCGCCGAAGCCATGGCCTTCATCATCATAAGGATTTACCCAGACGCGGACGCGGATCCAGCCGACGCCGTTCTCTTTCAGCAGTTCAAACAGGTCACGCTCCGTGCCCGCGCTGTCGCGGTAGCGGACGCCGGCTTTTTCGAGCGCGGTCACGCTGGAGACGTCCATGCCGAAAATGAAGTCCTCCGGCAGGTTCTCCACGGCTTTCACGTACAACGTGTTCTCCTCCGCACGGGCGGTCGGGGCGCAGCAAAGCATGAGACAGAACAGAATCAGCAGGATGTTACGCATATGGGGCCTCCCAAAAGAAATATTCCTATTGAATTATACCGATGATGACGGATGGATTCAATAGGAATATGGAAAAACTCAGTGATTTTGGCATGAGGGACAGTATTGCGCCAGCGTGCAGCTGCCGCAGTCGGGCTTCTGTGAGTGACAGACCCTCCGGCCATGATAGATCAGCGCATGGTGCATCGGCCCCCACTGCTCTGGCGGGAGTTGCGCGCGCATGGCCTCGTCCACCTTGTCCGGCGTGTTTTCCGCTTCGGTGACCAGACCCAGCCGATGGGTCAGCCGATAAACGTGCGTATCCACCGGGAAGGCGGGGATGCCGAAGGCGAAGCACAATACCACGCTGGCCGTCTTGCGGCCTACGCCGGGCAGGGCGGTCAGCTCTTCCATGGTATGCGGGACCTCGCCGCCGTGCTTCTCGACGATCATTTTGCAGGCGTTGACGATATTCGCTGCTTTCGTCTTGAAGCCGCAGCTCTTGACGTAGGGGAAGAGGATCTCGGGCGTGGTCTGCGCCATCGCTGCCGGGGTGGGGAAATCCCGGAAAACGGCGGGCGTCACCTGGTTGACCCGCTTGTCGGTGCACTGCGCGGCCAGAATGGTCGCCACCAGCGTCTGGTAGGGGTCCTCAAAATCCAGCTCGGGCTTGGCGTCAGGATAGGTCGCCAGGAGGGTATCAAAGATCGCTTGCTTGTTTACAGCCATCGGGGTTCTCCTTATTTGAAGGCCACATAGAGCGCCACGGCGGCAATGCCGACGGCGGTCAGGACTGACAACGCGATAATGCTTTTCTTTGTGAAGCGCAGGTCTTCGATATCGCTGACGAAATAACCCAGTTTGCGCGTCGGCGGAACGACCACCCGCAGGAACAGCACCAGCAGCACCGATTCGATGGGGAACATGACCAGGTTTTTGACAATGCGCATGAGGTCGAAGATCGCGTAGTTCCTGCCCAGGATCATCTGATAATAGAGCATCATGATCGGCGTATTCAGCACGATATTCACGAAGAAATCGATGCAGAACCGGGAAAGTGTCACTTTGAGCGTCGTGATCTTCGTGCGGTACAGGAACAGGGCGAAGATCAGCGATCCGGCGATCTCCGTCAGCACAAAGGGGAAGAAATACGGTCCCGAGGGGAAGAGCAGGCAGCCCAGCGTATCCGAGACCGCAGCCGCCGCGATGGCGACTACCGGGCCGAACACCATGGCGCCGTAGGCGTTGATAAAAAACGCAATGTTGATGCGCAGATTGGCCGCGATCGGAATGCTCAGCGATTTGAGCGCCACGCGCAACGCGATCATCAGCGCGGCAAAGATGAGCACCCTGAGATTTTTGAACTCAGACGCCGCCTGTACCCAGTATTCCTTTGAAAACGGGGTGTCGTACAGTTTCCTGCTGTTTTGGCTTTTCTGCATGCAAAAACCGCCTCCTTCGATGGATCCCAATCCAATGAGAGTTTCCAATTCGCAGAGGCAGTTGGGCTTTGCAGCGGGATGCGCCGCAGGCACCGCGCCGGAGATCCGGCTTCGTCTCATGACAACTCCCCGTTCATGAGCACTTGACGCGCCTGAAGCTACTCTGCGTACGAATCGTGCGCAGGTATTGTAGCATTTTGCCCCTGAAAACGCAAGAAAAATCAAAAAAATGTCCCGGACTGGATCTGAGGTGGTTTTGTGTTGCATCACGGCAGAGATTCCGATATAATAAACTTGTCGCCACAGCAAGGAGAAAAAGAATTTGTATTATGCCGCGATCCTCGCTGAGGATCTGTTTTGAACAGTACTGTTCTGTATTCTTGTATCAATTGACGGAGGTTCTTGGCTTTGCTGAGCATTGATTCCTGGTTACGCTTCTTGCTGACCGAGATTTATGCAGTAGCTGTGCTTGTCTTTGTTTTTCGCAGACAGCTGCGGGAAAAGCAGAAAAATGTCTGGCTGAAAATCCTGCTGGTTATGCTGGCCATGTACCTGGGATTCCTTTTTTATGGGCTTCTGAGTCCAGTCTACTTTTTCCGTCGCTTCGCTTTCTCCACGGAACGGATGAATCTGGTGCCTTTACTCGCTCTGAAAGAATGGCTCGCCCATCCCTTCAACTTCTTCGGAAACATCCTGCTTTTCATGCCGCTCGGCTTTTTCGAAGTTCTGCTGCACCAGGACCGTTCGCGGAAATGGCAGGTGCTCATGTCTGCCGCCACGGCGGCCGTGCTCTCGGTGATCGTCGAATTTGCGCAGCTGTTCAATTACCGTGTTCCTGACGTGGATGATATCATCCTGAACGCCATTGGCGCCACGGGCGGCGCGCTGCTGTGCATCCTGGAACAGAAGACCGGATTTGACCGTACCCGGGTGGGCCGCGTGCTCCTGCCCCGGATACCCCGCACCTGGAACCGCCACAACCTCCTGAACCGTTTTTGTATAATCCTCGTGGTTTCGATGGAAGCAGTCCTCTTCACCGTCAACTATTTCGTTACCATTCCCAAACCTGTGGTTCGCGAAAACACCGCGTCTCTGGTGAATACGCCCGCTCCTGCCGCCACACCGGAACCGGAGACGTATACCGTGTCCGCGACCGCCGCGCCGACAGCGGCCCCATTGATCTATGATACATCGGATCTGGCACTGGAAGCGCGGAATGTCCTTCTGGTCAGGCTTGAAGAAAACAATGAAATCGGGCAGGTGATCTATGCTGTCAGCAGCGCGGAATCCATTTATCCGGCTTCGACCCTGAAGATGCTGACAGCGCTGACCGTTCTGGACATCGCGCAGCCGGATGAAATGGTCCTCCTGGGCATGGAGGTCTATATCCCTCCGCTGGATGCTGCCCGCGCGGGCCTGGAATACGGGATGACGCTTTCTGTCCGGGATCTGTTGGAAGGCCTGCTGCTGCCGTCTGGCGCTGACGCTGCGTATGCCCTGGGTGTTTACTGCGGACGGAAAATGGCGGGGAACGGACAGCTGGCTTATAAGGATGCCGTCAAAACATTTGTGGATGCAATGAACCGGAAAGCCGCGGATATCGGTGCGGTGCATACCACTGCGGTCAATGTGGTGGGCCTTGACGACAGGAAGCAGCTCACGACCGCCGAGGATATCCTCAGAATTGCCAGGGTCTTCCTGGAAAACCCGGTTCTGGCGGATATCTGCCATCTGCCGACGGACCGGATCACCAGCAGAGAAGGCAAGTCGGTTTCCCTAAAAAACACGAACAAGATGCTTCACGCGAACAGCGTGTACTATAACGGGAATGTGGCGGGCGTGAAAACCGGAACCACTTCCCGTGCAGGCAATTGCCTGGTTTCCGTGTTCACTGTCCGGGAAGAACGATACATCTGCATCGTGATGAACAGCAGTTATGACGGAAAGTTCACGGATACCCAAAGTCTGTATGAAGTTTGTGCCGGGGCGGCCGCTCCGTAAATATAATAGTATCGCAATACTGTGTCCGGTCTTGCGTAAAAAACGATAAAAAAATAAAAAATTCCAAAAAGGGCTTGTATTCTTGCGCGATTTGTAGTATAGTATGCACGTAGGTTAGCACTCAACGATTGAGAGTGCTAACAAATCTCAAGGAGGTTTGAGTTATGAACGTGAAACCGTTGTTTGACCGTGTGGTCATCAAGAATGTTGAAACTGAAGAAGTAACCAAGGGCGGCATCGTCCTGCCCGGTTCCGCGAAGGAAAAGCCCCAGATGGCGGAAGTGCTGGCTGTGGGTCCCGGCGGTCTGGTGGACGGCAAGGAAGTCAAGATGCAGGTCCAGGTAGGCCAGAAGGTCATTTATTCCAAGTATGCCGGCACCGAGGTCAAGCTGGACAATCAGGAATACATCCTGGTCCGTCAGAGCGACATTCTGGCCGTTGTGGAAGATTAATCTGAGAATCATTGGAGGATAACGATTATGGCAAAGCAAATCAAGTACGGCGAGGATGCCCGCCGCTCTCTGCAGTCCGGTATCGACCAGCTGGCCAATACCGTGAAGATCACCCTGGGTCCGAAGGGCCGCAATGTCGTGCTGGACAAGAAGTACGGCTCTCCCCTCATCACCAATGACGGCGTGACCATCGCCAAGGAAGTGGAACTGAAGGATCCCTTCGAGAACATGGGCGCGCAGCTGATCAAAGAAGTCGCTACCAAGACCAACGACGTGGCCGGCGACGGTACCACCACCGCGACCCTGCTGGCGCAGGCGATCGTCCGTGAAGGCATCAAGAACCTGGCTGCCGGCGCGAACCCGATGGTCCTGAAGAAGGGCATCGAGGCCGCGACTGAAGCCGCTGTGGACGCGCTGAAGGAAATCAGCCAGCCCATCACCGGCAAGCAGGCCATCGCTCAGGTCGCTTCCATCTCCGCCGGTGACGAGGAAATCGGCAAGCTGATTTCTGACGCCATGGAAAAGGTCGGCAACGACGGCGTCATCACCGTCGAAGAGAGCAAGACCATGAAGACCGAACTCAACACCGTCGAGGGCATGCAGTTTGACCGCGGCTACGCTTCCGCATACATGGTCACCGACTCCGACAAGATGGTCGCCGAGCTCGAGAACCCCATGATCCTGATCACCGATAAGAAGATCTCCAACATCCAGGAGATCCTGCCCGTGCTGGAGCAGGTCGTGCAGGCCGGCCGCAAGATGCTGATTATCGCTGAGGACGTCGAGGGCGAAGCCCTGGCGACCCTGGTGCTCAACAAGCTGCGCGGCACCTTCACCTGCGTTGCCGTCAAGGCCCCCGGCTTCGGCGATCGCCGTAAGGAAATGCTGCAGGATATCGCCATCCTGACCGGCGGTACCGTGATCTCCACCGAACTGGGCATCGAGCTCAAGGACGCCAAGATGGATATGCTGGGCACTGCCCGCCAGGTCAAGGTGGACAAGGAAAACACCACCATCGTCGAGGGTGCCGGCCAGAAGGAAGACATCCAGGCTCGTATCCAGCAGATCAAGGCCCAGATCGCCGAGACCAAGAGCGATTATGACCGCGAAAAGCTGCAGGAGCGTCTTGCCAAGCTGGCTGGCGGCGTAGCCGTCATCCATGTCGGCGCCGCGACCGAGATCGAAATGAAAGAGCGCAAGCTCCGCATCGAGGACGCGCTGGCTGCGACCCGCGCGGCTGTCGAAGAGGGCATCGTCCCCGGCGGCGGCGTAGCGCTGCTGAACGTCACCAAGAAGGTGGCTGAGGAACAGTCCAAGTACCAGGGCGACGCCAAGACCGGCGTACAGATCGTCCTGCGCGCCATGGAAGAGCCTCTCCGCCAGATCGCCATGAACGCGGGCATCGACGGCTCCGTCATCATCGAGAACATCCGCCGCAGCCGCAAGTCCGGCTATGGCTATGATGCCCTCAAGGGTGAGTACATCGACATGATCGAGCGCGGCATCATCGACCCGACCAAGGTCACCCGCAGCGCGCTGCAGAACGCCGCTTCCGTGGCCGCGATGGTCCTGACCACCGAAAGCCTGGTCACCGACATCCCCGAGCCCCCGGCCCCCGCTCCCGCCGGCAACCCCGACATGGGCGGAATGTATTGATCTGAATAAAACACAGCAACCGTCCGGTGAAAGCCGGACGGTTTTTCGTTCGAATACGATTTAAATCGGATGATGAGCAAAATGCCGGATGAAAGCGGCAGATTCTTTGAGAAGTTTAACTGCTGAAATACCCGTCCGGAAGAATCCGGACGGGTATTCTTGTACAGGAAAAACGGGTGCGGGTCATTTTGCAAAGACGAATGGCGCGCCGGTTTTTTTGTGCTGAAGGAATCCGGAAAGATCGACCTGTGTCCAGCCAGAACCGCCTATGACGTTAAGCCAGAGCATCTGCGTCTCGGGAATCGCCACCATCTGGTAGACGGTCAGATCTATCGCCGCTCCGCCATCCTCCAACGGCGTTTCGATGAGTTCACGCATTTTCGCGGCGTCGATCTTTCCTTTTTCGGCTTCACACAGGGCGATCAGATTGCGGCGCCGGGTAATGCTGTCGAAGGACGCACCGTCAGACGGCCTGGCAAAGAGCCAGTCCGGATTGACATAGTAATTGGTGGAAACCAGCAGTCCTTCCGGCAGGTCGGTTCCGCCCTGCTTGCAACCGACGGGGCACCATTCGTAAGATCGGGCTTCATAGCGGTCCGCCAGGTTGATGATATAGGAGGAACTGCAGTTCACCGTATTGAAGAACAGATCCCAGTCGTCCAGTTCGTCGGTCTCGAACAGCGCGGAGAAAAGCATGGTGGTACCTGTGATCCGGGTGTCGGGCGATTTGATGTTTGCGGACGGCTTCCCGTTGTTCAGCTCCATGAAGATGCCTTTTTCATTGAGCCCGTTCACCACGTAGATCTCTCCGACATAACCGATGGTCGCGACAGCCAGAGAACCGTCGGCGGGATGATATACGGTCACCGCGACATCGTCACTGAGCAGGGCAAAAGCTTCGGAATAATCATAATTCCTGCCGACGACCAGCGGACCGGCGGCATAACCGCCCCAGCAAAACGCGGCGCTGCACTTCGGAAGGCCGCCGATGCGCTCCACGGCGTTGATCGCCTGCAGCTGACGCATCGTCAGACCGGAGGTTTCAGACGCGCCTCTGAAAAACTCACAGATCCTGTAAGGCGTCTGTGACGTCTGGACAGCGATGATGCTGTCCGCCTGTTCCGCGTTGCCAATGCTGTATTCGATGATCGTTTCAACGAAGTCGTAGACTTCTGCCAGCTCGGCTTTCATCAGCGCGCCGTACTGGCGTCCCATCTCGTACCATGTTCCGGAGAGGTTGACGACACAAACCTCGTTTGCACTCACTTTGGATCCCTGTTCGAAGGATTCGCCGGCGGTTTTCGCGGTCAGTACCGGCATGGGCGCGGAATCTTCCCCGGCGAATGCGGCGCCGTTCATCGCCATTGCCAGCAGTATAATCCAGGCAGCGATCAGGCGGGTTGCTTTTTTGCTCATGATTCATCTCCTGTCAGACGGAAAGTAAACGATGGCACTGTGTCGGCTTCAGCCGGGCTTCCTCATGGTGAGAGCGATTCGTTTCTTTTTCAGGTCGACGCTCATCACCCAGACTTTCACGATGTCGCCGACTTTCACCACGTCGGAGGGGTGCTTGACGAAGCGGTCGGCAAGCTGGGAGATATGCACCAGTCCGTCCTGATGGACGCCGATGTCCACGAACGCGCCGAAGTCGATCACGTTGCGTACGGTGCCGGTCAGTTCCATGCCGGGCTGCAGGTCTTCCATGGCCAGCACGTCGCGGCGCAGCACGGGCTGGGGGAGTTCGTCGCGCGGGTCGCGGCCGGGCTTCTGCAGTTCGGAGAGGATGTCGTTCAGGGTCGGCAGGCCGATGCTCAGGGTTTCCGCCAGCTTTTCAAGGCCGTAGGCACGGGCAGTTTCCCCGATGCCGGCAATGCCGCCTTTTTTGAGGGCGGTCAGCGGACAGTCGAGCAGCTTCAACAGTTCCTTGGCCGCATCGTAGCTTTCCGGATGTACGGCGGTCGCGTCCAGCGGGTTTTTGCTGTCGGCCACGCGCAGGAAGCCCGCACACTGTTCAAAGGCTTTTGCACCCAGCTTCGGCACTTTCTTGAGGGCAGCGCGGGAGGCGATGCCGTTTTCATCACGATAGGCGACGATGTTCTGCGCCAGCTTCGGGCCGATGCCGGCCACGTGGGAAAGCAAAGCGGCGGATGCGGTGGATACTTCCACGCCCACCTGGTTCACGCACTGTTCTACCACGCCGTCCAGGGCCTGGGTCAGCTCCGCCTGCTTGAGGTCGTGCTGGTACTGGCCCACGCCGATGGCCTTGGGTTCGATTTTGACCAGCTCGGCCAGCGGGTCCTGCATGCGGCGGGCGATCGAGACCGCGCTGCGCTGGGTGACGTCGAAGTCCGGGAATTCCTCGGCAGCCAGTTTGCTGGCGGAGTACACGGAGGCGCCGGCCTCGCTCACGATCATGTAGGCCACGCCGGGCAGCTCCGGCAGCAGGGAGACGATGAACTGCTCGCTTTCGCGCGAGGCGGTGCCGTTCCCAATGGCGATGGCGGTGACGCCGTACTTTTTGACAAAACTCTTGATCAGCCTGGCAGACGCGGCCTTGGCGGCTTCCTGTCCGGGGAGGGTGAAGTGGCCGACGCCGGTATCCAGCACTTTGCCGTTCTCATCGACGACGGCCAGCTTGCAGCCGGTACGGAATCCCGGGTCCACGCCCAGGGTGACCTTGCCCTTGATGGGCGGCTGCATCAGCAGCTGGTGAAGATTGTCGGAAAAGACCCTGATCGCCTGCACGTTGGCGCGGTCAGTGAGCTCGTTGCGGATCTCGCGTTCCATGGAGGGGGCGAGCAGGCGTGCCCAGGCGTCTTCGCAGGCCAGGACCACCTGCGGGGTAGCCGTGGAACCGGGCCGGACGTAAGCGCGGCGGATGATCTGAACGGCACGGTCGTTGGGCATGTCCACGCTGACCTTGAGCGCTTCTTCGCGCTCGCCGCGGTTGAGAGCCAGGATACGGTGGGCGGGCAGCGTGCCGACGGGCTCGCTGAATTCAAAATACATGCTGTATACCTGGGCGGCGTCCAATTCTTCCTCGGAGGCGCGGACGCTTCGGATCACGCCTTCGCGCATCAGCAGCTCGCGCAGGCGTTTGCGGGTCTCCGCGTCGTCGCTGAAGGTTTCCGCCAGGATGTCTCGGGCGCCGGCCAGCGCGGCCTCTGTGTCGTTCACGCCTTTTTCAGGATCGATATAACGCTCCGCTTCCGCCTGAACGTCGATACCCGGCTCCTGGCTGAGCAGCATTTCCGCCAGCGGGGCAAGACCCTGTTCCCGGGCGACGGTCGCGCGGGTGCGGCGTTTGGGACGATAAGGCCTGTAGAGGTCCTCAAGCTCGGTCATGGTGCGGGCGGCAGCCAGCTTGTCTGCCAGTTCTTCGGTGAATACGCCCTGTTCTGTCAGGGCTTTCTCGATCTCGCTGCGGCGCTTGTCCAGCCCGCGCAGGTATTCCAGGCGTTCACTCAGCTCGCGCAGAAGCTGGTCGTCCATGGCGCCGGTCATTTCCTTGCGGTAGCGGGCGATGAAGGGGATGGTGTTCCCCTGATCCAGCAGGTCGATGACCGCCTGCAGATATTGCGGGTTCTGTGAAAACTCCTCAGCGAGGATAGCGGTATAATCCAAATCAATTTCCTCCTTGCCGTGACGGCGGATCTATTATACCGAAACCTCCGGTGCGGTGCAATATAAAAAACCGCCCCGGATCGCTCCGGGACGGCAAACGGCTGATTATGATTTACTTTGCCAGGCTGTTCAGCGCTTCGATTACGGCGTTGGTGGTGATGGTGGCGCCGGCGATCGCGTCGATTTCAGCCGCGTTCACGGGCAGGGCTTTGCCGATGAACTGGGCGATGAAATCATCTTCCATGGCTTTCTGGCCGAGGCCGGGGGTCTGGGAATTGGCGTCGATCGCGAGGGTCGCGATTTTGCCTTCGGCGTCGCAGGTCACGGTGAGGGAAATCTCACCGCCGCCGAAACCGACTGCAGTGGCGGTCACGCCGTCAGCTGCGGGGGCTTCTTCGGCGGGAGCGGCTTCCTCAGCAGGAGCAGCTTCTTCAGCAGGCGCGGCGACGGTCTGGGTGGAATAATCGGTGCCGTCCCAGATCTTCCAGTTCGCGGGACGGATGTGGTTGCTGCCCCAGGTTTCGATGGTCTCACCCGCGGCGGGCTTGCCGATGACCATGGCGCAGACGAATACGCAGTTGCCCTTGACGGGGAACACGCGGCCCGCGAAGCCCCAGGTACGGAGGTCTTCGTCGCTGATGTAACGGCTCATGGACTGATACTTGCCGTCCGCTACGTCCTTGGGCGCATATTCGCCGTAGATGGAGCCGAAGTAGTGGGTCTGGTAGCCCGGCGCGGCGGCGGCGACGCCCAGCAGGCTGCAGGTCAGGCCGCTGTCATAGTATGCGAAGGTGGTCGGCATGTAGTAGCCGTCATACGGGGTCACATGGCCCTCTTCCTGGGTCAGGATCTGGTCGGCCAGGCACAGCACGGTGACGGTGCCGTCAGTGGCTTCGTTTTCGGGCTTGTCCCAGTAATCGCCCAGGATCTTCTGCTGTTCTTCGGTGTCCTTGATGACGACAAAGTACCAGGGCGTCCAGTGGACGGCGTTCTGCTGCTTGGTCGCCACGCTGAAGATGGCTTCCAGTTCTTCGTCGGTGATCTTGTCGGCGGGATCAGTGGACCAGTGGCCGTTGGCAACGGTCATCCACAGGTTGCTCTCGTTGAACCAGTCGATGAATCCGGCGGGATTATACGCCGCTTCTTCAGCCAGGCTCAGCACAGGAAGAGAGAGCATCAACACAGCCAGAATCAGTGCGATCAGCTTCTTCATAACGATATACTTCCTTTCTTGCGCTGTTTATTTGCGCTTACAATATTATAACGCTGAACAGTCATTGCCGTCAAGTACTTGACGGTTGAAAAGTATGTATTATAATACATGTATACCCCCATTGTATGACCCGTGTGGAGAAAGAGGTTGATCCGGCATGATAGAACGTTTCTGCGCGCTGATACTGGTCCTCTTTATGGCGTCCGTGTTCCCGGCGAGCGCGGAAACGTCCTTCATGCGGTATACTTCGGATTATTTCGGAACGGTGTCCATGCTGCGCCTGTATGAAACGGAAGGCGCGCAGGAAACCTGGACAGCGGTCAAAGGACTGCTCGAAGAAATCGACCGTGCCGTGTCGGTATCCGACGAAAACTCTGATATTGCGCGTTTCAACCGGCTGAAGGCAGGGGAAAGCGTGCCGGTTTCCGCCCTGACCGCGGACGTTTTCAGATGCGCGCTTGAGGCGTATGAACTGACTGGCGGCCTGTACGACCCCACGGTCTATCCGCTGGTAGACCTGTGGGGGTTCTCCCCGCGGTTCAACACGGGCGCTTACCGGGTCGCACTGCCCTATGACCGCCCGCTGAAGGACGGGCATCCCATGCCGCCGGAAGCGGCGCACATCGAAGCGCTTCTGCCGCTGGTCGGCCTCAAAGGCGTCGAACTGGCTGAAACGGAGAACAGCTGCCTGCTCATCAAACATACGCCTTCCGTGAGCGTGGACGGCGTTACGATAGAAGCGCAGCTGGACCTGGGCGGCATCGCCAAGGGCTACGCCTGCGACCGGGTGCGCGAACTGCTGCTCAGCCGCGGATATACGGAGGGATATTTCATCTGCGGGGACAGCTCGATGACCTTCCTCGGCGGCCGGGAAGGAAAGCCCTATCAGGTGACGGCGGGCAAGCCGCGCGCTACGGAAAACGCGGGCACGGAATACGCGCGCTTCAGCGTGGAAAACGGTTCGCTGGCTACAAGCAGCGACGCCGCCCACGCTTATGACGCGGACGGCGTTCACTGGTGCCATCTGATCGATCCCCGGACGGGCTGGCCGATCAACCGGCCGGACGAAAACGGCGTGCAGGCTGGCATCGCGTCTGTGACGCTCGTCGGAGAACAAGCTGCGCTGCTCGACGCGCTCGGGACCGCGGTATGCGTGATGGGTCCGGACGGAGCGCTGTGTTTTCTGACCGGCCGCCAGGAACGGATGGTCATGGCGCTCTGGCAGTCAGGATGGGCTAACTATGAAGTCGTTACGAATATGCCCGAGGGTAGTCTGGAACTGCCGGATCCGGCATATCAGCCGATAAAATAAGCCGTCTCGATCAGCCGTTGCCGTCGCCGGACGCCGGGAAATCTTCGAGCCGGACGTACCCGGCGCCGCCTTCCCAGAAGAGCAGGCTGAATCCGCTGTCTTCGGTTGTCAGCCCCCGGACGGTTGCCCTGCCGTTGTCGAACAGCAGGGTCATTTCATAGGGCGTTTCCATCCAGTAAAGATTCATGGCAGGATCATACGCGGTCACATACCAGGTACCGGACTGGGCGCCTTCAATGACGATGTCTTCGCCTTCTTCCATTTCGCTGCTGCCCGCGGTAAAGCTGCCGTCGGCATTAAAGTGCAGGATGTCGGGTGCCAGGCTGCCGCCAGCTTCCAGGATCCAGTCGCCGGCAAGCTGTTCCATGACGGAGGTCAGCTTTTCCCGGAACGTCGGTTCCAGGTCGCGGACCGGGATGAAGCCCCAGACGGCTTCACCGCCGTGGCCGAATTTCCCGTTCTTCACCCCCGCGGAGACATAGGCGTAATCATTGTTGTACAGGCCCAGGCAGGTGAACTGCGTGCCCTTCGGGACGGAAAACTGCCTGAACTGGCTCACGTCGGGATCATCTGTCAGATAGGTGTCGGCTGCCGCTGTGACGTCGATGTGCACGAAGGAGCGACCGGGTTCGTTGCTTTGCTCAGTAATTTCGGGCAGCCCGAGATCCCTGCACAGGGCGTAGCCGATCCGCTGAGTGCGGCCGCTGACGCTGTAGCGGATGCAAGCGTAGGATGTGCCGTCCTCGTTCCTGAACTCTGACAGCAGCCACATATCTCCGCTCAGGCCGACGGCAGCCTTGCCTTTGCCTGCCCGCCAGGAGGATTTGCCGTAGGGAGCGCTGTATACGGCAGCGGTCCCTTTCTTTTTCGGCTGCAGCAGCCTTCCGGGGCGGTCCGCGTCATAGCTGCCGCCTGTCGCAGCGGTTCCGAGGCAGTTGAGCCCGCTGTCGAAACGCGCCTGCATATAGTTCCTGTGCCGGACTTCTTCCAACGAATGCGGGAAGAGTTCGATATTGAAGCCGGACAGCAGGATCTTCTCGGGAAGGACCAGCTGTTCCGTTGTCCCGCTTTCTTCAGCCCGGTACTGGTAAGCAAAACCGTTCTCCCCGGCGACACCCGTCACGCGGAAACCGTCGATTTCCGCTTTCGCGAGCTGGAATTCCCCGTTCCAGTTGGTGAATTCGTAATACTCGCGGTCGCTGTAGCGGATGTCCAGGGTCTGCCCGTCGTAGCCCAGCTTCGGGTCTTTCTTTTTGGCCCCGGGCTGATAGACGGCCGTGGTGTACACGTGCAGCCGGTCGCTGCCGTCCACATAGAAGAGGGCGTTGTGGTAGCGGTTTGCCATCACGGCGAAAGGTCCCTGCTGATTGCTCAGGGTGGAATAATCGTCCCAGGCCTTGGAACTTTCCACAGCCCCGTACAGCGCGCCGGTGAGCCCCCAGCTGTTGGCGGAAGCGTCAATGCAGGCAAGGACGATGACTGTAAGCAGCAGAACAGAAACCAGAGTTTTTCTCATGGGATCACCTTCTCTTCTTTCTTCAACGAATGATCGGCCGGCCGATCCCCATCTCCTGACGCCAGGCGGGCGGTTCTCCGTCGTCCGCCCAGTATTCGTCGAGGGCGGCGATCAGGCCGTTTTTCAGGGTAAAGAAGCTGACGGCGTGGTACGACGCGGAGCGGTCCGCGGGCCAGACCCTGACCGCCGTGACGCAGCCTGCAGGCGTCTGTTCCGCACGCTCGACGCAGCCGTCCCATTCGCCGGGATAGTCGCAGTTGGCGCGGATGAACTCTTCGACAGTGAACATTTCGCCGGTACAGTGCCAGCGGATGATGGCGTCCGGAGCGAAGCAGGCCGCCAGTTCATCACGCCGCTGTTTCAGCGCCGCTTCCCAGTAAGCGTGGAGATTCATGCGGGCTCACCTCTGAGAATCGGAATGACCTCATGGAGATCCGTAATGACATAATCGATGGTATAGCCTTCCGGAACGGGCCTTCGGTCGGGGTTGTACCAGCAGGTTTTGATGCCCGCGTTGATACCGCCCTGGATGTCGCTGGTCAGCGAGTCGCCGACGATGAGGATCTCCTCGGGGCGGACGGAAGGGATAGCGGAGAATACCTTTTCAAAGAAGCCGTCGTTGGGTTTTTCCACGCCCAGCTTTTCGGACAGGAATATGCCGTCCATCAGCGCACCGAGACCGGAGCGTGTCAACTTTTTGCTCTGCGCCACGACTGTGCCGTTGGAGACGACGTACTGCCGGACCCTGCCGCGCAGGGCTTTGACCAGGTTCAGGCTGTCGTCGCGGTGGACGATCGTGTCGCCAAGCCTCACCTGGTAGCGTTCGTTGAACGCCGGGGCGAGCCCGGGATCAATGCCGATCTCGCTGAAAAACTGCTCGTACCGTCCGACCAGCACCTGCGGTTTCGTGAGCTCGTTCCGTTCGAGCCGCTGCCAGAAGACCTCGTTGATGGCGGAATAGCGCTGGATCATCGCGTCCGTGCATTCGCCCAGGCCGAACTCGTTAAACAGCGAGCGGACAGCGGCGCTTTCTGCTGCCTTGAAGTCCAGCAGTGTTCCGTCGACGTCCCAGAGAATGGTTGTGATCAAGGTGGGCCTCCGACATTAATTCGAAATTAGAAACTAGATAATGCTGACGATATGATATGTCAGCAGTTCATACGCTGAATCTCTGCAAGTATTAGTGTTATTTGTTTTAAATGAATAGTTATTTGGTATAAACGAAAAGTTATTTGGTATAATTCGTTTTAAAACAAATTTCTCCCTCAAAAGTTGTTACCCCGTTAGGTTCCTGACCTACTTATATTTTTCATTCGGTACATGATTTGCGGGTGATATATACATAACTATTGAATAGTATTACGACCTTTCTTTGCACCGCTATTTTCATTATTTAGCATGGTAGCAGTAGTTAATTGAGGTGTTTGTTTTGAAAACCCAGGATTAGTTTAACAAAGTCCCTTTTTGTTATAAAACGAATTAACCATAAGAAACAAAAGAATACGAGCAGAGGAATGGCAATGGTTGTTATTAGCATTACAGCAATAGACGAAAGAAAATCGCTTAATACAGACTTTGACCATTCATATGCTTCCGAAGCATTATTCCAAAGACTTGCAAAAAAGTCACCTACTCGTTCAAATATATTTTTGTTCTGAGTTTCATTTGGTATAGATTTTATTATTTCATTTGCTTGTTTTGCATCATTAAGTGCAGTCTCAATTGATAATGAATTCATTGCTTCAATATTCTGTCCACAGAAGCATCCAATCGGTATAACAAGCGTTATACATATTCCAAATATAGCAAGGCGGGTTGCATACTCTTTCAGTTTTGTTTTGCTTTCCGACTCTATGAGAGTCGCGATTATTCCAAATAGGCACGCTATAGGTAGTATTATTGAACTGGCAACGAATCCAACAGTTGTCATCAAGTATTGTTCCATAAAGATAACTGAGACGACAATCAATAGATATCCTGAAAGTTCTGCCAATTCGTTTGCAATAGGTGTTCCAGCGTCTTCAGGAAGGAGACTGACGATCAAGGAAGCACTGGATGAACCTAATGTGAGCATTTTTGCATTGGACAGTTTTTCATTTAAGTATGTATACGAATTCTTATATGTTTCCGGATTGGTAAGAATCGGCCGTATTATAGTATATAGTATTACAATAAGCGCTATGAGCAGAACGATAGTAATTCTCTTTTTAATAATATTATTCTTATTTGTTGTAAGCTCAATCATATTCCACCTCCAAACGAATATATGCAGTTTATTATGCCATGATTTATAGTATCGGTCAATGTGTTGTTTCTCAGAAACAAAGTTATGTTTTATTCATATACGTTTCCCAATATTATGGGCAACAGCATATAAAAAACACTAGGCCTTGTCAGGCAGAGTGTTTTAGACGTGAATCCTGATTCCGAATTACCTCGTCAGGTTCCTGATCCACTTGTACTTCCTGAACCTGTACATGACCCAGGGGAGTTTGCCGACCTCGTCCAGGCAGGTGCAGGCGTAAACCGCGAGTACCGGCCAGTGGAAAACGAACGCGCCGAGCAGGGCCAGCGGGATCGCGATGCCCCACATGGTCACAGCCAGGCTGTACATATCGAAGACCGTGTCGCCCCCGCCGTCCAGCACGCCGTTGATGGTGACGGTGTTCACGCAGCGCCCGATCATATAGATCGCCATGATGACCATCATCCCGGTCAGGAGGCTGCGGGCCTCGTCCGTCAGGATGACCATGCGCACGACCAGAGGCGTCAGTGCTAGTACGATCGCCGTGGAGCTGAAGCCGATGACCCAGGAGATATTCTTCAGCTTGATGCCGTACTGCTTGCCCGTTTCGAGCCGACCCGCGCCGAGTTCGTTGCCGACCATGATGCCGGCCGCGCTGGCGATGCCGTTGCAGACGCAGCAGATCAGGTCGCGCACGACGGCGGCGACGGAATTGGCCGCGGCTGCGTTCACGCCCATGTGCCCCATGATGGCGGTATACGAGGTGAAACCGACGCCCCAGAGCAGCGACCCGCCCATGAGGGCAAGGCATTGGCGCCAGAAGTCGGAAAAGAGCAGGCGGTCAGTCCGGAAGAAAGCGCGCCAGGCTGGAGTGAGATAGTGCCTGAGCCGGGTGATGGTCAGACACAGGGTCACCTGGATCACGCGGGAAAGCGTAGTCGCGAGCGCGGCGCCCCGGGCGTCCATTTTCGGCATGCCCAGGAGGCCGAAGATGAAAACGGCGTTGAACAGGATGTTCAGGACGACGGCGGAGGAGCTGATCAGAACGCTGACGGAAACGTGCTCCGTGACGCGCATGACGGCCAGGTAACATTCGGAAATTCCCGTCAGCAGGTAAGACCAGCCGGCGATGCGCAGATACTCCGCGCCGATCCTGATGAGGGTTTCGTCATGCGCAAAAACGCGCATGAGCTGCTCGGGGCAGAGCTCACACGCGGTAAAAAACAGTATGGAAATCAGACCGCAGAAACGCAGCGTCAGGTTGAAGAGCGAACGGATGGTCGCGAGATCCCCTTTGCCGTAGTACTGCGCGCCGAGGATCGCGCCGGCGGCCGTGACCGCGCTCAGGAACATGTTCTGGACAAACTGGATCTGGGTCGCGAGCGAGACGGCAGTCATTTGCTCCTGGGCGACCTGGCCCAGCATCAGCGCGTCGCATGCAGCGACCAGCGCCAGCATCAGGCTCTGAAGCGCAAAGGGCAGGGCCAGCCTGCGCAGGCGGCCGTAGAAAGCGCGGCGGTCGATCATTATGCCTGCTTGTCCATCAGGTCATCCATGCCGTACAGGCCGGCCGGTTTGCCGAGCAGGAAGTTCGCGGCGCGGAGCGCGCCGCTGGCGAAGATGCCGCGGTTCTGTGCGCTGTGGGAAATGCTGATGACCTCGTTGTCCATCAGGAAGTCCACTTCGTGTTCGCCGCAGAGCGTGCCGCCGCGGACGGCATGCACGCCGATCTCGCCGCTCTTGCGCTTCGTGTCCAGACCATGGCGGCCGTATACGACACGCGTATCTTCGTCGGTCAGCGCCTGCAACAGGGCGGCAGCGGTGCCGCTGGGGGAGTCTTCCTTCTGGCGGTGGTGCTTTTCGATGATTTCGATATCCGCCTGCGGGAGCATTTCCTTCGCGGCGCGGATGAGCTTTTTGAGCACGTAGACGCCCACGGACATATTCGCGCTGACGAACACGGGCACTGCTTTCGCGGCCTCGCTGATCAGCTGGTTTTCCTTCTCGCCGTAGCCGGTGCTGGCGAGCACACAGGGCAGCTTGTGCGCCACAGCGTATTCCAGCAGGCCCGGCAGCGCAGCGGCGCGGGAAAAGTCGACGATGACGTCGGCATTTTCCTGAATCGCGTCCGAAAAGCCGGTATACAGCGGGAAACCGGTGTTCTCGGCAGCGGAATAATCGACGCCCGCGGCGATTTCAAAGCCGTATTCTTTCGCGGCGTGCGCGATCTCGCGGCCCATGCGGCCAAGTGCGCCGCACAAAAGGATCCTGTTCATTCAATGATCTCCAGTTTCTTGAGTTCCGCCAGCAGCGGGGCTTGTTCTTCTTCCGTGAGCGGGAATAGCGGCAGGCGCAGGCTGTTCTCGCACAGGCGCATGGCTGCCAGCGCCGCTTTGACCGGGATGGGGCTGACCTGCCTGAACAGCAGGCGGACGAGCGGCTGGTACTTGATCTGAAGCGCGGCAGCCGCGGAAGTATCCCCGGCGTACCAGGCGGCGGTCATGCCTGTGACCGCTTCCGGCACCGCGTTGCTCAGCACCGATACGACGCCGGACGTGCCGGCGGCAAGCATGGGTACCGTGATCTCGTCGGAGCCGCAGTAGACGGGCAGGGCGCCGCCGCAGGCAGCGAGGATGTCGATGGTCCGGCCCACGTCCCCGCCGGCTTCCTTGAGGCCGATGATCTGGCTGAGGCGGGAAAGGCGCACGCAGGTATCCACCGCGATGCTCATGCCCGTACGGCCGGGAACGCTGTATACGATGACAGGCAGGGCGCTGTTTTCAGTGATCGCCTGATAGTGGGCGAACAGGCCGCCTTGCGTCGTTTTGTTGTAGTAGGGCGTCACGCAGAGCTGCGCGTCAGCGCCCAGCGCTTTGGCACGCGCGGCGCGTTCGATCACGTCCTTCGTGTTGTTGCCGCCGGTGCCGGCGATGACCGGAATGCGGCCGCGGCAGATCTCCACCGTGCGGCGGATGACGAGTTCCCATTCTTCGACGGTCAGTGTCGCCGGCTCGCCGGTAGTGCCGACCGGAAACAGGGCCTGGATGCCCGCTTCCAGCTGGCGTTCGACCATGCGGTCAAAAGCCGGAACGTCGACTTCACCGTTTTTGAAAGGGGTGACCAGCGCGGTGGCCGCGCCGGTGAACAGGGCTTTACCCATAAATCACCTCAGGATTCCTTGCGCTGGATATAGTTCTGCGCGCAGAGCAGCTCGGCGGAGAGCACGCCGCCGCCCGCGGCGCCGCGCAGGGTGTTGTGGGACAGGCACACGAAGCGCCAGTCGAAGATGCGGTCGGGACGCAGCCGGCCCACGCTGACGCCCATGCCGCGCTCAAAGTCGCGGTCGAGCTTCGTCTGCGGGCGGTTGTCTTCCGCCATGTACTGCACGAAGGGCTTGGGGGCACTGGGCAGGCCCAGCTCCTGGGGCAGGGTCTTCCAGTTGGCCCAGGCATCCAGCATTTCCTGGAATTCCGGCTTTTTGGCGAAGCTGACGGACACGGCCGCCATATGACCGTCGGAAGCCGCCACGCGCAGGCACTGCGCGCTGATGACGGGGCTTTCGGCCGGCACGATGGCGGAAGCGTCCGCGTTCAGGCTACCCCAGATCTTGAGGGGTTCCTGCTCGCTCTTTTCTTCCTCGCCGCCGATGTAGGGGATCACGTTGTCGATGATCTCCGGGAAGGTTTCGAAGGTCTTGCCCGCGCCGCTGATGGCCTGGTAGGTGCAGACGGAGATCTTCTCGATCCCGTAGGGGAGGAGGGGCGTCAGCGCCGGCACGTAGCTCTGGATGGAGCAGTTGGGCTTGACGGCGATGAAACCGCGCTCACAGCCCAGGCGGCGGCGCTGTGCCGCGATAACGCCTGTGTGCGCGTAATTGATCTCGGGAATCAGCATGGGCACGTCCGACAGGCCGCGGCAGGCGGAGTTATTGCTCACGACGGGCGTTTCCGCTTTCGCGTAAGCTTCTTCCAGCTTCCGGGTCTCTTCCTTGGTGGCGGAAATGGCGCAGAACACGAAATCGACCTGCGCGGCGACCTTTTCGACGTCAGCGGCGTCCAGCACGATCATTTTCTTTGCGGATTCCGGGCACGGCGTCTTCAGCAGCCAGCGGCTGCCGACAGCTTCTTCATAAGTCTTTCCCGCGCTGCGGGCGCTGGCTGCGACCGCGGCGAGCTCGAACCAGGGGTGATTTTCCAAAAGCGTCACGAACCGCTGGCCGACCATACCTGTCGCGCCGATGACGCCGACTCTGTACTTCTTCATAGACTAAGCACCTGCCTTTCGGATGGATTGAAGCAGTATACCACGTTTCTTCGCTGATGACAACAAAATACATGAAAAACACAGACGTTTTGCTTGATTATTGCGTTGAACGTGCGTATAATAGGGCAAATCCGCAACAGAACGGTTTAATTGGCGTTCCGTCGGATACATTCTGAGTCTCATTTCTGAAGGAGGAAACGAACATGAAGAAATTGCTGGCTATGCTGATGGCGGCAGCGCTGCTGCTGTCCTGTGCGACTGTCCTCGCTGACGAGGAAGCCATTACCCTGAAGATCGCCCACATCGGCCCGCTGACCGGCGCGGCTGCCGTATACGGCAACGCCACCAGCAACGGCGGCAAGATCGCCGCGGACGAAATCAACGCCGCCGGCGGCAAATACCGCGTGGAATACACCACCTATGACGATACGCACGATGCGGAAACGTCCGTAAACGCCTATTCCAAGGCACTGGACGACGGCGCGCAGATGATCCTGGGCACCACCACCACCTCCCCCTGCATCGCCGTGAGCGCTGAAGCGTACGAAGACCGTGTGTTCATGCTCACGCCTTCCGCTTCTTCCACCGCTGTCACCGCCGATAAGGACAACATGTACCAGGTCTGCTTCACCGACCCCGCCCAGGGCACTGCTTCCGCTGAATACATCAAGCAGAACGGCCTGCCCACCAAGGTCGCCGTGATCTACAACAACGCCGACGCGTACTCCACCGGCATCTACCAGACCTTCGTCGACAAGGCCAAGGAACTGGGCCTCGATGTCGTTTCCGAAACGACCTTCACCGACAGCACCAAGGACTTCACCGTGCAGGTGAACGACGCCAAGAACGCCGGCGCTGAGCTGGTCTTCCTGCCCATCTACTACGGCCCTGCTTCCATGATCCTGCAGACCGCCGCTCAGGTGGAATACAAGCCGGTATGGTTCGGCGTGGACGGCATGGACGGCATCCTGACCATCGAAGGCTTTGATACCAGCCTGGCCGAGGGCGTGCTGCTGCTGACCCCCTTCTCTGCCGACGCGCAGGACGAGAAGACCAAGAACTTCGTCGCGACCTATCAGGCCCAGTACGGTGAAATCCCGAACCAGTTCGCGGCGGACGCCTATGACGGCGTGTACGCGCTGGTCGCCGCCGCCGAAAAGGCCGGCGTACAGAACGGCGCCACCTACGCGGATATCTGCGACGCCATGATCGCGGCCATGCAGGAAATCACCGTCGAGGGCGTGACCGGCACCATGACCTGGTCCGCCAACGGCGAAGTGACCAAGACCCCCACCGCCGTCATCATCCAGAACGGCGCTTACGTGGGCTTCAACAAGTAATTCTGTACAGTCCGGGTCCGGCGGGAACCGGATCCGGGCTGCTTTTTTGCTTTACAACCAAACACAGGATATGATAGGATAGGGTAACCAGTATCAGCGGTATCCGCTGATGCTGATTGCCTTATAATCGTTTTGTAAATAGGGGTTCCGCGGCGGGTGCGCGCGGACTCCGGGAAACGGGTGATTCGATGTTCTTTCTTTCCAACCTGGTGAACGGCCTGAGCCTGGGCAGCATCTACGCCATTATCGCGCTGGGCTATACCATGGTGTACGGCATCGCCAAGATGCTGAACTTCGCGCACGGCGACGTCATTATGGTCGGCGCGTACGTATCTTTCTGCGCGTTCCAGTACTGGGGGCTTCCGCCGGTGGTTTCGATCCTGGCGGCCATGGTCTTCTGTACCGTCCTGGGCGTCGTGATCGAGGGCACCGCTTACCGGCCTCTCAGGCAGGCGACCTCCCTGGCGGTACTGATCACCGCCATCGGTATGAGCTACCTGCTGCAGAACCTCGCCCTGCTGATCTTCAAGTCCGATCCCAAGAACTACCCGGCGCAGATCATCGGGATGCCGGGGATTTCCCTGTTCGGCGGACAGCTGAAAATCAGCGGCGTTACGCTGGTGACCATCCTGGCGAACGTCGTGATCATGGTGCTGCTGACCCTGTTCATCAACCGGACCAAGCTGGGCAAGGCCATGCGCTGCGTTTCCGAGGACCGCGGCGCTGCCGAACTGATGGGCATCAGCGTGAACCGTACGATCTCGCTCACCTTTGCCATCGGCTCCGCGCTGGCGGCCATCGCCGGTGTGCTGCTGTGCTCCGCCTACCCGATTTTTGACCCCTACACGGGTTCCATGCCGGGCATCAAGGCGTTCACTGCTGCGGTATTCGGCGGCATCGGCTCGATTCCGGGCGCCATGGTGGGCGGCTTGCTGCTGGGTATCATTGAGATTCTGAGCAGGGCTTACATTTCCACGCAGCTGGCAGACGCCATCGTGTTCGCGGTGCTGATCGTGGTGCTGCTCGTCAAGCCGACCGGCCTGCTGGGCAAGCAGATCCGGGAGAAAGTGTGAGGTGAGCGGCATGAGAGCGAAGAGAAAGAAACTGATTTACAACGCGGTCACCTTTGGCCTGGTCATCGCGGCGTTCCTGATCTGCCAGTACATGATCAGCACCGGGCAGATGACCCGCTCCCTCAGGAACCAGCTCATCCCCATCTGCTGCTGGATCGTCATGGCGGTTTCTCTGAACCTGGTGGTGGGCATTTCCGGCGAACTGAGCCTGGGTCATGCCGGCTTTATGAGCGTCGGCGCGTTTACAGGCATCGTGGTGTCCGGCTGGCTGCTGAACGCTTTTCAGATGGAGGACGTGACCCTGCGCCTGGTGCTCGCCATGGCGGCGGGCGGCCTGTTGGCCGGCGTTGCCGGCGTGCTGATCGGCATCCCCGTACTGCGCCTGAAGGGCGACTATCTGGCCATCGTGACGCTGGCTTTCGGTGAGATCATCCGCAACGTCATGGACTGCGTATACGTCTCCGTGGAAGGGCAGGGCCTTTATTTCGGCTTCCTGAACAACAAACTGCCCGGCACGCTGCTGCTGAACGGCCCCAACGGCGCGGTGGGCGTCAAGAAGATCGCGACCTTCACCGCGGGCTTCATCCTGATCATCATTGCCCTGGTGGTAATCCTGAACCTGATCAACAGCCGTTCCGGCCGCGCCATCATGGCCATCCGCGACGCGCGCATCGCGGCGGAATCCGTGGGCATCAATATCACCAAGTACCGGATGATGGCCTTTGTCACCAGCGCGATCATGGCCGGTATGGCGGGGGCGCTGTACGGCCTCAACTACAGTACGCTGGTGGCTTCTAAATTCAAGTTCGACCAGTCCATCAACGTGCTGGTCTTCGTGGTGCTGGGCGGCATCGGCAACACGCTCGGCGCGGTCATCGCCGCGACGGCCCTCACCGTGCTGCCGGAAATGCTCCGCGACTTCGGCCAGTATCGCATGCTGGTGTACGCGGTGCTGCTGATCGTGATCATGCTGACTACCAACAACCCGACGATCCGCACCTTCCTGGACCGCCTGATCGCGCCGGTGAAACGGCTGTTCCGTAAAAAGAACGCAGCGGAGCTTCTGAAACAGACGGGAGGTGACGCGCAATGAGCGAGCAGGTCAAAAAACATCGCGCCGGAACCAAGATGGTTCCGGTGCCGACCAACGCCATCGTACCGGAGCGCGACGTCGACGAAATCCCCGTTCTGGAAACGCGCCACCTGGGCATCGAATTCGGTGGCCTGAAAGCCGTGGACGATTTTAACCTGACCATCGGCAAGACGGAGATCGCCGGCCTGATCGGCCCCAACGGCGCGGGCAAGACGACAGTCTTCAATCTGCTGACCAAGGTGTATGAGCCGACGACGGGCGCCGTGCTGATCAACGGCAAGGACCTGCACGGCATGAGCATCGTCCAGGCCAGCAAACTGGGCATCGCCCGTACCTTCCAGAACATCCGCCTCTTCGACAAGATGACGGTGGAGGAGAACGTGCGCATCGGCCTGCACAACCAGATCAAATACGATATGTTCAGCGGCATCCTCCGCCTGCCGCGCTACTGGAAACAGGAAAAGCGCCAGCATGAGAAAGCTATGGAGCTCCTGGACATCTTCGGCATGCAGGACCTGGCGGACGAGGTGTCGGGCAGCCTGCCTTACGGCGTGCAGCGCCGGCTGGAGATTGTGCGTGCGCTGGCGACAGACCCGAAGCTCCTGCTGTTGGATGAGCCCGCCGCGGGCATGAATCCCCACGAGACGGAAGAGCTGATGGAGAACATCGCGAAGATCCGTGACCGCTTCCAGATCGCCATTCTGCTGATCGAGCATGATATGAGCCTGGTCATGGGCGTATGTGAGGGCATCTGCGTGCTCAACTTCGGGCGTGTCATCGCCAAGGGCACCGCGGATGAGATCCAGGCGAACCCCGTCGTCATCGAAGCCTATCTGGGCAAGAAAAAGGAGGCGGCGAAATGAGTGAAGCCAATCAGAAATCTCCGCTTCTGAAAGTCAATGATATCCATGTGTATTACGGCGCGATCCACGCGATCAAGGGCATTTCCCTGGAGGTTTATGACAACGAGATCGTCACGCTGATCGGCGCTAACGGCGCAGGAAAGTCCACCACCCTGAACACGATCGTCGGCCTGCTGCGCCCGCGGCAGGGTACCGTGGAACTGAACGGAATGAACATCAACGGCATAAGCGCTTCGAAGATGGTCAGCCGTGGCCTTTCTCTTTGCCCCGAAGGACGGCGCATCTTCCAGCAGATGACTGTGAGAGAGAACCTGGAAATGGGCGCCTACAGCCGTCCGGCGGCGGAGATCGCCGAATCACTGGAGGAAATGTTCCAGCGCTTCCCGCGCCTGAAGGAGCGCGAAAAGCAGATCGGCGGCACCCTTTCCGGCGGTGAGCAGCAGATGCTGACCATGGCCCGCGCCCTGATGAGCCGTCCGCGCCTGCTGATGCTCGACGAACCCTCCATGGGCCTTGCGCCGATCCTGGTCGAGCAGATCTTTGAAATCATCAAGGAACTGCACGAATCCGGCGTGACCATCCTGCTGGTCGAGCAGAACGCGCAGATGGCGCTTCAAGTCGCCGACCGTGCGTACGTCATGGAAACGGGTCTTATCACCATGCAGGGCCGCGCCTCCGAATTGCTGCACAACGACGCGGTACAGAAGGCGTATCTTGGGTCCTGATAAATAGAATGATTCAAAAATGGCCTCCGCCCGGTTGAGCGGAGGCCGTTTGCACTGATAATGAAGCGGTTTACTTGGTGAGCGTGATCCGCTCTACGTTATTCTGATCGGGTGCATTATCGTCTTCAAGAGCCAGGACCAGTGTGTCGGGAATGCTGTCCACGGAGATCAGGCCCATCATGGAGACGCGGGGCCATTCGTCGGTGTTGATCTCGTAACTCAGGTTCATACCCCAGGGATAGTCATTGCCCCGCGCGTCGTACCAGACGGGGATCAGCTGTACTTCATAGAAATCTTCCGGGCTCATCCCGTCCTGCGCGGTGAAACCAGTGAACAGATACAGCCCGGCGGCGGTCAATTCGCTATGGACGGCGTCCAGCTTGAGACCGCTGACGGAGTATTCGCCCTGCCAGTGATAGTCTTGTTCAGCCATGGGCTGTGCCACTCTGATGCTGATGGTTACCCGGTTGGAGAGTACGTTTTTCTCGTCTCCGGTTTCAAGGTCGATTTCCGCTGTGCGCAGGAACATTCTGAGCGGCAATTCGCTGCCGACGGCGCTGCTGTTCAGCGTCAGCAGGCTGAAATCCACAAAGCAGCCTTTTTCATCATACAGGGCGTCTTCCATGCCCTCACCGCCGGCGTAATCCGCTGAAATGTCCAGAACCGCGCGTACGCAGTACAGCGGGCAATTCAGGGTCCTGGCTGCCTCCATCCAGTTCATGGTGGGATCAAGGCCGAGTTTCTCTGCCAGCGCGGTGCTGTTTGTCCCGTTGGCACAGATGGCGTCACCCTGCGCGGCATCCATGCACAGCAGCGCTTTGCTGCCGTCCGTCATGGTGATTTGTGTGGTAGCCATAGCGATGTGCCGATCTGCAAACAGGGTCTGCACTTTAAAGGTCACAGGCCCGAGCGTAAAGGTCTGTTCTTCGGTGCTGTCCATGATTTCTTTAGCTGCCCGAGGAACAGTGGTATCGTGATGAAAGGCTAAGAAGAAATCTGTCCATCCGAAAATGCTTCCAGCAGCCATGGCGGCTGCTGCGGTAGCGATGATGATACACGCCGCGATGAGTACGGCTCTGAAAGTAACGTGTTTCACGGGTTTTTCCTCCTCCTTGACGGAGCGTGCGGCGCGCATGAGGGCATTGCGGCACGGTTGCGGCATCGGCCGGAAAGCGTCCCGTAGGTTCAATTCTTCCATTTCTCGCTTCATTCCGCGTCCAGCTCCTTTCTGAGTTCATTTTTTCCCCGGTGGATCCGCCCCCGGAGGGTCGTTATGGGGATGCGCAGCGCGGACGCCGCTTCCTCGTAGGTCATCCCCTCCGAATAGCAGAGGACCAGCGGCAATCGAAGCTTCTCCGGAATCGCTTCGAGCGCCATTGCCAAGGCGGTATCGGGGGCGGATGCAGCCGTTTGTTCGGGAATCTCATCCAGTGGAACGGTCCGCCGGCGTTTTCTCTGTGTGTCGTAACACGCGTTGATCAGGATGCGGGTGATCCAGGTGCGGAAATACCGCTCCTCCCGCAGCCTGCTTCGTTTTTCCCATGCTTTCAGCGCCGCTTCCTGCAGCGCGTCCTCGCAGTCGGCGTCGTTCCGCAGGATCGACCAGGCTACCCGGTACATCATGTCCGAGCAGGCTTCGATCTCCGCGATGAAACGTTCCTTGTCCACGGCTTACTCTCCTTCAATGCTGTGTAACGTTACACATATTAGACGCCGGAGATCAGCGATTTATCACGCCGGTCTTATTTTTTCCGAAAATAAAAAAAATTCTCAAAACAGGATGACATGCTCAGAACCTTGATGGCGTCGGCATTTATGAACAGATATTAAGAAAAAATGAACAAATTATTACCAAATTAACCATGGTGTTACGAAAGATATTGCTGTAAAATGAACAAAACAATGTTCGAGGGGGCACCTGTTATGCTGGAGGTTACATCAATCACCAGGTTTGATAAGTCTGTGCAGTCTGCGGGTGAATCAGATCGTAATTCGGATATGTCGGACCGCGAAATCGCGAACATGGATTTTTCCGATTATGTTTTCTTCCTCGAAGAGATTGAGCACAGATAATCCGGTACTCATTGCAGCAGAATAAGGACAGCACCGCCATCTCCGAATGGCGGTGCCGTTTTTCTTTAGTCGATGTTCCTCCGTCTGCTGACCGGCCAGACGACGGAACGGGCGTGTCCGATGATCATGTCCCGGGTGATGGTGCCGACCGCGCGGGAATCGTTCGAGTTGTTCCGGTGGTCGCCCATCACGAAATACTCTCCCTCGGGCACTGTGTACGCCCTGGAGGACCAGCCGTTGCTGCCGCCGGGAATCCGGTATTCGTCTGCGATATAGGACTCTTCATACCGTTCGCCGTTGACGTACAGGTATCCGCCGCGCAGCTCGACCGTATCGCCCGGCAGGCCTACGACGCGCTTGACAAAGTCCGTATCCCCGCGTCCCGGGTAGCGGCAGATCACCACGTCGAAGCGTTCAGGCGCTCCGCCCACGCTCCACCGGGCCGCTTTTTCCTTCGTCTCGCCGTCCTGCCAGGGCAGTGCCAGCCAGACGCTGCCATAATCGTACTTGGATACATACATGATCTCGCCGTCCGCCAGGGTCCGGTCCATGGACGAACCGTCGACGCGCACCAGTTCGAAAGCAAAAGCACGCAGAGGCAGCGCGATCAGCAGCGCGGTGACGATCGTCAAAACCCATTCCAGAATTTCCCGGGTAATGGGCTTTTTTATTTTCTGTTTTTTACTCATCTTGACCTCCTACAGGATCAGGGGTATCAGTTCCTCTCCGGCGCTGGCCAGCGGCAGAAAGGACATGAGGATGCCGATCAGGGCGGCAGTCGCGACGCGGAGAACCGGAGCATGGGAAACGGGCACAGCGGCGGCACGTTCCAGCAGCGCCAGTTCCCGGCCGCGTTCGAGCACTTTCTGCAGATAGCTGTCAGTCATCGTCGTATACCAGTCCTTTCTTCAGTGATTTCCGGATGCGGTGCAGACGTACGCGGGCATGAACCTCGGACAGCCCCAGTTCCTTGGCGAGCTCCCGGATCGGCCGACCCTCCAGCGCGGAACCGAGCAGCAGTTTCCTGTCTGTTTCGTTGAGCCGGGCGATCCGGTGGATGCGTTCCAGCTTCGCGTTGTGGATCAGGTATTCGTCTTCCGCGGACATGGCGGGAATTTCCGGCAGTTCTCCGAGCGGCACGGGCATGTGCTTTTCCCGGCGGATCCGGTCGATACAGACGCGCCGGACGACTGTGTAAAGGTAGGTGGAGAAGGCGAAACGGGTGTCGTAAGCGCTTCTGGCAGCCCAGACCCGGGCAAAGGCTTCCTGGACAGCGTCTTCCGCGGCAAATGAGTCGTGGAGGATGCTGAAAGCATAGTGCTCAGCCGGCTCGCGCCAGCGCTTGATCAGCTGCTCGAGCGCCTCCACGTCTCCGGTGGCCAGCCGTTTAGTCAGTTCCCGCTCTTCGGCCATTCTCTCACCTCCTCATACCAGTATACGCGTAAAGCCGGGGATTGTTACACCAATACCGGAAAACAATGAAGGAGCTGCCCGCAATTATGAAACAGCTCCTTGTAAAGATATTGCATATTTATCGTACGATCTCGTACAAGACGTATTTTCCGGGCATCGCCTCGACCTCGAAGACGGCTTCATCCCCCTGAACGAACAGCGGCTGCAGTTCCTGCGGGCGGCTCCTGGTGACGCGCAGTGCCCGGGCGCCTTTGACATGCAGGCGTACGACCTCGCGCTGCACGCCGTCCATGACATATGGATAAACCACGAAAGTATCGTTGTCGTACATGAACAGGCTGATGCGGGCCGGACCCTCCAGCCAGACGCCTTCCACGGGGACGGCCTGGCGGATGCGGCTCAGGGCTTCCGCTGGGATTGCGTACAGGTCCGGATAGGCGTCCGGTACCGCCAGCGTCCACAGATGGCCGTCCATGTAATCGTCCCTGAGCAGGATGGCGTAGCTCTCTTCGCCATTCGCTGCCTTGACGACAGCCCAGGTGGAGTTGTTCCTGAACTCAGCGACGGGCAGGGAGATGGGTTTTATCCCGCGGGGGAATACACAGCGTCCCCTGGCGGTTTCCACACGATAGCGGTCCGCGGTGACGGTGCGCCCGCGCAGGCGTACGGAAGTCAGCCGTTCCAGTCCGCGTCCTTTTACAGCATCGATGAATCCGGTGGTGACGATGGCGCTGCCGCCGGTTTTTTGCAGCCAGCTTTCCAGCTTGTCCACGATGTCCGGGTCACAGGCGGAGGAGCGGGTGAGCAGGATCTGCGCGGCATCCTCCGGGAAATAAGGCGTGCTGACGATAGGCAGGCCGCACATGCCCAGGAAGTCCTGGAGGTTGTCCTCGCCCTGGCAGTTGTCCGGCAGGTAGCAGGCGATACCTGTTGGCTTGCCGGCATGATCCAGCAGCGCGTCCAGCTTGTCCAGCTGGAAGCCCAGGGCGGGCGTGTACATATTGTCCGCCATCGACTGGAAGCAGAACACCATCAGCTCCTGCGGCTTGGAGAACGCGGTCAGGTAGGCCTGCTCCAGGTAATGTTCCGTGATGTGGGTATCGAAGGTGTCGAACCATCCGCCGCCGTTGTGGCCGGGCCACATGTTCTCAAAATAGGTCATCAGGGAGTAGCTGAGATACCGCGGCAGGTGCTGGTTGGTGGTAACAGGATCGCGTGTCTCGGTGCCGGTATAGATCATGTCGAACTGCCTGCGCTGGGCTTTGGGATTGTAGCCCGTCTCCTGGTAGCTTTCCGCCCAGTTGGGGTACTTGATGGTGATTCTGCACTTCGGGTTCGCGGCTTTCGCAGGGGCGATCATATCTTCCTCGCTCACCCGGCGCATCAGGTCCAGGCGGTAGCTCTGCCAGCTGCCGTCCGTGATGCCGTGGGCGGCGTTGTACCTGTTCTTTTCACGTACGCAGTCTGCGCACATGCAGTTGGTGAAAAAGAAATCATCGATGATGAACTCGTCGAAGTGTCGGGCGGTAAACGCGCTGACTTCACGCAGTTTCGCGCGCATCGCTGGATCGTTGTAGCAGAACGTATTGAACAGGCGCTGCTTGGGCTTTGCGCCTTCCGGCGTGGGGATCACGGTGGTGATGCCGCCGGCGACTTTGACGCCGCGGGCTTCAAAAGCTTCACGGCACATCTCGACCTGCTCATGGGAAGCCAGCTCCCCGCGCCAGGGCTCCAGGTACACCTTGTCAAGCCGCAGGTGCTTCAGGATGAAATCCAGCTGTTTTTCGAGTTCTTCCCGGGTAATGCGCGCGGTGGCGTGCGCGACGAAATATGTGGTCAGGGTGAAGTTGCGATAGTTGCCCATTTTCAGCATCCTTTCATTCTATATTGTATTTTTTGATCTTACGCCACAGGGTGGATCGGCTGATGCCCAGTTTTTCAGCCGCCAGGTTGCGGTTATTGTTGGTTTCCCGAAGTACGCGCCGGATGGACAGTTCCTCCCGGTCTGCCACGATATGCATCTCGTTTGCTTTCACCGTACCCTCCATGTCAGGCAGCAGCTTTTCCAGCACAAAGGCAAGGTCCACCACCGGCCCGGTTGCCAGCATAGTGGCCCTGACGGCAAAGTTGTAGATGTCCCTCAGGTTGTTCGGGCAGGGATAATGACACAAGTACTCGATTGCCTCATCCGTCAGGGTGATATGCTTTTTGAACTGGGCGGCGCAGCTTTCCAGATGCTCCTGGAGATAGGCCGGGATATCCTCCGGCATCTCACGAACCGGGGGCATATGCAGTGTCAGTCCCATCAGGGTATTTGCCAGCTGCCACATGAACCTGTCCTGGCGGGCAAGATCCATCAGGTCCACGAAAGTCGAACAGATGATCCGGACGGATACGGGGATCGGTTCGTGCGAGTCCTTTCTGCGGAAGTTGTTATACCGGATAATGCTCAGCAGCTGGCGCTGGCAGTCAGGTGTCAGAGCCTGAACGTCCAGCAGGAACAGGGTGCCCTTATGCGCCTGCCCGATCAGCCCGATGTCGCCGCTGTCTCGGCGGCCGAAGAGCAGGTCGAACTGTCTGTCAGGCGGGATTGTACCGAGGTCCACCGATACGTACGGATTTCTCCGGCGGAGACTGGCATTGTGGATGCATTCCGCAAGCCGCTCCTTCGCCAGCCGGGGCTCGCCCGTGATCAGGATCGGCACGTCATACGGCGCGTAGGCTTCCGCCTCTTCGATCACAGCGCGCATGGCGGGGGATTTTGCGGGGAAATCAGCGAAATGCGCTTTCGCGGTGTATCCACGGCGATGGCGCTCCTGGCGGATCTTCTCGTCAAGGTCGTCAATGGCGGCGAATTCCTGCATGGAGATCAGCCAGCCGTTCTGCCGCTCTTCAGACATGAGCGCCGTGATATTTGCGACATAGGAGGTCTGGCCGAACTGAAGGATGATGGCATAAGCGTTCTGCCTTTTCTCAAAAGCGCGCAGCAGCGCCGGACTGGACACGAGCCCTTCCAGTTTCAGAAAGCTCTGGCCGCGGAGTTCGGCTTCCGTGCGGCCGAGAGCCTTTTCAGCGCGTGGGTTGACGGAGCGGATCTCCTTCCTGTCGTTCAGACTGATGATGGCATCCGAAGAATACTGGATCAGGTACTGGATCTCCCGGCGGCGCCTCTGCTCCCGCTGGAGCGCGTCCGCAAGCCGCGTAGCTGTACGCAGGGCAGACAGGAGGCTGTCCCGCGCCGCCCCGATATACAGGACGGCAAACCCGCTGCGCCTGGCCGCCTCACAGACGACGCTGTCACCGATAATGCATTCCACGCCGGCTTCCTTTGCGCGCTCCAAGACCTCCGGCAGGTCCGAATCCTCGCTGATATAGAAGATATCTGTATCGGCGTGCAGGATCCGCGCGAAAATCTCCGGATTGGAAAACATGTACCGCTGCCCGACGTAGGCGATGCGGGGATCCGGATGCCCCACCAGCCGGCACGCCTTATCGAGCAGATCAGCCATGTCCTGGCCGGAAAGAATGACCTCGATTACAGGGATCGCGTGCTGGGTTTTCAGCTGTGCCGCGAGCCTTCCGCGGGCCACAGCTACGCCTGTGGTGCCAGCGTACAGCTCCTGGATCCTGCTGACGACCGTATCCTCAGTCGCAACAACGACCTCAGCGCTGATCCCGGTCTCGGCGATCAGTTCACGGACGGGGATGATATCCAGCGGACCTGCGACAACGGCAATGGATTGCGGCATAAGTCCCCTCCTTTTTATTGTCATTTCTATTGTAGCGTATTTTCCTGTTGATTGCAACAGCAATGTTTTACAAAATCAACAAAAATGACACGTATGAAACGTCATGTTTCAATTAATGAAACATGCGATGAAATCTGTCGGCATTTTTGGAAAATTAACGTGTTTTTTGGTGAAATTTCGTGTTGACGGTGTTTTTTTGAAGATGATATTTTTAAATTGCTTCTTTTGTTTATGCTTTTTGAAGGAGGTGCCAGAATGGTTAGGTACATACTTCAGCGCCTGGGCCAGACACTGCTGGTCCTGCTGATTGTATCGTTTCTCACGTATCTGCTGGTAGATTTTCTGCCGGGCGACCCGATCGCCGCCATGACCGGCGGTGAGATCTCCGGTGAGACCTACGAACGGCTGTTCTATGAAATGAACATGGATAAGCCGGTGCTGGTCCGGTATTTCCTGTGGCTCAAAGGCGCGTTCACGGGAGACCTGGGCATGTCGCAGTCCTACCACCGCCGTGTGGTGGATGTGATCGGCGAGCGCGTCCCGGTGACGCTTTACCTGTCGGTGCTTGCCTTCTTGATCAGTGTGCCGCTGGGCATCCTGTTCGGGATCATCAGCGCGGTCAAGCGCGGCAGCGCCGCTGATACCGCGGTCACGCTGACGGCCAATGTATGTACCTGCCTGCCTCAGTTCTGGCTGGGCATCCTCTTTATGTACATCTTCGCCATGCAGCTGGGCTGGCTGCCTTCCAGCGGCTTTGTCTGGCCCCATGAGAACTTCGTGCTGAGCATCCGGCAGACGATCATGCCCCTCTTGTGCCTGGCCATCGGCGGCATCGCCTCCATCACGCGCCAGACCCGTTCCTCCATGCTGGAGGTCATCCGCCAGGATTATATCCGCACAGCCCGCTCCAAGGGTCTGAAGAGCAAAAAAGTCATTTATGTCCATGCGCTGCGCAACGCCCTGCTGCCGGTCATCACCCTGATGGGCCTGCGCTTGGGCGGTATGATCGGCGGCTCCGTGTTCGTGGAAAACGTCTTCGTGATCCCCGGCATGGGTTCACTGCTGGTCAACGCCATCAGCAGCGTGGATATCCCGCTGGTTCAGGGCTGCGTGCTCCTGATCGCAGTATTCTCCTGCGTGATCAACCTGATCACGGATATCGTGTACGTCTACGTTGATCCCCGGATCAAGGTCGCGTAAGGAAAGGGGGAAATCGAATGTCTCAACTGGAAAAGAACCTGAGTCCAGAGAAGGCCCGCAAGGCCGCGAAGGAGCATAAGGCGAAGAACCGACGGGTATTTATCAAGACGCTATTTTCCCGAAAGTTGGTGCTGGTTTCCAGCATCATCCTGGTGCTGATTATTCTGGCGGCCATCCTGGCCCCGGTGATTTCTCCCTATAATCCTAACGCCATCGCCGTCAAGGAGCGGAATCAGAGCCCCTCGGCCGCCCATCTGCTGGGCACGGACGAATACGGCCGGGACGTGCTGAGCCGTATTATTTATGGCAGCCAGGTCTCCCTGATCGTCGGCGTGCTGGCAGTCGCCATCGCCTGCGTCATCGGCACCACTCTGGGTATGATCGCCGGTTTCTTCGGCGGGTTTGTGGACGACGTCATCAGCAGGATTGCGGAGGCCATACGTGTCATACCACAGGTCGTGCTGGCCATCGCCCTGTGCGCGGTCTTCGGAGGCGGCATCGTCAACATGGCTATCATCCTGGGCATCTCCAATATGACGGTCTACATCCGCATGATGCGCTCCCAGGTCATGAGCATCAAGGAGCGCGATTATATCATGGCAGGCCGCCTGCAGGGCAACAGCAACTGGCGCCTGATGCTCAGGCACATCCTGCCTAACAGCGTTTCCCCGATCATCGTCACCATGACCCAGCAGATCGGCGGCACAATCCTCTCTGAGGCGGGGCTGTCCTTCCTGGGCCTGGGCATCAGCGTGCCAACTGCCTCCTGGGGCTCCCTGGTTTCCGGTGGCCGGGCCTATTTGCTGAGCAATCCGGTCTATTCCCTGGCGCCCGGCTTCGCCATCGCGCTGCTGGTGGTCTGCCTGAATACCGTGGGCGACGGCGTGCGGGACGCGCTGGATCCCCGGCTGCGTGGCGAAGTGTAAAGGAGGGTCCGAAAAGATGAGTCATCTGCTTGAAGTCAGGAATCTTGTGACAACCTTCCGTAATGAAGGAAAAGAGTTTAACGCCATCGAGGGCGTCTCCCTGCATGTGGATCGGGGCGAAATTGTCGGCATCGTCGGCGAGTCCGGCTCCGGCAAATCGGTCACCATGCTGTCCAGCCTGCAACTGATTGCCAGCCCCGGTCGGGTGGCCGGCGGGGAGGTCTATCTGGAGGGAATCGAGCAGAATCTGCTGTCCTTCGGATCGGACAGTGAACAGATGCGCCAGATTCGGGGCGGCCGAATCTCGATGATCTTCCAGGAGCCCATGACAAGCCTGAATCCGGTTCTGACCGTGGGATACCAGATTCAGGAAAACGTGCTGCTGCATACAGATCTTTCCCAGGAGGAAGCGAAAAAGCGCACCATCGAAGCGATGAAGATGGTGAACATTCCCGATGCGGAAACCCGGTATGACTATTATCCCCAGCAGTTCTCCGGCGGCATGCGCCAGCGGATCATGATTGCTATGGCCATGGCCCCAAATCCGGATATCCTGATCGCCGATGAGGCGACGACCGCCCTGGACGTGACAACCCAGGCCCAGCTGCTGGAGATGATCCGGCGGATTGCCAAGGAGACGAACACCGCGGTCATCATGATCACCCATAATCTGGGGCTCGTGGCGCGCTACGCCGAGCGGATCTATGTTATGTACGGCGGCCATATGATGGAGACCGCAGACTGCAAGTCCATCTTCCATGAAACCCGTCACCCCTATACCCGGGCCCTGCTGCGGGCGATTCCGCGGCTGGACGACCCGAAGGACCGGATTTTGATCCCGATCGACGGCCTGCCCCCGGTGCCCTCCCAGCGTCCGGATTACTGCCCCTTCTATGCCCGGTGCGAATACCGGTGCGACCGGTGCCTACAGCACACCGACGCCGCGATGAAGGAAGTCCTGCCCGGACACTGGAGCTCCTGCTGCCTGACGGAGGAGGAGCTGGCCGCCCGGGAGGAAGAGCTGCAGCATAAGGATTACGGCGCCTCCCCGGAGCGGAAGCAGAGCGACAAGCTGTGTCTGGACGTGAAGGATGTCCGGAAATACTTCCCGGTTTATAAGGGTCTGCTGCGCAAGAAGGTCGGTGAGGTCAAGGCCATCGAGGATATCACCTTCTTTGTCCGCCAGGGCGAGACCCTGGGCGTCGTCGGCGAGTCCGGCTGCGGCAAGACGACCCTGGCCCGCTGCATCATGCGGATGTATGAGCCGGACGAGGGCCAGATCATCTTCGACGGCGAGGACGTCGCCCATCGGAAGGACAACGAGCTGAAGGCCTTTCGGCCGAAAATTTCCATGATCTTCCAGGATCCCTTCTCAAGCCTGGATCCCCGTCAGAATGCGGAATCCATCGTCGGCGAATCCCTGCTGATCCATAAGCTGGTGAAGGACCGCGGTGAATATGCGCAGCGGGTTGACGATCTGTTCCGGAAGGTGGGCATGGATCCCGCTCTGAAGGACCGGGTGGCACATGAATTCTCCGGCGGCCAGCGCCAGCGCATCGGTATTGCCCGAGCCCTGAGCTCGAACCCGAGGATGATTATCTGCGACGAGCCCATTTCTGCCCTGGATGTGTCGATCCAGGCGCAAATCATCAACCTCCTGGAGAATATTCAGGCGGAAACGGGCATCAGCTATATCTTTATCGCCCACGACCTGGCGGTGGTCAAGCATATCTCGGACCGCATCCTGGTCATGTACCTGGGCCGCGTCATGGAGATTGCCTCCTGCGACGAGCTGTATGAGAATCCGCTGCATCCCTATACCCAGGCGCTTTTGTCCGCGATCCCGGTTCCGGATCCCGTGACTGAGGAAGGCCGCGAGGCCATCACGATCCAGGGCGAGGTGCCCAGTATCCTGAAGAGGCCTACCGGCTGCCCATTTCACAACCGTTGCCCGCAGTGCACGGAGCTCTGCAAGAAGGAGACCCCGGCGCTGCATGAAACCCGTGACGGCCATATGGTCGCCTGCCATCAATATTAATTCCGATGCTTTTCCGCGACCGGGACGTCGCGGACGCGCATAAATGGACGCCGGGAAAGACGTCCGAAAAAAGAAGGAGGTTACCCCATGAAGAAAACCCTGTCCCTGTTACTGGCCATCGCGATGCTGCTGGCCATGGTTCCTGCTGTGTTTGCCGAGGACGCGGCCCCGGTTTCCGGCGGCATCCTGACGGTGAACAACATGGAATATTCCACGTTCTTCCTGCCCTTCTCCTCCACCACGTCCGACCGCTATAACGCGGCACCCGCCATCGAGTCTCTGGGCCGCGTGAATCCGGAAACGGGCATTACCGAGGGATGGCTGGCGGAAGCGCTGGAAGTGGATCCCGATGCTCTGACCCTGACCATCAAGGTCCGTCCGAATGTCAAGTTCTCCGACGGTTCCGATCTGAATGCGGACGCGGTCATCTGGAACTTTGACAAGATGATGGAATACGGCAAGGCTACCGAGCTGGGCTCCGCTGCGAGCTATGAGAAGACAGATGACATGACCATCGTGATGCACTTTAACGAGTGGGCTAACAACTGGACCGACCTGATCGGTGAAGTCCGCATCTACTGCCCCGCTGCCTTCGAGGCCAACGGACAGGATTGGGCGGCCGTGCACGCGGTCGGCACCGGCCCCTTCGTGATGCAGGAATTCGCCATGGATTCTCATATCACCTATGTGAAGAACGAGAATTATTGGCGTGAGGGCGAACCCTATCTGGATGGCATCACCATCAAGTTCATCGCTGATCCGATCACCCAGACCGCGGCGTTCATGAACAACGAACTGGATGTCCTGATCGCCCCCAGCATCACGGCACAGGAGCAGCTGGGCCCGAAATATCCGAACATCGCCGGCCTGGCGCCCGATCTGTGCGGCCTGACCTACATGATGTTCGCCTCCGGCGACGAGACCTCTCCCTTCCATGACCTGAAAGTTCGTCTGGCCGTGATGCACGCGATCGAATGGGAAGACATGGCGGAAGTGCTGGGCGGAAGCCTGGGCCATCCGACGCCCCTGTTCGCGGTGCCCGGTTCCTGGGCCTATGACGACACCGTCGAGCTGTATAGCTATGACCTGGACGAAGCTAAGCGGCTGCTGACCGAAGCGGGCTATCCGAACGGCTTCAACACCACCATTACGATCAACGACTCCAGCGATGCCATCCGTGACGCGTCCGTGCTGCTGCAGGCTTATATGAGCATGATCGGCATCAACGCGGAAGTCAAGACCCTGACCAGTGCTGACTTCAACGCCGAGAAGGCGGAAGGCACTTATAACGGCGGTATCATGATCAATAGCGGCGCCTCCAAGAAGGATTTCACGGCGAACTATGTCCGTCTGTATTCCTCCGAGGGCGTGAATTATAAGAACATGATGGCCAAGCCTGCCGACTATGAGGAAGCACTCTTTGGCGCCCGGGCCGCGAAGATCCAGGAAGAGAAGGAAACGCTGCTGAAGAAGGCGGCCCGCCTGTTGGCTCATGACTACGCGCTGGTTGTCAGCCTGTGCTACACCACGCCCGTGGCCTACGGCCATGACAACGTGCACGACACCGGCATCTCCGAGACGACCTCGGAAGCTTGGACGCCCAACTCCGCCTGGAAAGAGGCCAAGTAAGGCAACTGACTGAACTTCACCGGAGAAGGAATCTCTCCTTCTCCGGAATCATCCTGATCGGAGAGTAAAGCATGGAAACTTTGATGAAGCCGCAGCTGTGTGTGCGGTCTGAAAATGCCACAGACGAATATATCCAGTACCTTCGCCAGATGGGCCTGACGCATTGTTTTGTGATGTTCAGCAATGAGCATTCGAATTATGAGGACGTCAACCGGATCCTGGACAAGCTGCGCAGCAAAGGAATGACTGTGGATGATGCCGGCAACGGTTTTTTGTACAAACACATGTCTATCCATCTCGGTCTGGATGACCGCGACTACTGGATCGATCAGTACAACGATCTGAACAGAATCATCGGCAAAGCGGGGGTCAAGGTCGGCTATATCGGCAACAGCCGGGTATCGCATACCGGGTATTTTGCCAATGACGTCACCCACTACGCGAAAGGCCGCACGGTGGATATGGATGAGATCCTCCGCCGTCCGCCTGCCTATAATAAGATCGTGGACGAGGACGCCCTGTGGGAAGCCTTCCGCTATCTGCTGGAACGGGCCCTGCCGGTGGCGAAGGAGGTCGGCATGAAGCTGTCCCTCCATCCCAGCGATCCGCCCTACCCGATGTATGAGGGCTATGCCAGCCTGATCCATAACAGTGACTGCTACCGCAAGGCGCTCAAAATGGCGGACGAGATCGAGCCGGATGTGCTGGGCATCAAGTTCTGCTGCGGCTGCTGGCTGGAAGGCGGCAAGAACTTTGGCGATATCCTGACAGACCTTCGCGAGTTTGTACGGATGCGCCGGGTATACACCGTCCACTTCCGCAACGTCAGCTGCCCGCTGCCGCATTTTACGGAAGTACTGGCGGAAGACGGCTACTTCGATATGATGTCCATCATGCGCGTGCTGGTGGAAGAGGGTTATGACCAGGCGATCTATCCGGATCATATCTTCGAGACAGATCCCGGCACGGGTGGGGACCTGGCATCCTTCGCATATGCCATCGGATACATGAAAGGCTTGATGCACGCGGCTTACAGCGAATTGCAGAAATAAGCCGTATTCTAAATAAAACAGAGCTTTCCGGAACTGACCGGAGAGCTCTGTTATTCATTTGCGGTATCGCAGATTTCTGTTTACGGCACGTAAAAGTTGCTGTTACAGTCCTTGTCCGCACATGAAGGCTTGGTAATTGATGCTGACCCCTAGAAGGGAGCTTGTGAAGCTGCTGACAGAAACCAGGTACCATCTGTCGCCGTAGCGGGCGGCGGTGGGGCAGCAGTACAGCATATCGCTGCCGACGTCTGCCAAGGCGACGATGTTAACGATCTCATCCGCGCCGTAGTAGGCGGATTGCTTGATGAAATTCTCCTGGTTCTTTTCCATGGAGAACTTGTTGCTGGTGACCGTATCCGGGGAAAGAAAGCGGATATTGGACATACTGCGCAGGTTTTCAAGCCGGCCATTATCGAACTTCTGCAGGTATGCGTCCGCGTCTGCATCTTCTTTGAAGGTGATTACCCTGCCCTGGTGATAGTCTTCTCCCAGAATATAAGATTCCAGGGACTGGTAGATCAGATCGACCTGGGATGAACGCAATTCATGCAGGGTAGCGGAAAGCATGAAATCGTTGAAGGAAGGCATCCGCGGTTTGACGCTGGGGGAATAAACTCTGAGACGTTTGTGTAAAACCTCGACATCATAGTGCCTGGCTTGCGTCTCCCACGCGAATGCGTGGAGCATCTGCTCGAAATCGAGATTTTTCAGGCCTTCCAGGTAACAGGTGAGCGCCGCCTCAGGCGTGTCGAAGCCGGGACCTTCATATGTGACAGCCGGCTCGGCTGCGGCTTTGGCCGGTGGGACGGCAACGGGAGCGACAGGTTCGCCGGTTACGGTGAGAGAAGTCCCTCCGAGTCCCAGTGTGCATGTCAGAGCAAAAGCGAGAATCATTGACATAACGTTCATGCAGAAATCCTCCTTACTGCCAGTCAAGTTGTTATAGTATACATACTGAAGAATATTGCAAACCCGCGTTTACAGATGCAGCTCCATATAACGCCTGAATGTGGAAAAACCGGCTTCCTCATAGAATGCCAGAGCGTCCTTATTGAACTCCCAAACGTTCAGTTCGATGCGACGGAATCCCTTTTTCTCTGCATATTCACGGATGAATGCGAGCATTTCTGTGGCAACACCCTGCCGCCGGAAGGCTTCATCGACGCCGAGTTCGTCGATATCCAGATGGTCCTGTTTCCACTTTGCGGGGTTTTCCGGGCGGCTGATATGGTGCAGCACCGCAAATCCGCAAATCACACCGTCCTTCTCCGCAACTGCGATTTCCTGCTCCGGATCGTTCCATATCCTGTAAAGGAAATCTTCCATTTCCTGCGAGAAACCGGGCTTGAATACCTCCGGCTTCCCCACGGCATGGATGTCGCTGACTTGTTTTCGCAATTCGTTGATCCTGGCCAGTTCATTCTCATTTGCAAACCGTATGTTCACCGGACACCCCCATCAGTATATAAAACAGTAAAAAGGAGGGACGATTGTCCCTCCCTGATTGATTCGGTTAAGCTTTTTCCAGGTGATCCTTCCCGCCCATGTAAGGACGCAGGACTTCGGGGATGCGGACGCGGCCGTCGGCCTGGAGGTTATTCTCCAGGAAGGCGATCAGCATGCGGGGCGGCGCCACGCAGGTATTGTTCAGGGTGTGGGCCAGGTACTTCTTGCCGTCCTTGCCCTTGATGCGGATCATCAGGCGGCGGGCCTGGGCGTCGCCCAGGTTGGAGCAGGAACCGACTTCAAAGTATTTCTGCTGGCGGGGGGACCAGGCTTCCACGTCCACGGACTTGACCTTCAGGTCAGCCAAGTCGCCGGAGCAGCACTCCAGGGTGCGTACCGGGATGTCCAGGGTGCGGAAGTAATCCACGGTGTTCTGCCACAGCTTGTCGAACCACATGGGGCTGTCCTCGGGCTTGCAGATGACGATCATTTCCTGCTTCTCGAACTGATGGATGCGGTACACGCCGCGCTCTTCGATGCCGTGGGCACCGACTTCCTTGCGGAAGCAGGGGGAATAGCTGGTCAGTGTGCGGGGCAGGGTGTCCTCGTCCAGGATCGTATCATAGAACTTGCCGATCATGGAGTGCTCGGAAGTGCCGATCAGGTATAGGTCTTCGCCCTCGATCTTGTACATCATGTTCTCCATCTCGGCGAAGGACATGACGCCGTTCACCACGCTCGAATGGATCATGTAGGGCGGGATGACATAGGTGAAGCCGCGGTCGATCATGAAATCACGGGCGTAGGAGAGACAGGCGCTGTGCAGGCGCGCGATGTCGCCCATCAGATAATAGAAACCATTGCCGCTGGTCTTATCACGCGCGGTGTCCAGGTCGATGCCGTTGAAGCTCTTCATGATCTCTTCGTGGAAGGGAATCGGATAATCCGGTACCACGGGCTCGCCGTAACGCTGGACTTCCACATTCTCGGAATCGTCCTTGCCGATCGGGACGCTGGGATCGATGATGTTGGGGATGACCAGCATGCGCTTGCGAATCTCCGCCTGCAGTTCCTCTTCTTTCTGCTCCAGTGCTGCCAGTTCCTCAGCGGATGCTTTGACCTGCGCTTTGACCTTTTCGGCTTCCTCGCGCTGACCCTTGGCCATCAGGCCGCCGATCTGCTTGGAAAGCACGTTGCGCTGGTTGCGCAGTGTGTCGGCGCGCTGGATGGCGTCGCGGTATTCCTTGTCCATGGCGACTACTTCATCGACCATGACCAGTTTTTCGTCCTGGAACTTTTTCCGGATGTTTTCTTTGACAAGTTCGGGGTTGGTTCTGAGAAGATTGATGTCAAGCATGTCTTGTTACCTCTTTAATATTATTGATTGCTTTGGGTACTGTTATGGGGGCCCTTCTCTTCCAGGAGCTTATGCATCTCGGTCAGGAAGGTCGGGAGGTCGGTAAACTGCCGGTAGACTGAAGCGAAGCGGATGTAGGCCACGTCGTCCAGGTGTTTGAGTTCGTCCATCACCAGCTCGCCGATGCAACGGGTGGAAATCTCTTCCTGGAGGCTGTTGTAAGCCTGCTGTTCGACCCGGGCTACGACGCCTTCGATCTGCGCCGCGGAAACGGGCCGCTTGTGGCAGGCGGCGATGATGCCGTTGCGCAGCTTTTCGTGACTGAACAGCTCGCGGGACTGGTCCTTTTTGACAACGAGCAGGTTCTTCTGCTCAAGCGTCTCATAGGTGGTGAAGCGGCGGCCGCACTGCAGGCATTCCCTGCGGCGGCGGATGCTCCCGCCGTCCTCGACGGGACGGGAGTCGGTCACTTTGCTGTCAAATGAGCCGCAGGACGGGCACTTCACGCGATTACCTCCTGTCTGTCGGCGATATGGGCGACGAGCTCGCTGAGGGCGTACAGCCCGTACTGGTAGCCGTGGGAATTGTCCAGACGGTAGTCCGCTGCCGAACGGTAATACCCGATGCGCGCGCTGTACTGGGAAATGACGTCCTCGTGCGTGCCGCCGCGCAGGGTGGGCCGGCGGTCCATCTTGATGTCGGACAGGATCTGATCCAGCGGGCGGTCAATGAAAATGATCGTGCCGTGATTCTGCATCAGGGTGATGTTTTCCTTGACCAGGACGGTACCCTCGCCGGTGGAAACCACGCAGGGCGCGACGCCGGCTAGTTCAGCCAGCACCGCAGTCTCGGCGATGCGGAAGAAGTCCTCACCCAGGGTGGAATAGATGTCGTTCACGGACATGGACAGGATATCGCTGATCCGCTGATCCGTGTCCACGAAGGGGACGCCCAGGTTCTGCGCCAGGCGCTGGCCCAGACTGGTCTTTCCGCAGCCGGCCATACCGACTAAAAAGATGTGGTCGTGAAGCATTATCAGGCCTCCTTTCCGATAAACGCCATGACGGCCTCTCCCATCTTTTCCGGCTCGGAGACGGTCTTATGGCGGATTTCCATGGTCTCGAGCGCGGCGATGGACGCTGGCAACTGTGTCCCGGTACGTTCCGACAGCGCGCGTGCGTCGTCGAACACTCGACCGCTGACAGGCAGCCCAAGCGCGGACGAAACGTCGGAAACGAACTTGTAGGGGCTGGCGGTGGCGTTGACCAGGGTCACACAGTTTTTCGTTTTGCCGCTGCGCAGGGCTCCGAGTACGGAAAGTCCGACGGCGGTATGCGGGTCGACGAGCTTGTGTGCGCTTTCAAACGTATCGCGGATCGCAGTGCGCGTCTGGTCGTCATCAGCCGTACCGGCAGCGAACTCTGCCTGCAATTTGCTCAGCAGCGCGGCGGGAAGCTCAAAGCGGCCGTTTTCCTTGAGGGCGGCCATCCAGGCACGGACAGTTCCGGCGTCGCGGCTGCAGAGTTCGAACAGCAAACGCTCCAGGTTGGAGGAGATCAGGATGTCCATCGAAGGCGAAATCGTCTTGTGAAAGGGACGGTCGATATCGTATACGCCGGTGTTGAAGAAGTCGGTCAGCACCCGGTTGCGGTTGGAAGCGCAGATGAGACGTCCGACCGGCAGACCCATGTGCTTTGCGTACCATGCGGCGAGGATATCGCCGAAGTTGCCGGTGGGCACGCATACGTCCATCGGTTCGCCGGCTTTCAGTGCATTGGCTGCCCGCAGATACCTGTAGCCGTGGAAATAGTAAACGATCTGCGGGATCAGGCGGCCGATATTGATACTGTTGGCTGAGGAGGGCAGGCGGCCGGCGGCGTTGAGCTCAGCACGGAAATCCGGGTCCGCGAAAAGGCGCTTGACGCCGGTCTGCGCATCGTCGAAATTGCCCCGGACTGCGACGACCTGGACGTTTTTCCCCTGTGAAGTCGCCATCTGACGGTACTGCAGGTCGCTGACGCCGTCCTTCGGATAAAAGACTGTACAGGCGGTGCCCTCCACGTCGTGGAAGCCTTCGAGGGCGGCTTTACCGGTGTCGCCCGAAGTGGCGGTCAGGATATGGATGACGCGCTTTTCACCCGTCAGCTGCGCGGCGCGGACGATCAGGCGCGGCAGCAGCTGCAGCGCGACGTCCTTGAAGGCGAGCGTTGGCCCGTGATACAGCTCCATAAGGCAGGTGCTGTCGTCCAAGCGGGTATACGGAATGACTCCGGGGTCGGAAAAACTCGCGTAGGCCTGGAGGCACATTTCTTTCAGTTCGGATTCGCCGAATTCCGGAAAATAGAGGTTCAGCACCGCAGAGGCCAGTTCCTGATAGGTGTACTGGACGGAAGGATCCAGCCATTCAGCCGGGACTTCGGGGATATACTCGGGCACATACAGCCCGCCGTCCGGGCTCAACCCGTTCAGAACAGCCTGGGCGGAGGAAACCGGCGCCTGGCCGCGGGTAGAGATGTATTGCATAACGGATACCTCCTTATCTTAGAACCAGGTCTGGCAGAAAGTGGTGATGTTCCACTTTTTGATGTGTTCGTAGTCGTTGATTTCGCCATCGGTGCGGCGGTATTTGTCCGGGCAGGGTTTGGTGTTTTTGATGGGCTCGTTGCTGTCGAACAGGTAGCAGTAGCGCTTGATCCGGTTGGACATATTGCCTTCGACTGTTTTCAGGAGGTATACACCGCCGCCGAGGTCGTCCACGTCTGTCACGAGGCCGATATGCTTGTAACCGTAAGCTTTCTGTTCCCCGTATACCACCAGATAGCCTGGTTTCGGCACCATGGTGAGGCGATTCATTTTTTCAAAACCCTTGTTGATTTTGCCGACGCCGGCCGCGTGAACCGAGTAGGGTTCGCCGCTTTCGTGGGGAACGGATTTGGTCGGTTCGTCCATGGGAATGCCGCAGGTATCGAAGACGTAGCCCAGGAAGGCGCCGCACCAGCCGATGTTGCACTTCGGACCTTTTCCGCACTGCCAGAAGGAATACTTGTTCTTGCTCCCGGCGCGGGAGAAGGTCTGGTTGGCGGCGGTCCGCCATTCGTCCAATGCGAAGTCGATCACGGTATTGATGGCTTCCGGAACGGCAGAACGGTCGTATGCCTGAACGGTGATATCGGTTTCTGCTTCGGATTCAGCAGATTCCTGAGCCTGAGGTTCGGGAGCGGTTGCTGCTGTTGCAGTGGACTCGGCGGTTTCGTTATTTACAGGTTCTGATTCGGCAACTGCCGGGATTCCGGCAGAAGGCGCTGTTTCCGCAGAAGCACCATCGGGGATCTCGTCGTCCTCATCGGATTCCGGCGGCAGCTCGTCCTGCGTATCGTCTTCGTCGAGAACCGTATAATAGCGGTAATCCGACGCGGGATGAACGGCAGCGGAAGATGCATCGGGATCGGATGCCGCGGCATCAGCTGCTTCCGTATACAGGACCAACACGCGGAGCAGGGTATCGCATTTTCCATGGATGCGGACCTCCGTGCGCCCGGGCTTTATGCCGATCAGCTGTCCGTCTTCCAGTTTCAGGACGTTTTCATTCGTTATCGTACTTTCGCCGAGCCGGTCTTCCGGGATGATCCAGTGTTCGCCGATCGCGAGGGTTAGGTCGATTACGTCCTCGGAAAGTGCGGAAGAACACAGGAGCATGATCAGCAGAAACGCGGCAGCCAGCCGCAGAAAATTGCGCATATCACTCGCCTCCTTGGTGGTTGTGGGCCTGTTTATTGCGCCGCATGGAGCGGACGCTTTCGAATATGACGCTGCCGAGCCCGATGATCAGCGCCATGTAGTACGTCACCGCGCGCCACAGAAGCAGCGCGGGGAACTGCAGGTCTCTTGGGAAAATGCTTTCATAAAACAGGTAAAACCCGCCTTCCTGCACGCCGGAGGCGCCGGGGAGCGGTGTAAATGACGCGGCGATGAACAGGAGCCACTGGAGCGTCATCAGTAAAAGAGGACTGTGACCCTGCATATGCAGCGCGCGGTAAACGCAGCAGGAGGCGCTCATCAGCATGAAGAGCTGCAGCCAGGACAGCAGTAAAAGGAAGAAAATCTGCATCGGATGATGCACGAGCATGTCCACGCTGGCGCTGAAATCGTTGAGCGCGGCATCGGCGCGGGAGGAGGATCGCGCGAGGTCCTTGATGAGCCGGAGTTTCTGGCCGAGCCGCAGCAGGAAAATGATGAGCGCGCGTACGATGTTGCGGTTGATGGCGAGCAGCAGGACGAGCGCGACGCTGAGGCCGTTGATCGCAAAGCCCGCGAAGATCATCCATTTCGCGTCGCCGACGCAGGCGTTCACGGCGGGCTGCTGTGTGAGCCAAAGGACGGCGCCGCCGGTCAGCAGTGCGAACTGGAAACAGAAAAACTTGACCGCCAGGCTTGAGGAGGAGACGCCCACGGGCACCCCACGGTTCTTGAACGCGAAGACCTGCATGGGCTGGCCGCCTGTGGCTGCCGGGGTGACATTGGAATAGAACATCCCGATGAGGGTGATGTGCAGGGTGGAGAAATACCGGATTTTGATGCGCTGCCAGATGAAGAAGCACTGATTGACGAGCGCTTCGATCATGATGCTGGAAAACCAGAGTCCGAGACCTGCCAGCAACCAGAGCCCGTCTGCTTCCCGGATCGCCTTCAGAGAGGCGTCCACGTCGGAATTGCGCACAGCGAGCCAAATCACAATCAGCACCGTGCCAAAGATGACCAGTGCGTTCAGGATGTTGCTGCGGGTTTGTCTGCTCGGCTTTTTCAAGTGCACTCCTTGCGGGTTTGTGCTCCTTTGGGGCACGGATAATCAGCGCAAAAGCGCGCTGTAAAATAAATTATAACATATTTAAATCTGGATGTCATTAGTTTTTCGGCGTTTTCGGGAATTTGCCACATTTTTGAGGACAGAAAAGAAACAAAATGAATCCAAAAAAATTAAAAAAAGGCTTGCATGGGTAAAAAAATTGTGCTATGATTCAAACACCCGTAAAAGCGCGGGTATGCTTTTGATATTCCCGCCGTTGCGACGGGTAATATAACGGCCGATGCTTTCCGCGAGGGAGACCGCTCCCAACGGCGGCCGGAAAAAAGCCCATGTGGCAAAAAAAGGAGAGGTTTCCCATGAAAAAGTTATTTGCTCTGGTTCTGGTCCTGGCTCTGGCGATGAGCGCCGTTGCGTTCGCGGAAGAAGCTCCCGCTGAAGCGATCGGCAGCCCTGTCCCGATGGAGATCACTTACTTCACGCCCGAAGGTATCAAACCCGCTGTGAAGAGCGCTGAGGAAGATACGACTGTCGGCCAGCTGCTTGAAGCGATCAAGGCTTCTGATGTCGAGACTGTTTTCGCAAGCGCCGGTGCTGAAGACATCGCCAACTATGAACTCGTCGAGCTGGTTGGCCTGACCATCGATGAGTACAACGCTGAGACCATGGACGAAGTCGTTCTGAACATTAGGTTTGCGAGCGCCTTCACCAGCGACATGAAGCTCCTCACCCTGCTGGGCCTGATCGACGGCACCGAAGTGACCTGGCAGAACCTGGACTTCCAGGTGGAAGAGAATGGCACCTTGACCATCACCTTCACCGCTGAGCAGGCTGAAGCTGTTGCGAACGGCACTGCTGTGATTGCCGTTCTGAAGGCTAAGGCTGAATAATCCAGTAACTACTGACCGGGGCTCCCGTAGACGACAGCGGTATTGCGCCAGGATGGCGTGATGTTTGCTGTTGGACAGGGTGCCCCGGTATTCTATGTTGGAGGAACCAATGGCTGATACACAGACCGCCCTGCATACGACGAATCAGTCGGTGACGGCAGCAAATATCCGCACACCGGACAGGGATACCGAGATCGAAATCGATCTGGGCGAACTTTTTTTGCGTTTACTGGACAAGTGGTATATCATCGTCGCCTCGGCCTTGGTCGGGACACTGCTGAGCGGGATATGGACCTTCTTTTTCGTGACGCCGCAGTATGAGGCAACGACGAAACTCTATATCCTCAACTCGGACGATTCTGTCATCAACCTGTCCAGCCTCCAGCTGGGCAGCCAGCTGGCGAACGACTATACCTACGTGTTCAGCAACTGGCATGTCCACGATGCCGTCATCAATAAGCTTGGACTTGATTATTCGTATAAGGACATGCAGAAAATGGTGCGTGTCAACAATCCTTCCAACACGCGGCTTTTGGACATTACTGTTACATCCCCGGATCCGCAGGAAGCGCAGCTGATCGCGAATACGTATGCCTCGGTCGCGCCTGAATTTATCGCTAAAGTGATGAAGACTGTAGAACCCAGCGTTTTCCAGGAAGCCAGGCTGCCGGTTCAGCCTGTATCGCCCTCCAAGTCCCGCAATCTGATTCTGGGATTCCTGATCGGTGCTGTATTAGCGGTGGGCGTTATAACCATTCTGTTTGTCAGTGATGATAAGGTGCGGACTTCTGATGATATCACTAAGCTGCTGGGTCTGCCGACTCTTGGCGTTGTGACGATGCAGAGCGGAATGCATGGCGTTAACAAGCGATCAGGCAAAGGAGCAAGGAAATGAAGCGGGTTTCACTGCGTGAACAGGATGCGCTGGATTATTCCGGTAAGGAAGCGCTGAACAGCATCGCGACCAATTTGACCTTTGTTGGTCGCCATATGAACAAATTCGTCCTGACGAGTTGTGTCGCGAGTGAGGGCAAGAGTTCCCTGTGCCTGCAGCTGATGCTGAACCTGGCTCAGCGCGGCAACAGTGTGGTGATGGTCGATGCCGACTTGCGCGCCTCGTTCCTCATGTCCAAGCTCAAGTTTGAGGATGAAGGCTCCATTAAGGGCCTTGTGCATTATCTCGCGGGTTACTGTGAGCTGGACCAGGCGCTGTATCAGACCGATGTGGATGGTGCATATCTGATCCCCATCGGCGATACGGTGGCCAATCCGCTGCCATTGCTGGACTCTCCTGACTTTGGTCAGATGATGGAAGAACTTAGCAAGAAATTTGATTATGTACTCGTTGACGCGCCGCCGATCGGCGTTATCATCGATGCGGCGGTCGTGGCCAAGAATTGCGACGGCGCAGTATTTGTCATGGAGTATGGCAAGCGTTCCAAACGCGAAGTACTCGACGCTGTGCAGCAGTTGGAGCAGTCCGGCTGCCCTGTGCTGGGCTGTGTCATCAACATGGTCACGGTCAAATCCCTGGCGGAAAAGAGTTACTACAAGAAATACTATTCAGGCCACTACAGCAAGTATTACGGAAAGTATTACGGTGGCTACGGAGACAAAACGGACGAAAGCAAGGACATCAAGCGGAAACGCTCCTGATTTTCAGCTTTCGATTGAACTCCGGCATTCGGGGCTCCCGAGCCAAGTACGGCTGGGGAGCCTTTTCATACAGGAGAGGGTTTATGACGGTTTGTCTGTATAATGACGATGCGTATATGGCACGCTTTACCGCTGTCGTTCAGAGCGCGGAAGCACTGCGGGATGGTAGATATGACATTATCCTGGATCGGACAGCGTTTTTCCCGGAACAGGGCGGGCAGAGCGCGGATACAGGCTTGCTGAACGGCAGGGTGCGCGTGCTGGACGCCCATATCCACGAAGGAATCGTCCATCATATATGCGATGACGCGCTGCCTGTCGAAGTAGCGGTCGACGGAGAAGTGGATTTCGGGCACCGTTTCAGCCATATGCAGCAGCATACGGGCGAGCATATCCTGTCCGGGCTGTGTTCCAGGACCTACGGCTGCCGGAATGTCGGATTTCACCTGAGCGACCATATCGTGACGGTGGATTACGATAAACCGCTGAGCGAAGAACAGCTCGAGCACTTGGAGGACCTGGCGAACCGCGCGGTATGGGATAATCTGCCTGTCCGGTGCTGGTTCCCGACGGCGGAGGAAGCGGAGCAGCTGGATTACCGCAGCAAGAAGGAGATTTCCGGCCGTCTGCGGATTGTAAGCATCCCCGGGATCGACGACTGCGCCTGCTGCGCGCCGCATGTGCATACGACCGGGGAGGTCGGGGTGATCAAAATCATGACCGTTATGAGCTACAAAGGCGGCGTCCGCCTGTCGATTCTGTGCGGCCAGCGGGCTTTGATTGCACTTCGACAGAAGCAGTGTCGGCTTGACCAGCTTTGCAGGCAGATGACCTGCGGCGAAGACGAACTTCCTGCTGTACTGGAAAAGCGGGATAAGGAATTGAAGGAAACCCGTCTGCACGCAACACAGCTGGAGAAAGAACTCCTGATCCGGGACGCCAGGGAAGCTCGCGGCCGGGAGAGCCGATTGCTGAGGACGGAAAATGCGGACATGCAGGCGATGATCACGGCGGCGTCATGCCTCTGTGAGGGGATATCTGTTCCTGTGGGCGTATTCTCGGGAAGCGATGAGACCGGCTATACTTTCTGCCTGATGGCCGCAGGAGGCTTGCGGGAGTTCTTCGCCGGTTTCAGGAAGGCTCTTTCCGCGCAGGGCGGGGGAGATGACCGGCTGATCCGGGGAAAATGCGCTGCTTCCTGGACCGAAATCCAGGCGTATTTTGAAAGTGTACAGGCTTGAAGGGGTGGATCAAATATGATATGGGACTCCGAAGCACTTGAGCGGGACTGTCGGATTTCATTGATTGGCAGGCGACTTGAAAACTCTGATCCGCTCAGGCTGTTCTGGGTCGGCAGCGGTATCGTCCTGACGGCCAAACTGAAAGAGCTGACAGCCCGGATCGAAGCGGACTGGAGCGAACAGTCGCCCTGGATGAGCGTCATGATCGACGGCGAACCGGTGGCCCGCTTCCCGTTGCGGCGCGGCCTGCATACCTATGCGCTCCTGACGGGAATGGATCCCGGTGTCGCGCACCGCGTGAGTCTGATACGGGATATCCAGCCGATGGAAAACGACGAGCGCTTGCTGGTCCGGTTGCACAGTCTGGAACTGGAGGGAGAATTGCTGGAGCAGGCAACCAGAAGTCGGATTGAGTTTGTCGGGGACAGCCTGACCTCCGGCGAGGGGCTGGCTGGCCCTGAAAGCGCCGCCGAATGGAAAACCGTGTGGATGTCCGGAACCCGGACATACGCGGCGCAGGTGTGCGCCATGCTGGAAGCGGAGGGCGAATGGGTATCGCAGAGCGGCTGGGGCATCGTGACGGACTGGATCCAGGAATGCAGCCACACGCTGCCAGCCATTTACGATCAGGTCTGCGCGCTGCACAAAGCGGGCTGCGAAGTCTATGATTTTGCCTCTCATCCGGTGGACGCGGTGGTGATCAATCTGGGGACCAATGATCTGAACGCGCTGAATTCGCTGCCTCTGGAGGAGCGTCCGCAGCGGGAACAGGAAATTGTTACAACTGTTCACAGCTTTCTGGAGCATGTCCGGAAAGTCCGTCCTGGCGTTCCGATCCTGTGGGTGTGCGGGATGTGCGGGGACGGCCTGAACGCGCTTCTGGAACGTGCGGTGACTGAAGCGGCGCGGGCAATGGCGGATGATTCGGTCGCTTTTCTCGCCCTGCCTGCCTGCGGGCCGGAGGAGCAGGGCAGTCTCGGTCATCCGGGATGGCTGTCGCACAGGCGCTGCGCTGAACGGATTGCCGCCTGGCTGAAAGAGCGGATTGAAAAGCCCGCCGCATTGTGATATGATATAGGCGGCCGCATGGGAATCCGCGGTGTGCCTGCAAGGCGATTTCCGGAGGGAGTTTCATGAAAAAAAGCATCCTTTGTATTTATCTGGCGGTGTTGCTGCTGGCAGTCGGCGCGGTATCCGCACAGGCAACGACGGCGGTTTATGACTTTGACGACCTGCACGCGCGCCTTTCATTGGATAACTCTGCCTACGATATGGTTTTGACGCCGGCGACGCTCGACGCGCACCGGGACTGGCTGACTGCCCAAGGCGCTGATTTTGAGCAGACGACGATCCGTTTTGAAGACGACGGCGTGCTTCTCGAGGCCTATGACAGTACGAACAAACGTACGCTGGTGGTGACCGCCCTGGCGGACGTCAATGCGCGCGAACTCTTCGATGTGAACGGCTTGGAAGACGCCGAGCGGAAGAGTTACCGTATGGCGCATTCCAACGGGACTTTCTACGGCATCCAGGGGATTGACTACAGCGAAGCCAAATGGAAAAATTACGGTGGTACGCTTGGACGCTTCCTGAAACTGAAGTACAGCCAGAGTGCTGACGGTGCGATCGTCCGGCGCGGATACCAGCGCCGCACGGTCCGCAACGGGTATACGATCACGTTTGATATGCAGGTCACCGGACGCTCGCTCAAGGAGAGTGACGAAAAAGCGCTCGACCGCGCCCTGAATGGTTTCACTTTTCTTGAAATCCTCAATTCTCCGATCGGCGCGTGCAAACTGAACCTGACGACCGAACCTGCGCGCGAAGTAACGACTGAAAAGGTCACGATCGCCGGCAGGACGGAGGACAGCGCTGTCGTCGCGGCGACGGTCATCAGCCTGACGGACAACAAGACTTCCACTCACAGCGTCACTGCGAATAACAAGGGAAAGTTCAGCATGAACATCACTTTCCCGCAGCAGGGCACCTACTCGATCAACCTGGTGGCGACCGCTCCGGACGGGCGGAGCAGCCAGCGCTCCTTAAGCGTCATGTACCAGCGCGATTACATCCCGATCAACCTGAAAAACGGCGTTCCTTCGACCATCTCGACGGACAGCCTTGAGATATCCGGCACGACGGTGGCGGGCGTCACGGTGCAGATTTCGGTCAGCGGACCGGTCACATTGCAAAAATCCAAGACCGGGAAATCCTTCTCATTCACGGTCAACACGCGTGAGGAAGGCACCTATCAGATCCTGATCACAGCGACCAAGAAGGATATGAGCCCCCGCGTGCTCTCCTTCACGGCCGTACGTACGGTGAGCGATGCGGAAAAACTGGAGCGCGTCAAGAAGACTGCGACCAAGCTCAAGTACAGCGTGCTGAAAAAGAGTATCTCCAAGTATGCCGGCAAGATCATCACCCTGAGCGGATGGGTCATGGAAACCAAGCAGGTCGGCGGAGAATACGTGGTGCGGCTGGCGGTCAACCGCTCGGTCAATACCTACAAGGATTTCGTCTATATCGTCAGCAGCACGGATCCGGCGCTGAACGTATACGACCATGTCCGGATGTACGGGACGCTGAGCGAGAATACTTATGTGGACGGCGAGGCGGAATACCCGCGCTTCCAGCTGATGCTGTTCGAGGCGGACTGATATGGAGATCGCGGTACGCAAGTTTGACAACAAAAAGGATCGCTGTGCATACGTGCTCAGCCAGATCGAAGCGCTGCTGAACGAAGAAAAGGATATGACAGCAGGGCTTGCCAACGCTTCGGCGGTCATGAATCTGCTTTTGCCCGATCTCAACTGGGTAGGCTTTTATATGATGCGCGGTAATGGGCTGGTGCTTGGGCCTTTCCAAGGCAAACCCGCCGTCAGCCATATTGCCATCGGCGCGGGTGTCTGCGGGACGGCTGCGCAGAGCGGAGATGCGCAACTCGTACTGGACGTACACGTACACTGCAACCACATCGCCTGCGATCTCGCCTCCGCGTCAGAACTGGTGCTGCCGATCCGCGCAAACGGCGCGCTGTACGCTCTGCTGGATATGGACAGCCCGGTGACCGGACATTTTGACAACGAAGATCTTATCGGCCTGCAGCCTGTGGCGGACGCGATCGGCTGGTGGATCTCACAGATAGGAGTGTAACAGAACATGGAAACGACTCAGACTGCCCCCCGCAAAACGCTTTATTCCGCGATCCAGCCCTCTGGCAGCATCACGCTGGGCAATTATATCGGCGCGCTGCGGAATTTCGTCCTGCTGGCCGAGGATTATGACTGCCTCTTCTGCATGGCGGACCTGCACGCGCTGACCGTCCGGCAGGAGCCGGCGGCGCTGCGCCGCAACACGCAGTCGCTGGCGGCGCTGTACATCGCCTGCGGGATCGACCCCGAAAAGAGCATCGTATACTGCCAGAGCCATGTGCCGGAGCACGCTGAACTGGCGTGGATCCTCAACTGTTTCACATATATGGGCGAGCTGAGCCGTATGACCCAGTTCAAGGACAAGAGCGCCAAGCACGCGGACAACATCAACGCGGGCCTCTTTGCCTATCCTTCGCTGATGGCGGCGGATATCCTGCTGTACCAGACGAATCTGGTCCCTGTAGGCGCGGACCAGAAACAGCACCTGGAGCTGGCGCGCGACATCGCCAACCGTCTCAACGGGCTTTATCCCGGCCTGTTTACTGTGCCGGAACCCTATATTTCCAAGACCAGCGCGCGCATCATGAGCCTGAGCGATCCGACGCGCAAAATGAGCAAGTCCGATGCCGAGGACAGCTACATCGCGGTGCTCGACACGCCGGACGTTATCCGCCGCAAGTTCCGCCGTGCAGTCACCGACTCCGAGACGGAAATCCGCTACGATCCGGAAAACAAGCCGGGCGTATCCAACCTGCTGAGTATCATTGCTGCGCTGGACGGTATCACCCCGGAAGAGGAAGCGGTCAAAATGCAGGGTCTGCAGTACGGCGCACTCAAGGAAGCCGCGTCGGAGAGCGTCATCGCTGTCCTCGCGCCGATCCAGGAGCGTTACCAGCAGCTGATGGGCGACAAGGAATACATCCAGAATACGCTGAAGGCCGGCGCGGAGCGCGCGCATTACCTCGCGCTGAAGACGCTGCGGAAAGTATACAAGAAACTGGGCCTGTACCAGCTGTAATCAACAGGCAGCACTGCTGCGCCATTTGAACGGAAGGAGGGCCATATGCCTGACAGAGAATGGTTTACCATAGAAACGCCGAACCGGCCGGATGCACGGGTATCCGTCTGGACGCCTGAAGGTGCTCCGAGGGCGATCGTCCAGATCTTCCACGGCATGGCGGAGCATATCGACCGCTATGACCGCGTGGCGCGTGATCTCGCGCAAAAAGGCTACGTGGCATCTGGGCACAATCACAAGGGGCATGGCCCTGAAACACCGGACGCAGAGCTGGGCTATTTCTACGCGAAGGACGGCTGGCGCAAGATCGTCGAAGACGGACATGCCGTCAGCGAATGGCTGAAACAGCAATGGCCGGGCATCCCGCTGGTCCTGCTTGGTCATTCCATGGGCTCGTTCCTGGCGCGGGACTACATCACGCGCTATCCGGGTGAGCCGGATGCTCTGATTCTCTCCGGTACCGGATGGTATCCGCCGGGGCTTTGCCGCGCAGCGCGCATGATGGCCGGATTGGCCAAGCCGGACAAACCGGCTCCGCAGATCGACAAGATCGGCTTTTCGGGCAACAATAAGCCCTTCCAGCCGGCGAGGACGCCTTTCGACTGGCTGAGCCGGAACAATGCGGAAGTCGACAAATATATCGCGGACCCGCGCTGCGGGTTCGTCTTCACTGGCCGGGCGTATTACGACCTGTTCACAGGGCTGCTTGGGCTGACACGTCTGGCGGAGCTGGAGCATGTGCCGGCGGATATGCCGATCTGCTTCATTTCCGGCGACAGCGACCCGGTGGGACAGATGAGCAAGGGCGTATTGACGGTCGCCGAGCAGTTCCGCAGCGCGGGGCTCAAGGACGTGACTGTCAAGCTGTACCACAACGCAAGGCATGAACTCTTCAACGAAATGAACCGCGACGAGGTCATCGCCGATCTTTCGGCGTGGCTGGAACAGACGATGAGAAAACTCTACTGAGTATATTTGGAGACAGATGATGATGTATTCCGGAGATATTACACGGGTGCACGGCATCCGGGTCGGTCAGGCGGAAAATGAAACGGCGCGCACCGGGGTGACCGTGGTGCTTTGCCGCAAAGACGGCGCCATTGGCGGCTGTTCCGTGCGCGGGGCCGCGCCGGGAACGCGCGAAACGGATCTGCTGCGGCCCGGCAACCTGGTGGAGCGCGTCCACGCGGTGGTACTGGCCGGCGGCAGCGCTTACGGCCTGGCAGCGGCGGACGGCGTCATGCGCTATCTGGAACAGACCGGCGTCGGCCTGGATATGGGCGACCAGCGGGTCCCCATCGTACCGGCGGCGGTGCTCTATGACCTGGGTATCGGCGACGGGACAATTCGCCCGGATGCGGCGATGGGCCGTGCGGCGTGCATGTCTGCGCAGAAGCAGATGCAGCAGGGCCGCCACGGTGCCGGCTGCGGCGCGACTGTCGGTAAGCTCGTTCCCGGCGCGACTCCGCAGGACAGCGGCATCGGCAGCGCGTCCGTGACGCTGCAGGAAGGCGTGACGGTCGGCGCGATCGTGGCGGTCAACGCCGTGGGCGACGTATTCGATCCTTCAAACGGCGAACTGATCGGTTGCGCGCATATGCCGGACGGGACTGCGATCCCCGCAGAAGGGCTGCTCTGGGGCAACGCGCCTGTGCCGCAGCAGATCCGCATTCCTGCGCCGGGATCCAACACGACCATCGGCGTGGTCGCGGTGGACTGCCGCCTGACCAAGGCAGAAGCCAACCGTCTTGCGGACGTGGCGCATGACGGCCTGGCCAGGACGATCAGGCCGGTGCATACGCAGATGGACGGCGACACGATGTTTGCGCTTGCGACCGCGCAGGTGGACCGTGAAGTCAACTTCGTCAAACTGTGCGCGGCGGCTGCGGAAGTGACCGCCCGCGCGATCGCGAACGCGATCGAAGCGGCCCGGCGATGATCCTGGGGGTCGGGCTGGATATATGCCAGGTATCGCGGATGGAAAATGCGATCAGCCATCCGCGTTTTTTGGAACGTGTTTTTTCTGAGCAAGAGCGGGAATATATCGCATCGAAAGGCGCAACCGCCGCCCAGAGCGCTGCGGGGCTGTACGCCGCGAAAGAGGCTTTCCTGAAAGCGCGCGGCACCGGCATCGACAGCCTGGGCCTGTCACAGATCGAAGTCTTGCACAGCGCGGCTGGCCAGCCGTATTACCGCCTGAGCGGCATTTATGGCAGCGAGGAACTGACGGCTCACCTGAGCATCAGCCATGACGCGGGCATCGCGGCAGCGGTATGCGTCCTGGAAAAGCGTGAGGGGGAAACAGCGGATGAAGAAAGCGTTTGAAACAGTTCTGACCCCGCAGCAGATGCGCGGGTACGAGCAGGCAGCTTTCTCCCGGGGAGTGGACCCACTGCTGCTGATGGAGGATGCCGCAAGGGTGCTGCACAGTCATCTCGTATTGCTGATGAAGGATTCCGCCTGCCGGCGGGTGCTGATCCTATGCGGGACAGGCAATAACGGCGGCGACGGTATGGCGTTGGGCAGACTGCTGCTCATGGAAGGATATGATACGCTGCTGGTCGCCGCCGGAGCGCCGGCGACGGACAGCGCGAAGGCGATGCGCGCGTATTATGACGCTCTGGGCGGGAAAGCGCTGGATTGTGATTCCGAAGCGGCGCTTGAGGAAATCATACCTCAGGCGGCTGCTTTCGCGCCGGGCTGTGTGGTGGACGCACTGTTCGGGACTGGCTTTCACGGCGGGGTGAGCGGTTTTTACCGCTCTGTCATACAGTGGATCAACGGTCTTGACACCCGGATCGTGCTGGCGGTGGATATCCCCTCCGGCATGAACGGCGCTGACGGGACGGTGGATACCGATCCTGTCACCGGGCAACCTGTCTGCATCCGGGCGACCCATACGGTGACGCTGGGCTGCTGGAAGGCTGGACTTTTTCTGACTCAGGTACCGGAATGCATCGGCGAACCGATCCTGGCGCCGATCGCGCTGCCGGAACCTGCACCTGCGGCTGATCTTCGGCTGATCGATTCCGGTGCGATGGAATGGCTCCGGGAGCGGCCGGTGAACGTGCACAAAGGGCAGGCGGGCCGTGTGCTGATGTACATGGGTTCCCTGGGGATGGCCGGCGCTGCGGCGATGGCTGCCAGGGCGGCCCTGCGTGCCGGGGCGGGACTGGTGACGGTGGCCTGTCCGCGGGAAATCGTTCCGGTGCTGCAGACGCTGGTGCCGAACGCCATGGGCGTGCCCGCTGAGGAATTTCCGGAACGGATCCCACCGCATGACGTGCTGGCTGCCGGCTGCGGCCTGGGCCAAAGCGATGAGGCGAAGCAACGTCTGGCCGCGCTGCTGGAACGTGAATCGGGTATTGCGGTTCTGGACGCGGACGCCCTGAACCTGCTGGCAAATACGCCGATGAAACTGCCCGAAAGAACGGTCCTGACGCCGCACCCCGGTGAAGCTGCGCGGCTGCTGGGAGTATCAGTCAAAGAAGTGCTTGCTGATTTGGCAGGCTCTGTCAAGGCGCTGGCCGAGCGCTACCATGCTGTCGCACTGCTGAAGGGGCACGTCAGTCTGGTTTCAGACGGTCAGCAGACTGTCATTCAGCGGCGGGGCGCTCCGGCGCTGGCCAAGGGCGGCAGCGGGGACGCGCTGACAGGCATCCTGGCAGCGATCTGCGCTGATCCGTACGCCTGTGCGATGTCGGAAGAGCACGAGCGCCTGCTGCACAAGACGGCGCTTGCGTCACTCTGGCTGGGTCTGGCGGGGGAACAAGCGCAGCGTACATGGGGCGACCGCTCTGCGCTGACGGGCGACGTCATCGACCTGCTGCCCGCATGCCGTCAGCAGTGAGAGGGCAGAAAGACGCATGGAGTATGTACGTATCACGGAGAAGGACGCGGAAGCGCTGAAGCTGCTCCAGATCGGATACAAACGGGAAATCGGCGAAGAACCGCCCGCAGACGGGGATTTTGAACGCCTGTTCCAGGCAATTTCGGACCAGAGGATCCTGTTTTACGGCTGCAGGGAGGGCGACCGGCTGGTGGCCTGCTGCTCCGTATCGCCGACCTTTTCAACCTTTGATTATCAGAAAAGCGGTGTTTTTGAGGATTTCTACATCATCCCGGAACGCCGGCACCAGGGGATCGCGGGAAAGCTGATCCGGTTCGCGTACGAACAGAGCGGGGTCTCCACCCTGACGGTCGGCTGTGCGGACTGTGATGCGGAGATGTACCGTTCGCTGGGTTTCGGGATCCGGCTGGGAAATATGTACGCTTATGAAGGATAACGGGCTGAACGCCTTTGAATGAATCGCGGAGGAAACAGGAATGTCTGTGGAAAAAGTCAGGGACTATCTGGCAGCTTACGGGGCCGGAGACCGCATCCGGGAATTCGACGTGTCCAGCGCGACGGTGGAACTCGCCGCGCAGGCGCTCAGCTGTGAACCGTGCAGGATCGCCAAGTCGCTCGCGCTGATGACGCCGGAAGGCCCGGTCCTGGTGGTCGCCGCCGGAGACGCGAAAATCGACAATCCGAAATACAAAGCACAGTTCGCGGCGAAAGCGAAAATGCTCTCGCCGGAGGATACGCTGGTTTTGATCGGTCATGCGGTGGGCGGCGTCTGCCCATTCGCGGTCAACGAGGGCGTCCGGGTGTTTCTGGACGAATCCCTGAAGCGCTTTGATACGGTCTTTCCCGCCTGCGGCAGCAGCAACAGCGCGATCGAGCTGACGCTTGAAGAACTTGAACGCTTCTCGGATAACGAGGGCTGGGTGGACGTCTGCAAAGGCTGGCGCGAAGAAACGTGAGGAACAGGAATTGAAAGCATTAGGATTTCTGGCAGGCTGCCTTGCGGTGCTGATGCTCCTGCAGGTTGTGCCGTGCCCGGTGCCGGCATCGGCGGAAAACGCGCCGATGGACGGCTATTATGACCTCAGCGCGATCGCTGCTGCGGACGAAGGAGAAACGGCTGTGCTGCTGATGGACAGCAGCTATTATTCCGGGGACATGATTTACAAGGGCAGGACCGGACGCCCGCTGAACGGCGCGTGCGCGATGCACTGTGCTTCGGTGCTCATCAGCAACCTGCGCGGCGAGATCGTGACAGGGCAGGAAGTCGCCAGGGCAAATAACCGTGACATCCGCGACGAAAGGCGCTGGACGCCGTTCGTATCGTGGGGCAAAGTCGCTTCCCAGTTCGATATCAGTGTGCGTACGGAGGATCTCGCCCAGTACGGGAATTACCTCAAGAACCACAAGATCAGGACTGACGAGCGCCGGGCCAGAAAGATGGCGCGCATCGTGGAGATTTACCGCGACCGGGCGAAAAATGTTGGTATGATGATCCATTTCAACTCAAGCGGCAAGCTGAACGGCAGCGGCAACCACCGCCATGCCGTTGTGCTGGTTGGGTATATCGAACGTGACGGGGAAATCGTCGATCTCCTGATCAACGATTCCTCCGTAGCCGCTCCCGGCGGGGCCTGCGTGCGGATGAGCCGCTCCAGCCTGCCTGAGCCGATCATCGGCGCGAAAAAGTACATGAAAGCACTGGAATCAGGGGAAGACATCGCCATGCTGCTCATGGATTACGCGGTGTCCTGCCGCTGGATCGTCCGTGACGGAGAAGGGGACTCCTATTGAAACAACAGCCGACTGACAACAAAACGTCCCGGCAGGCTGTGGATGAGCTGCCGATCAATGAATATTACGAGGAATACCTCGAGGAATACGACGACGGTACGGTCGGCCCCGTGGAGGACGACGAAACCGGCGCGGGGGATGCTGCGCTCCCGGAACAGCTCACGATTTTCAAGCCCCGTGACCGCAAGCCTTCCTTTATCCTGGCGGTTGTCGTCGCTGCGTGCCGCATGCTGGCGCTGGCGGTCGTGCTGGCGGGCCTGGCGGGCGCCGGCGCGGTGGTGGGCATTGCCCGCGCGTATATGGACACGGCGCCGGAGCTGGATCTGACCCTGATCGACGAGCAGGCGCAGACCTCGTTCATTTACGATGCGCAGGGCAACCTGATCACCGATTACAAGGGCACCGAAAACCGCGTCATGGTGTCCATCGATACCATGCCCCAGCGCCTGCGCGACGCGTTTATCGCGGTCGAGGACGCGCGCTTTTATACGCACAACGGCGTGGACCTGAAGCGCATCGTCGGCGCGTTTTTACGCAATTTCTCCTCAGGCAGCCAGCAGGGCGGTTCGACGATCACACAGCAGCTGATCAAAAACACCCTCCTCTCGAGCGAGCAGAGCTACAAGCGCAAGATCCAGGAAGCGTACTTGGCGCTGCAGCTCGAAACGCGCTACACCAAGGACCAGATCCTCGAAAGCTACCTGAACACCATCTATATGGGTGAGAATTATTACGGAGTGAAGACCGCGGCCTACGGCTATTTCGGGCGCGAGAACCTGAACGACCTGACGCTCAGGGAGTGCGCCATGCTGGCCGGGCTGACGACCAACCCGTATTACTACAATCCGCGGCGCAATTATTTCCTGCGGCAGAGCGATGTGACCGACTACCGCGCCGTTACCGACGACCGGACGGATTACGTGCTGCGCTGCATGTATGAAAACCAGATGATCACCCGCAGGGAGTACGAGGACGCCATGAGCCGCGAGACGGCGAATATCCTGAAGACTTCTCCGGAGTCCAACGAGATCTATCCTTACACGCACTATGTGGAATATGCCCTGCGCGACGTCATCCAGGCGCTGCTCAGGCTGAACAAGCTTGAAAACACGGCCCAGAACCGCATCCGTATGGATAACGAGCTGCGCACGGGCGGCTACCAGGTCTTCCTTGCCCTGGATACGGAAATCCAGGAGATCCTGGAGGACACGGTATACAACTATACCAAATACCCGGCACTGAACGACGCGGCGGACGGCGTCTACCGCGCACGAAACTCTGACGGTACCTATGAAGAAATCATCCAGCCCCAGGTCGCGGCAGTGGTGACCGACTACCGTACCGGCGAGGTCAAGGCCATCGTCGGCAGCCGAACCAGGCCGACTCAGCGACTGACGCTCAACCGCGCGTCCGACATGAACATGCCGGTCGGTTCCGCTATCAAGCCTCTCTCGGTATACGCGCCGGCGGTCGAGCTCGGCCACGGCGACCGGGACATTGTCAACAACATGCCGCTGCCGATCGCAGGCTGGAAGGGGAAGAACGGCGAGGACACCTGGCCGCGCAACTATTCGGCGAATACCTATACCGGGCTTGAGACCATGCGTACGGCGCTGATGCGCAGCCACAACACCGCGGCGGCGTTCACGCTCATGAACTTCGTCGGCGTGGAGCGTTCCTACGACTTCCTGCTCAGGCTCGGCATCTCGCCGGACCATATCAATAAGACCCCGTTCGGCCTCGCGCTCGGTTCCAGCGGCATCACGCCCATCGAAATGGCGATGGCCTACGGCACGCTGGGGAACGGGGGCATCTACAAATCCCCGATCACTTTCAAAGGCATTTTCGATTCGGAGCACCATTCCCTGTTCGACGGCGGGCTCAACCAGGTCGAACGGCAGGTCTTCTCGCCTTCGACGGCGTGGCTGACCGTGGATATGATGAAGGACGTTGTCTCCAAAGGCACCGGCACGGCGGCGAAGATCTCCGGCCAGACCGTCGCGGGCAAAACGGGCACCAACTCGGACCAGAAGGGCGTCTTCTTCGCGGGCATGACCGGCTGGTACTGCGGCACCGTCTGGATCGGGCACGACAATTACAAATCTTTGTCCAGCAAGACAACCGGCGGCAACAGCGCCGCCGCGCTGTGGCAGACCTTTATGAGCCGTATCCACAAACAGAAAAACCTGAACAACCGTGACATCCTGAGCGGCAGCGCGAGCGAGTACGGACTCACCAGGGTGACGACCTGCAAGTATTCCGGCAGGCTCGCGACGGACGCCTGCCAGGACGACGGCGTGGAAACGGGCTGGTGGCCCAGCGCCTATGTGCCGACGCAGTACTGCGACATGCACGTCCAGCAGACGGTTTGCGTGGATTCCGGCATGGTCGCGGGTCCGTACTGCACGAACACGGAAACGCGCGGCGTGGTCTCCCTGCCCATCGGGCATCCGCTCACGCAGTTCATGAACACCGAGTATCAGGACGTGCTGACCAAATACCTGGGCACCTCCATCCTGAGCGGCAGCGTCTGCACCTGGCACACCGCGCCGGAGTATGAGGATCCCTACTACTGGTACGACCAGTATTACAACGAAGGCAATCCGGATCCCGTGTATTATACTGAGCCTGACAGCAACACCTGGCAGGACGTTCCGCAGCAGGAAACCCCAGCGCAGACGCAGTACATGGCGTCCCAGGCGCTGATTGACTCGGCGCGGCAGGTGCTCAACGACGGATACCAGCAGCTGGGCTGGATGCAGCAGGGTTCTGATTCGTACCAGAACCTGTCGGCGGCCTGCGGCCAGCTGAGCGCATTGCTTGGCGGCGGCGCGACCACTGAAATGCTGACGGAAGCCATGAACACCGTGCAGAGGGCAATGGCGGGATATTGAGCTGGTGAGAAGTCAATACTTCCCATATGATCTGCTGTTGGTCAGCAAATCTTTCCGAGCGCTCGGCACGGTGAAGTTCCTGATTCCTGCAGCGGGGGAATGAGGAGAAAAAAACTGTTGACATTCCACCGGGTTTATGTTATTTTATTGCGGCAAGCCGCTTGAGAGGGGCTTTTAAATGCGCGTTTCTTGCGCTGCCTCACGGGTTTGACACCGTTCTTTGCCTTCGAGACAAGCTCAGCGGACAATTATTTTAAGGAGGTGCTGCTAAAGTGTACGCAATTATTGCGACAGGCGGCAAACAGTATCGCGTTTCCGAAGGCGATACCATCTATGTGGAGAAGCTGGACAACGAAGCGGGCGACATCGTAACCTTCCCGGTCATGATGATCTCCGGCGAGACCATCGCGGTGGGCAACCCCATCATCGAGGGCGCGACCGTGACTGGCAAGATCGTCCGCCAACTGCGCGGAGAAAAGATCCGTATCCTCAAGTACAAGAGCAAGAAGAACTATCGCCGCAAGGCCGGCCATCGCCAGGCCTACACGCAGGTGGAAATCACCGGCATCAACGGCTGATATGACTCGCTGCGTCCTGTATACGCGGGATGGACAGGTGCTCGGCTTCCTCTGCGCGGGCCACGCGGCTTACGCCGATGAAGGACAGGACATCGTCTGCTCAGCGGTCTCCGTACTGACGGAAACCTGCGTGAACGCGCTCGAGCGCGTGGCGCACGTGAAACCGATCGTGCGTGTGGGCCAGGGCTTCCTGGCGGCAAGGCTGCCGGAAGGCACGGACAATCAGGACGCGAAAACTCTGCTAAACGGTATGACTGAGGGACTGCGCGATATCGCAGCGCACTATCCCGACCATTTCCGCCTCAACGAGTTGGCGGTATCCGAATGGAGGTAATCAAATGCTTCAGCTGAATCTGCAACTTTTCGCCCATAAAAAAGGTATGGGCTCCACCCGTAACGGCCGTGAGAGCGAAAGTAAGCGCCTGGGCCCGAAGCGCGCGGACGGTCAGTTCGTGCTCGCCGGCAACATCCTGGTCCGTCAGCGCGGCACCGCGATCCAGCCCGGTCTGAACGTCGGCATCGGCAAGGACGATACCCTCTTCGCCAAGGAGAGCGGCATCCTGCGCTTCGAGCGCAAAGGCCGTGACGGCAAGCAGGCTTCCGTATATCCGGTAGCGCAGGCCGAATAATCGATTGGGTGTAAAAAACCGACCCACGCCTTGACTGGTGCGGGTCGGTTTTTTATGCATATCTCTTATTATTTGAAACGCTCCGCGGTCCAGACGGTGCCGTCGGTCGCAAACCGGAGATTGCCCCCGAAAGTGTAGTAGTACTTGATGCCAAACTGATCCAGGATCTCGTTGCCTTGGACGGATTTGGTCCCGCCGGTAATCACGACGAGATTGGGATCCACCATCTTCAGGAAGCCTTCCATCATGTTGCGGTAGCCATGGTGCGGATATTTGAGGATATCGGCATGAAGGTCGAGCTTGTCCGCGTCGGCGACCAGCAGGGCCTGTGCGTCGTACTGGATGTCTCCGGTAAAGAAAACCCGGCGTTCGCCCAGCTGGATCATCAGCATGACCGAGCGGTTGTTGACCCGGGGCAGGTGTTCCTCGAGGCGCTGGTATACGGTGATCTGCACGTCGCCGAATTCGATAGTATCGCCGTTGCCCACACGGCGGAAGGGAATGTTCATGGCATGCAGGTCCTTGTAGACCTTGAAGCGGAGATCGTCGCCGTGCTCATAATCCTCCGGGAAGCCCAGCAGGAATTCCCCGCAGGCAATGTGTTTGAACACCTGGTTGAAACCGCCGATGTGGTCAGCGTCCGGATGGGAATTGACGGCATATGTCACTTCGGTAACGCCCAGTTTGTTCAGCATGTCGTCAAAGATGCGCCACTCGTTGCCGCCGCAGTCGATGATGATGCTGTAGTCACCGTACCTTACGTAAGCTGCGTCCACCCCGAAAACAGCGGGAAAGTAGACTTCCAGCAGGGGAGTTCCTTCCTCGAACGCGAAGGTGTTTTCAGGATGGGCGATCTTGTTGATGATCACGTCCTCAGCCATAGCGGAAAGAGAAACGGCGGGCAGTATGAGAGCGAGCAGAATGGCGACAGCCTTTTTGAGCATAGGGGACCTCCTCTGACAATAAACGGACGACCGTCCTGATAGATTTATTATACCTGAACTCCTCGCCGCGTCAAGGGAAAAAGCGCAAAAAAACAGCCCTTCCGATTTCGGAAGGGCCGCTCATCTTACGATTAGGCCTGTTCGGGAGCGCCGACGGGGCAGGTTTCCGCGCAGGTGCCGCAGTCGATGCACTTATCGGCATCGATTTCGTACTTGCCTTCGCCCTCGGAGATCGCTTCTACCGGGCATTCCGCAGCGCAGGCGCCGCAAGCGATGCACGCATCAGAAATTTTGTAAGCCATAGTTGAGCCTCCTTCATTAGTTGAACAGATTTGAGTACCTCACTCATCCTGTGGGCTCATGATATCATTATTTACGGGAAAATGCAATAAAATTAGAGAAAACTAACTGAAAAAACCATCAATCCTGGCGTGCGATTCCGCAATAGAGGCACCGGTGCGAGACGCCGCGGTATTCGATCGCGGTTTCAAGCACCAGGGGCTGCATGCCGCACTTTTCCATCACGCGGCGGCTGGCGGGATTCTCGGCAAAGTATCCCGCGGTCACATATTCATAACCCATCCGGAACAGTTCTTTGATCGCCGCGGTCAGCGCTTCTGTGGCATAGCCTCGGTTCCAGTATTCAGGGTCTACAAAATAGCCGAGTTCGACGGCTTTGCCCTCTGTTCCGCAATCGTTCAGGAAGCCGATCAAGCGGCTGACCAGATAAATCCCATAGACAAAACGTCCTTCCGACGCGCTCAGTGTTCTGAGCCTGTCGAAAAAGGCGTCAGCTTCCGCCTGATCGGCGAAATCAGGCATCATATAGGTCTTTTTGACGCGCTCGTCTGCCGCCATGCGGAGCAGGTTCTCCCTGTCGCACTCTTCGAGACTTTTCATCACGAGTCTCGCGGTTGCCAGACGGCTTTCTCTCGTTTTCATTATTCGCCCTGCCAGTTGGTCAGCGTAGCCGGATCAATGTTCTCGAAGGGATCGTTCTTCAGGACGTCCGGGCCTACGGCTGAATAGGCCAGCCCGAACAGGTAGCAGCTCTTTTCGCTGCCGCGGGGCTCGACCTGGTACTGCGGCTGCTGCTGGGAGACGTAGAGCTTGTAGGCCTCCACCGCGGTTTCATAACCGGTCTTTCCGTCCTGCGAAGCGAGGGGAACGTCCCAGTTGAATTCCACCTGATCCTTCTTATACATGTGGATATACAGCTTTTTGGGCTGCCAGGTACCCCACTCGCTGACACTGGGTTTGTACTTGTTCGGGTCCGCGGCCTGGGTGACGCACTGCAGGCACGCGTCGGCGCAGACACGATGCGCGCCGTGGCCGTATTCGCCGTTCACGTCGTGCGTGGCGATGACCTCGGGTTTATAGCGCCGGATCAGCCCGGTCACGTAGCTCAGCACGGTGGCCTTGCCCCAGGTGTCATACTGGGTGTTGAGCTTGAGGGAGTACTTGTCCCAGAAGGTGCCGATGTCCGGATAAGTACGCACACCGCAGTACCAAAGCCCGTTGAGGAGCTCGCTGCGCCGACCGGGATAATTGCAGGTCATATAACAGACGACCACGTTCATGCCGTATTCCCCGGCATAGGTGGGGATCATGCCGCCGAAAAAGAGCATCTCGTCGTCCGGATGCCCGACCAGGATCATCAGGTCGGCTTTCTCCGGCTGCGGCTGCCAGCGCTGTACCCAGCCGGGCACTTCGCCCTCCCCGAGCAGGTACAGTTCGGTGATGGCGAATACCTTCTGTCCTGTGGCCTCGAGCCGGATGCGGAAATGCGTGAGCCCGTCCAGCGCGAGATACTCATGTCCGTATATCCCTTCGCCGCGGGCGGCGACTGTCCAGCTTTTGCCTTCGGGAATCTCCACGACCCAGGGCTCCAGCTTCTCGGTGCCGTTGCAGAGGTAGATGCCGTAGACCGGTTCGGGGGATTTGATTTCCAGGTTGGCGCGGCGTTCTTTCGCGCTCTTCCACATCGTATTGAAATCGCGGTCGAGCGCGCAGTCCATGGCGAACGTCTTATATCTCCTGTCCGTGGAAGACGCTTTGACCGATGCCCCCGCCGTGATGTCTTCCGCTTCCTGCGCCATTGCAGCGGCCGCGGCGAGCAGGAGCACAAACAGGATAATGCCTACAATCTTCTTCATTTTGACCTCTGTCCATTCCGATTCCGTCGATCAGTACAGTTCCTTGAACAACGCGACCATTATAAACGCAATTCCGGAAATGGTCAACGGGAAGGCGGGGAATTTACATGGTTCCCGGCCAGAGATGGACGGCCAAACTCCCCTCTTGAAAAACCCCTGAAGAACGTGTACAATATAATAGAAATTCTATGATATGACAGCACTGAGCGCAAACGACGGAAATGCGCGGAAGGAGGCGACAGCGCCATGTTAAGCGAACAGGAGATCAGGCGTATCGGTAAGCTCGGCTTCGGGCTCATGCGCCTGCCAAAGCTCGAAGACGGCAGCATGGATATCGAACAGATCAAGCAGATGGTCGATCTGTTTTTGGACAAAGGGTTCATCTACTTCGACACGGCGTACGTGTACGACGGAGGGCTCTCGGAGGAGGCGGCCAGGGACGCGCTGGTGCGTCGGTACCCGCGGGAGCGCTTCCTGCTCGCGACCAAACTGAACGCACGGGTGGCGGAAAACCGCGAAGCCGCTGAAAAACAGCTGCAGACGAGTCTCGAACGCACGGAGGCCGGGTATTTTGATTCCTATCTCCTCCACGCTATCGGCAGCGGTAATCTGCCCAAGTATGATGAATACAGGATCTGGGATTTCGCTGCCCGGAAAAAGGCGGAGGGGCTCATCAAACACTGGGGCTTCTCCTTCCATGACGGCCCGGACCTGCTCGACCGATTGCTCAATGAGCATCCGGACGCGGAGTTCGTGCAGCTGCAGATCAACTACGCGGACTGGGAGGACAGCCGGGTCGCCTCCAGGCGCTGCTATGAAGTGGCGCAGGCGCATGGCAAGCCGGTCGTGGTGATGGAGCCGGTCAAGGGCGGTACGCTGGCGAACCCACCGCAGCGCGTGCGGGACGTACTGGCGGCTACTGAGCCGGACGCATCTCCCGCGAGCTGGGCGATCCGTTTCGCGGCGTCTCAGCAGGGCGTCATGACCGTGCTTTCAGGCATGTCTAACCTCGACCAGATGCGCGACAACCTGAAAACCATGGCCGGGTTCACCGGCTTCACGGCGGCGCAGGCCGAGACGCTGGAACAGGCGCGGAAGGCGCTGTTGAGCGTCGATTCCATCGGCTGCACCGGCTGCCGCTACTGCGTGGACGGCTGCCCGATGAACATCCCGATCCCGGGAATCTTCTCGGCGATGAACGAGCGTCTGATTTTCGACAACGCCCCTTCGGCGCACCGCCGGTACGGTATGGTGACCGGAGAGCGGGGGAAAGCGGCGGACTGCATCGCCTGCGGCCAGTGCGAAGGCGCTTGCCCGCAGCAGTTACCGGTCATTGAGCTGCTGAAGAAATGCTCCGTGGAATTCGATCAATGACCAGGATACAAAACAGGAGGCAATTCCATTGAAAACGACATTGCTGATCATGGCAGCGGGCCTGGGCTCCCGCTACAGCGGCAACAAGCAGACCGACCATATGGGGCCGCATGGAGAAATCCTGATGGAGTATTCCATCTATGACGCGATTCAGGCGGGCTTTGATAAAGTAGTTTTTGTCATTCGTGAATCCATGGGGGAAGTCTTCAGGCAGACGATCGGCGACAGGATTGCGAAAAAAATCGAAGTCCATTATGCTTTCCAGGAATACGACAGCCTGCCCGGCGGCTTTACGGCGCCGGAGGGGCGCACCAAGCCCTATGGCACGGTGCATGCGGTGCTGGCGGCGAAGGACGTGATCCACGAGCCTTTCGCGGTCATCAACGCGGACGATTATTACGGTAAGGACGCCTTCCGGGCGATGGCGGACTGCCTGCACCGCATGCAGGGCAAGCATGAGCAGGCTGCGATGGTGGCGTATTATCTCGGGAACACGATCTCGGAAAACGGCACCGTCACCCGCGGCGTATGCGATACGGACGCGGCCGGAAACCTGATCAGGGTCACGGAAACCTATAAGATTAGGCGCGACACAGACGGCGTCATCAAGGACTTTGAAAACGATCCGGCCGGTGTACCGCTCAAGGAGAACGCGCTGGTTTCCATGAACTTCTGGGGCTTTACCCCTTGGTACTTCGAGGCGGCGGAAACCCGTCTGGACGCCTTTTTGAAGTCCCCAGAAGGGGATCCGCTCACCAAGGAATTCGTGCTGCCCGCGCTGGTGGACCGGCTGATGCACGAGGTCCGTCTGCCGGTGGAAGTGCTCGAAACCAATGCCGTCTGGTTCGGCATCACCTATCAGGAGGATAAGGCTGCGGTGCAGGCCGCGCTGAAAGCGCTGCACGACCGGGGCGATTATCCGGAAAGCCTGGACTGATTATGCGTTTTCAGGAACTGCCGAAAGCGGAGTTCGCGGGAGGCGAACTCCGCTATATCTTCGATACCTCCGCCTGCTATGTGCCTGAATTCAGCCGGAACGGGGACAGCTTTGAAAGCCGATTGGCGGTCACGCCGGTCCCGCGGCGGCATGTGGATTATATCACGCGGATTTATGACCCGCGGCTGATCGAACCCCGCGTCGTGACCTTGATCGACAATACCGGCGAACGCGTAGGCTACCTGGAACTGGCACAGGAGCACGAGGGCCGGATCGCGCGGATCACGAACCTGCTGGTGGAAGACGAACACCGCCGCCGCGGGTACGGGTCGCTGCTCATTTCCCGCGCGCGCACCATGGCGAAGGCTGCCCATGCCGAATCGCTGCGGGCCTATGTGGCCGGCATCAATGTCGGTGCCGTGCGGTTCCTGCTCACGCAGGGGATGGGACTCGTCGGATTCAGCACGCTGGACGACGAGATCATGCTGGAGATGGGAATGAAGGTTTAGTTCAGCAGGCACAGGAAATAGGCGTAAGGAAAGAGATTGTTTATTGTTGGAACTGAGTGAGGAGAATGCGAACATGAGCGATTTTCTGGGTAAGGATATCTTCAAACTGGGTTTCGGCCTGATGCGCCTGCCGACAAACGCGGACGGCAGCATCGATATCCCGCAGGTGTGCGAGATGGCGGATCACTTTATCGCGGCGGGCGGCACGTACTTCGATACTGCCTACGTATACGGCAGCGGCGCGAGCGAAGCGGCTTTCAAAGCGGCAGTGGCGGACAGGTACCCGAGGGACGCTTACACGATATGCACCAAGCTCTGCGCGTGGCAGCAGTGCCACGACGAGGCGAGCGCGAAGCAGCAGTTCTATACCAGCCTGGAGCGCACCGGCGCGGGATATTTCGACTTTTACCTGCTGCACGCGCTGCAGTACAACAATTACAAAAAGTTCGACGAGTATCACATCTGGGATTTTGTCGCGGAACTGAAAGCGAAAGGCCTCGTCCGGCATTACGGGTTTTCGTTCCATGCCGATCCCGCCCTGCTGGAGGAACTGCTCACCGCGCATCCGGAAATCGATTTCGTGCAGCTGCAGATCAATTACGCCGACTGGGACAATCCCGGCGTGTCCTCCCGAAAAAACTGGGAAATCTGCAAGGCGCACGGCAAGCCGGTCGTGATCATGGAGCCGGTCAAAGGCGGCGTCCTGGCGGATCCCATTCCCGGGGTCAAAGCGGCGTTCGACCGCGCGAACAATGGCTTGTCCTACGCGAGCTGGGCGGTCCGCTACGCCGCGAGCCTCGACAACGTGATGGTTGTACTCAGCGGTATGAGCAGCCTGGCCCAGATGGACGACAACCTGAGCTATATGAAGAACTTCAAGCCGCTGACCGAAGAGGAGTACGGCGTCATCCGCGAGGCGCAGGCCGCGCTGGACGCTGACCAGTCCATCGCCTGCACCGCCTGTCATTACTGTGTGAAGGGCTGCCCCATGAATATCCCGATCCCCGAGATCTTTACGGTCGCCAACCGCCAGAAGGGCAGCGCGCATTTCCGGATCGTGCGCGAATACGGCATTGTGACGCACGAAAAGGGCCGCGCCAGCGACTGCATCCAGTGCGGCCAGTGTGAATCCGCCTGTCCGCAGCACCTGCCGATCATTTCCCTCCTGGAAAAGTGCAGGGAGTTGGAGAACTGACCTAAGCATATAAGGACTTGACGCTGTGTTTCGGGACAAAAAAAGGTTCTCGCCTTCCGGCAGAAAAACGCACTGCGGCGCCGGCAGGCTGATCGCGCCTGTCTGCGCTGATTTCGCGGCAATGTAGGTTTGTCAAACATTTTGGACAGTGAAGTTATGCAGGACATCCACCGGAGAAAGCCAATGGAGAGGCCGCATCGGAAGAGAGTTGCTGTTTCTTTGGTGGGCAGCTAGCTGCCCACCAAAGTCGTCGAGAGAATAG
>JAFRNK010000064.1 GCA_017430225.1 Clostridia bacterium | reverse complement strand
CGTCTGATCCTCGGTATTCACCGCGACGGACGCGTAGTTCGGGTATAGATTAAGATACGCAAACTGGTTTGTAAACGCCTTCTCCGTCGTCTCCGCTATTTTGCCGTAATGCTCAAAGTCGAGCGCGGACGGCGCGTTTTCCCCGTCAGCGACAAGGCCTCTGACGTAACGAAAGCGTGGCAGCAGGCACTCAATGAATCCGGCTGCCAAGTGCTGCTGAATCACGGTGTCGTCAGCGTTTCGAATGACCCCGAAGGCGGTTTTGTCCTGACAACGGCTTCGGGCCGTTATCATGCCCGATGCCTGGTCATCGCGACCGGCGGGCTCTCCTATCCGGCCACCGGCTCCACGGGAGACGGCTACCGCTTTGCCGAAGCGCTCAACGTCCCGCTTCAGCCGACCCAGCCTTCCTTGATCCCACTGACGACCTCCGACGGCTGGACCGGCGAGCTACAGGGACTGTCCCTGAAAAATGTCCGTCTGACTGCCGTGAACGGTCGCAAAACCGTCTACAGTGAGCTCGGTGAACTGCTGTTTACGCACGATGGAGTTTCAGGCCCCCTCGTGCTCGAGCTCAGCTGTCATCTGCCCCAGCCTGTACCGAACAGCCTGGACGTCACGATTGATCTGAAGCCCGGACTGACCGAAGAACAGCTGGCCAACCGACTGCATCGGGAAATCACAGCAGCCGGCAAAAAACGCCTGAAAACTGTAGCCGAGACCCTTCTGCCGCAGCGGATGGCCACGCTCCTGCTGCAGACGGCCCGTATCGATCCGGAGATGCAGGCAAACCAGCTGAATACCGCTGGCAGGGACGAACTCTGCCGACTCCTGAAAGCGTTTCCCCTGCGCATCTCCGGCACTCACCCCATCGCGGAAGCGGTCGTAACCCGCGGCGGGGTGGATATCCGCAGCCTCAATCCAGCGACCATGGCCTGCAAAAAGCTGGATGGGCTTTTCTTCTGCGGCGAACTGATCGACGTGGACGCGCATACCGGCGGGTACAACCTGCAAATCGCCTTTTCGACCGGCGCACTCGCCGGCCGCAACGCCGCACTCATCGCAAAATCAATCTGATGACCGAATAAAGGAGCCCTCTCATGCAAGCGATCGTATTGGATCTCGAATGGAATCAGCCTATGACATTCCGCGGCGGCGGTTACCGGCAGTCCGGCGGCCAGCTGCTGTTTGAAATGATTCAGATCGGCGCTGTCAAACTCAATGAAAACCGTGAGATCCTGGATACCTTCAATCAGCTGATCCAGCCGACCTGTTACAGGCGCCTGAATCCGCATATTGAGAAGATCACACACATCACGCAGGAACAGCTCGACGAGTCTCCCCTCTTTCAGGAGGCGTACAAGGCTTTCATCGACTGGTGCGGCGAAGACTGCGTCCTGCTCACCTGGGGCTGCGACGATATTTCCGTATTCGAACAGAACGTGCGCTACTTCGACTGCGAAGACCCGCTTCCGCCGATCTGCGACATACAAAAGCTTTTCAGCGACGAACTCGGTACACCCAATGAACGTAAGTCCCTCAAACGCGCGCTCGAAGCGCTGAGTATCGAGCCCAACGACGACAAGGAATTCCACAACGCGCTGAATGACGCGTATTATACCGCCCTCGTATACGCGCATATGCAGACGCCAGAAAAGGTCATGCAGTACCGCCTGAAACCCAAGCAACTGATCCACCAGGACCGCAAGCGGCGCCAGACCCTGTCTGTACACCGCATCAACCGCGGCGTGCCCACGATTCTGAAGTCCAAGTTCGGCACCCAGGTACCGTGCCCCGTCTGCAACCACCTGACTCCCCTCGCTGCGGACTACTGCCGCTACACGCCGCAGCGCTACACCGCCCTGGCCGTATGTGAGAATCACGGACTCTTTTATGTGAAAATGAACGTAATCACCCAGGAGGACAAAAAGCGCTATCTTGAACGCGTAACGGTACTGACCGAAGAACAGAGCCCCGCCTACGTCCATACCAAATTGCTGCAATGGCAGCAGAAACTGGCATCTCAGGAGAAAGGGGAACCTTCATGATTACCATTTCGATTGACGGACGCTCAGCAGAATTTCAATCCGGAGTCACCCTCAAAAGTGCGGTGGACCAGCTGGCTGAAAACCCGGCAGGCGTACTCGGCTGCATGAAAGGCGGCGTCGTTTACGAACTGACTGCGCAAATCAACCGCCCGGTCAGCCTGACCTCGATCACCTACGCGGATGACGAAGGCCGGCGCATCTACGAACGCAGCCTCCGCTTCCTGATGCTGATGGCCGCTCGGCATATCTGGCCGGAGATCACGATCCGCATCGAGCATTCTTTCGGTCCCGGCCTCTATATAACGGCAGTCAATCATTCGGTCACAGCGGACGAACTGCGCAGCCTTGAAAAGGAAATGCGCCGCCTGTGCCAGGCGAACCTCCCCTATACTGTGGAACGCTGGTCGAGAACGCGAGCCATTGAGTATTTCAAATCCCTCGGGCAGAACGATAAGGTCAGGCTGCTGAGCTACCGGCCCTATCAGCACATTTATATGTATACCTGCCAGGATATGAGCGAATACTTCTATGGCAAAATGCTGCCGGGTACCGGCTGGACCAAGATCTTCGGACTGAAGCTGAAAAAGCCGGGATTCATCCTGCAGTTTCCGAACATCGACAAGCCTGATCAGCTGTCACCCGCGGCGCGCTTGCCTAAGCACCTCGGCATGTTCAAGGAATCGAACGAATGGTGCCGCATTCTGCACTGCACCAATATCACCGACCTGAACGAAATGGTCCTAAACAACAAGCTGCGCACCTTCATCCGCGTCAATGAAGCGCTCCAGGACAAGTCGATCGGCCATATCGCGGACCAGATCGCCCACAGGCACAGCAAGGCGGTATTCATCGCCGGCCCGTCCTCCAGCGGCAAGACAACCTTCGCGAACCGGCTGAGTATTCATCTGAGGGTACTGGGGCTGACGCCGCTGCTGATCTCCCTGGACGATTTTTACCGCCCCCGCGCCGAGATCCCGCGCCAGCCCAACGGCGATTATGATTTTGAACACCTCGACGCCATCAATACCGACCAGTTCCGATCCTGCGTGACCGCACTCCTGAATGGGGAAACGGTGCGCCTGCCGCGTTACTCTTTCAAAGAACCGTACGGCGATCCGTTCTACCCGCCGATCAAAATGGCCGAAGACCAGATCCTGATCATCGAGGGCATCCACGCGCTCAATCCAGCAGTCAACGGCTGTTTTGACCACGACGTCATTTCCAAGATTTACATCAGCGAGCTGACCTGCCTGAACCTGGACGACCACAATCGGATCCGTACGACTGACGCCAGGCTTCTCCGGCGCGTGGTGCGCGATTACCAGTTCCGGGGAACGCACCCCGACGAAACGCTGAGCATGTGGCCGAGCGTCCGCGCCGGCGAAAAGACATGGATCTTCCCCTATCAGGAAGAAGCCGACTTCGTCTTCAACTCGGTGCTGCATTATGAGCTGCCGATCCTCAGGAACATCGCCTATGACCTTCTGGATATGATCGAGCCTGAGAACCCCAATTACCTCATGGCGAAGCGGCTGCTCAAAATCCTGCATTACCTGATTCCGGCGCCCAAGAGCGTCCTGAACGAGATACCCCCGCTCTCGATCCTGCGCGAGTTCATCGGCGGCTGCACCTTCTACGACAAATAATCCCGGCAAATGAAAACCGCCGGTGATCCCGGCGGCTCTGATGCTGTATAGATTATCTTACTTCAGATTTTCATGATGATCCGGTCAATCAGCGCGCGGAAGTCGGACTGGATCCGGCGTCCGGTTTCCAGCACCTCCTGATGCGTGATCGGCTGGTCTAGAATGCCCGCAGCCATATTGGTGATGCAGGATAGGCCCAGGACCTTCATTCCCGCGTGACACGCGGCCATCGCGTCCGGCACGGTGGACATGCCGACCGCATCGGCGCCCAGCAGCCGAATCATCCGGATTTCTGCGGGCGTTTCGTAGCAGGGGCCGGGCATCCAGCAGTAGACGCCTTCACGAAGCGTCAGATTCATTTCTCCGGCCACCTGCCTGCAGACCGCCTGAAGAGCAGGGGTAAAAACGTGACTCACATCCGGGAAGCGCGGGCCGAATTCGTTCATGTTCGGTCCGGTCAGCGGGCTTTTGCCGGTCAGGTTGATATAGTCCGTAATCATCATCAGTTCGCCCGGATGAAACGCCATATTCACCCCGCCCGCTGCGTTGGTGAGGATCAGGTTTTCAACACCGAGGAGGCGAAGCACGCGGATCGGCAGCGCGATCCGTTCAAGATCGATGCCTTCGTACATGTGGAAACGTCCGTTCATGATCAGGACGCGTTTCCCGTTTTTCTCCCCGCCGATGAATTCCCCCGCGTGTCCCGGCGCCGTGCTGGCGGGAAAGCCCGGCAGCTCGGTATAGGAAACGCGCTTTACATGATCGAAGGTCTCGCCGTAGTCGCCAAGGCCGCTGCCCAGGACGACCGCTGTATCGGCGCGACCGATGGTCGCTTCCGCCGCCTGAGCGGCACGTTCAATCTCCTGATACGTCATTCCTTTATTCCCCCTTGATCTGCGGCCAGAAGGATTCCGCGCCGAAGCGCTCGGGCAGTCCAAAGTAATCGGCGATCGTGGCTGCCATGTCCGCGTAAGTCGCGCGCGTGCCCAGGTCGACCGGACGGTTGATCGCCCTCGACCAGCAGAGGATCGGCACATACTCGCGCGTATGGTCCGTACCGGAGTACGTCGGGTCGCAGCCGTGGTCGGCGGTAATGATCAGCAGGTCTTCGTCATTCATCAGGGAGGTCAGTTCCGGCAGGCGGTGGTCAAAGTACTCGAGCGCGTCCGCGTAGCCCTGAGCGTCCCGACGATGGCCATATACGCTGTCGAAATCGACCAGGTTGACGTAACACAAGCCTTCGAAATCCTCGCGCATGTAAGTGACTGCCGCGTCGATGCAGGCGGGATTCCCCGCCGCGTGATTGGACTCGGTCAGTCCCTTTTCCGCAAAGATGTCCTCGATCTTCCCGACGCCCTTCACCGCTTTTCCAGCGGCCTTCAGCACGTCGAGGATCGTATCCAGCGGCGGTTCCATGGAAAAGTCCTTGCGCCGCGGTGTACGTGTGAAAGCGCCTGCTTTATTGCCGATGAACGGCCGGGCGATGACGCGGCCCACACCATGCTGGCCCACCAGTTGGGCCCTGGCGATCCGGCACATTTCGTACAGGCGTTCGATCGGGTAAATCTGTTCGTTGGTCGCGATCTGGAAAACGCTGTCTGCGGACGTGTAGACGATCGGGTATCCGGTCCTCAAATGCTCCTCCCCGAGCTCGTCCAGGATCGTGGTGCCGGAAGCCGGCTTGTTGCCCAGCGTCCTGGTGCCGATCGCATGCTCAAAGCGCTCGATCACATCGCGCGGGAAACCGTCCGGATAGGTCGGAAACGCCTTGGTCAGCGTCACGCCGGCCATTTCCCAGTGGCCCGTGGTCGTGTCCTTGCCTTTAGACTGCTCACAGGCACGCCCATAAGCACCGGACGGATGAGCGATCCCGGGAATGCCGATTCCCGGCAGGTTGCCCAAACCCAGGGTACGCATCTGCGGGATGCGCAGCCCGATTCTTTCCTGGATATGGCCCAGGGTATTCGCTCCTGCGTCTCCGTACTGTGCCGCGTCCGGTAAAGCGCCTGCGCCGACAGAATCCAGTACGATCCAGAGTACTCGACGATTCATGGTCATACCTCCTGTTGATATCGATGCGGCATAACAGCCCATCCGAATAAGCTGTCTATATTGTACACGCAAAATCGTTTTTTGAAAAGGGTGAAGTCGAATGAATTATCCGTTGATCGCAACCGCCGCTTTTGGCCTTGAAGGCGTCGTCCGCCGCGAACTGACGCAAATGGGTTATGAAGCGAAAACCGAAAACGGGTTCGTCCGTTTTGAGGGCAGCCTGGAAGACGCGTTCAAAGCCAACCTGTGGCTGCGCACCGCCGACCGCGTCCTGATCCTGATGGCCGAAGGCCCCGTCAAGACTTTCGAAGACCTGTTCCGTCTGGTGCGCGGCTGCCCGTGGCAGCAGCTGATGCCGCGCGACGCGGCCATTCCTGTCAGCTGCAAATGCGTGCGCAGCCAGCTGATGAGTCCCTCAGACTGCCAGGCGATCGCCAAGAAGGCGCTGACGGAAGAGTTAATGGCTTATTATCACATGACCTGGTGCTCGGAAAGCGGCCCCAGTTTCCCGATCCATATCTCTATCCATCAGGACCAAGCGCGAATCATGATCGACACGAGCGGAGACGCCCTCAATAAGCGCGGCTACCGCACATGGAACGGCGAAGCTCCGCTGCGGGAGACGCTCGCCGCCGCCATGGTCATGCTCTCCGGCTGGCGCAATACGACCCCGCTGCACGATCCGTGCTGCGGCACGGGCACTCTGCTGATCGAGAGCGCTTTCCTCGCCGCCAACCGCGCGCCGGGACTGCGCAGGAGTTTTCTCCTGGAGACCTGGCCCGGGATCGACGCAAAACTCCTTGAGCGCTATCGGAATGAAGCAAAAGCCGCTTATCACCCCGATCTCCTGCCTCCGATCACCGGCTCCGACATCGACCCGGAAGCGATCGAGCTCTGCAGACGCCATATCCACCAGGCCGGATTGGACGAATACATTCAGGTCAGCGTCGCCGACCTGAACACTCTGCAGCTGCCCCACGAGCACGTTCAGTTCATCGCCAATCCGCCGTACGGCGAACGCCTGAGCGACCAGAAGCAATGCATCGCGCTGTACAAGGCCATGCGCACGATGTCAGACCGGCATCCGCAGTCCCACCTGGCCGTCCTCTGCGGGAATCCTTCCTTTGAACGCGCTTACGGACGCAGGGCAAACAAAAAGCGGCGTTTCTACAACGGCCGCCTCGAATGCGATTATATGCTGTTCTGATCGAATCAAATATTGTCCTGATCTTCTTCAAATACCGTCTCCGCTTCCGTGAAATCCGGATCCGGGGGCGGCATTTTATCTGTCACCATGATGTGGGCGTCCGTCTGATTCTCATAATACTTTTTGCGGACGCCGACCTTGATAAAACCGAGCGAACGATACAGGCTGATCGCCGGGGCATTGTTTTCACGCACTTCCAGGGTCACGTACTGTACGCCGAGATTGGCAGCGTACTGGAGGAGCGCGGCGGTCAGTTCCCGGCCGATTCCGTGCCCGCGCTCTTCCTGCGTCACGGCGATATTGGTGATATGCCCCTCGTCCAGAATGATGTGGATGCCGGCAAAGCCAACGATCCGGTCGTCCCGCACCGCTACCAGGTAGCGCGCGCAGGGATTTTCACGCATTTCATGCTCAAAATCGCGCATGCTCCAGGGTGTGGGAAAAGTCGCGTTCTCGATTTCCCATACGCCGGCAACGTCGTCTGCGGTCATCCGGCGGATACTAACGTCACTCATGTTCTGCTTTCTCCACAAGGTTCCGCTGGCGCACCGCCTGCGGCGGCCTCAGGTAATACGGCTTCAGGACGTCTGCGTTTACTGCACGCCCGATCTGCTCCGCGGCCAGTACCACGGCCGATGCCGGCCGGAGATAAGCGTGGCTCGCGTCCGCGAATACGAGTTCGGGACGTCCCATCTGCTCAAGATCACCCCTGTATGCGGTCATCCCGTCACCGGTCAGGAGGACGGGCCTGCCCGCGGCGAGCTGGACCGCCTGCACGATCAGATCGTCCAGCGCGATCGGCTGGTCTTCCAACAAGTTCGCACCGGTCAGGCCGTCGAAAACCGCCGCGTATACCTGGCCGCGCCGCGCGTTCTGCATCGGACAGACGACGCCGTCAAACCTGCCCTGGCTGCGGCTCATCGCCTCCAGCGCAGAAACGGGAATGCAGGGCTTGTTTTCGGCTTTGGCAAGCGCTTTGACCGTCGTGACGCCGATCCGGACGCCCGTAAAGGATCCCGGCCCGGCGATGACGGCAAAGTAATCCGTTTTGGCGAGGGTCAGACCTGTCTTCTGATAAGCTTCTTCCGTCATCGGAAGTGCCGCTTCGGAATGCGTCATATGGTGATTGACCACCGCTTCATAGCGGATCGTTCCGTCCTGCCACAGCGCGACGCCGGCGGTCGGGCCGGACGTGTCCAGCAAGTAAATCAGCATTTTTCTTTCATCTCCATGAGCCACCCTTCGACCGGCCTGAAACCGCCGAAAGGTTTGAAGCATATGAGCCGCCGCCCCTCGTCCAGCTTGATCAGCTGCACATCCAGGCGCTGTTCAGGCAGCAGTTCCGGCGCCTGCTCCGACCATTCGATCAGCGTCACCCCGCTGCCCGGCAGATGCTCCTCCACGCCGATAGCCAGCAGCTCTTCAGGGTCTTCAATGCGGTACCAGTCATAATGGTATAACGGTATACGCCCGTTTTCATACACGTTCAGGATCGTAAACGTAGGGCTCGGGAGCGTTCCCTCGATGCCAAGCCCGCGCGCGATTCCGCGGGCGAACTCGCTCTTTCCCGCCCCAAGCGGGCCGGTCAGGGTGATCACATCCCCCACCCACAGGTATGACGCGATGCGTTTCCCGAATTCCCGGGTCATCGCCGCGTCACGGGAAAGCAGGCTGCAGGCGATAAAACCGTCTGCGGATGTTTCAGCTTCCTGCGCGTCATGGTCGATCTGCTGCTTCAGTGCGGCCATGTCCTCAAAAGGACGGATGCCCCTGATATAGCGCAGCAGCAATAAGGTGACACGGCGGTCATACAGATCGCCATCAAAACCCGGGATCCAGGTTTCGACGGTGGGACGGTCGCTCCGGTCTGCCGTCGGGCGTGTTCCGATATTCGTCACACCGTGCCGCATCAAACCGTCCTCAGTGATGAGGACACTCGCGTACACACCGTAAGCCGGCAGACCCGGATGATCCGGATGCAGGTTGGCAGTCGGAAAGCCGGCGAGGTGACCTTTCCCCTCGCCGTGCTCGACCATTCCGGATAAAACGATTGGAAACATTGAACTCCTCAAATTTTGCCTGACATCGCCAGGAAGATCAGTATGCAGCTCGCGATCACAAAGATGGATACGATCAGTACGGAGGGCTTGATGAGCGTCTTGCCTGTGCTCTGCTCAGCATGCTCGGACTGCGGCGCCAGCTTTGCCTTGCGCAGGGTCTCGACCACCGGCTTGTACAGGAGCATGGTGAGCGCCGCGTTCAGCGTCCCCTTGACGAGATTGAAGGGCAGGAATACCGGCACCAGCATCCCGGCGACCACGGAACGCGGAACACCCTGGTAGATCGGGGTGATCAGATAATTCCACAGGATCATGATCGCTGTCATGATCACGACGCCGATGCCAAGGCCGATCACCGCGCCTTTCAGTGTGCGCTTCTTCTGATAAAGCGCAGCGGCGATGCACACGAAGGAGCAGGAAGAAATCACGTTCATCAGGAGTCCGATCGGGCCGGTCGTCGAGATACTGACCATCTCCACCAGGGATACGACTACTGTGACGATCAGCGCGTCAATGGGACCGAACAGGAAGCCGGTGATCGCCAGCAGGACGTCCTTCGGCTCATACTTGAGGAAGGAGACCGCCGGGATCCGGATCAGGGCGACCGCGGCAAATGCCAGCGCGGCCATCAGGCCAAGGGTCACAATGCGTTTGGTGTCATACTTCTTCATAACAGGTTCCACTCCTTTTTTCGTATACTGATTGAACAATATACATAAAATTGCCCGCCTCTAAAGCGTTTCAGAGGCGAGCAAGATACGAAGCAAACGTATCAAAGCTGTCTTCTTCCATCCAGACTGTACTGTCGGTCCCGGAGTTTCACCTGGGTCGGCCGAAGATGATCCATGGATCATCAACGGTTCGCGGACTTTACCGCCGGTCGGGAATTCCACCCTGCCCTGAAAGACACTTTTTGGAGAGCTTGCGCGGCTTTTCGCCGCACCTGTATGCTATCACGATTTACAGGGGATGTCAATATTTATTTCATGGAACAGCATCCCCGTGTGACTTTAAAAGCTATAGCTTTCAATCATCAACCGCATCAGGTCTTGCACGGCAGGAGACTGCGCGGTTTCAGATGAGTAAGCCAGCACGTGATAGAACGGGGCGAACTCCTCTCCGATGGTCAGTCCGACCTGCTCCAAATCAGCACGGAAGAATTCTGGAAGCACACAGCATGTGTTTCCGGTTTTTATATGCTCGATGATCGTACGGGTATCGCCTTCCATCGTGTGCTCCGGATAGATCTGGAAAGCAGCAAGCCGCTGCTGTACGATCATGTTCAGCGTGGAACCAGTTGGATTCAGGCTCATGAGCATGCCGCTGTCCAGGGCTTCCTTCAAACCCCGGATATCTTTCCTGCCGGTATAGTCCTTGGGGAAGATCAGGCGCAGACAGGAAGAATAAAACGGCAGATACACCAGCCCTGCCATCTGCTGGGACGTACTTAACAGGACACCCAGCGTCGCTCTGCCCTGAGCAAGTTCAGCGCGGGCCTGCAAAGCGTTGCATTTTGCCGCATCCACAGTATATTCCGGACGCAGCGCAGAAAATCGGGGCATCACATCCCGGATAAAACGGTTGTAGAACGGCGCATCCACCATGACGCGGATGGTATGGTTCCGCTGTTGCCGCATGAGCGCCAGGGACTGGCGCAGTTTCTCCTCCTGGTGCAGGATGGCACGGGCGTCGGCAAGGAAAATGAGCCCCGCCGGTGTGGGCTGCATGCCTTTGGACGTGCGCTGGAAGAGCGCGGTACCCAGTTCCTTTTCAAGCTTTTTCAGGTGGCCGGACAAGGCAGGGTGGGACAGGTAGAAGCGCTCCGCCGCGCGGCTGACGGACTGCTCCTCCGCGATGGCGACGATATATTCAAGTACTTTCGTGTTCATAGGAACCCTCCCATATCCACGGAACCGAACTCACTGCAGATAGCCCGCAGTTCATCGTTCCACAGGATGCCCGTGTCAGTTTCACGGAGCTTGGAGGCAATCATCAGCCAGATCAGGTATCGCTCCACTTCGGACAGCTCATGCCCGGTCCGGGTCATATAAGCCATGGTCATCCGCGGACTGTTGTGGAGCCGGAAAAAGGCGACAGCAGGGTCCGGCCGCACATAATAGGAGGGGAGCAGCGCCACATGCGTTCCCGCGCGGACCATGGCCAGCTGCATCCGGATATTGGGCAGGGAGGTCGCGACCCGGGGATGGAAGTTTTCAGCGTCGAACAGCGATTGTAACAGGCCATGCATGTTGGAAGACAGCCGTGGCTGGATGAACAGCGCGTCCTCGAAGCTCTGCAGCTCAGCAAAGGGCAGTTCCTCCAGCCGGGCAGTGCTGTGTTTGACCAGCGGATGAAAGGATGGCACAGCCAGCACCAGTTCCTCGCTGTGGATGGAAAGCATCCGGCAGCTCGGCGCCGCGCCGATCTGGCCCGTGACCACCGCGTCCAGCCTGCCTTGGAGCAGCTG
>JAFRNK010000063.1 GCA_017430225.1 Clostridia bacterium | reverse complement strand
TCGCGCCCTCAGTTCACAATAGTCGCCTCGCTGCGCTGCCGCTTGCGACGCTTCTTTGTTCACTGGGACTCCTCCTGCCTGTATCCCGCACTGCGGGCGGCAGGATACGTCCCCATGCGTCCGGCAGACGGATTCAAAAAATGTACACTAGTCTATACTTTCCTTTACAGATTATGCGAAAAACACAAATCCATATGGCTTTTTCCCCGGTTTAGTGCTATACTCCTTCCATCACCATTAAAATCCCTGATGGGACAGGAGGAGTTCAGCCATGGGCATTTTTTCGAAATATCACCGTTACCGTGAAGTCGGGGAGTCCGCGAACGTCAACAACGTCGAGCGCTTCGGCGAGCCGCATCATTCCCTGTTCACCACCTCGAAGATCTTCACCCTGCATCGCCACATCGACATCGTGGACGAAAACGACCGCGTGGTGTACCAGGCAGACACCAAGTTCCCTTCCCTGCACGACAAGACCGACGTCAAAGACGCGTCGGGAGAGCAGGTCGCGCACATCGAGCGCAAGTTTTTCTCGCTTCACCAGCGCCATTTCATCACCATGGCGGACGGGAAGTATTTTGAGCTGTCCAACGAACTCTTCCACATCTACAAGGACATCAACAACCTGGAAGGGCTGGGCTGGCAGCTGCGCGGAAACATCTTCGGCCTGAACTTTGAGATCTACGATCAGGATGAATCCGTCATCGCGGTCATCGGCCAGAAGATGTTTTCCATCCATGACAAATACTGCGTCGACATCTACCGCCCCGAGCTGGAGAATTACGTCGTGGCGATCCTCGTCACGCTGCAGCACATGATCCGCGACCGGGAAGCGATGTCCTCATCCTTCTCCTCCTCGTCCTCCTCTTCTTCAAACAATTGATCAAGCGAAAGGACTGACGCAAATGGCCGTACTGTAGGGACCAATCTCCTGGCGCAGGTGGGATTCGTGGTCAAAGACATCGAGGAAACGAAAAAGAAATGGGCCGCCTTCCTCGGCGTGGAAGTGCCGCCCACCCAGCCCTGCGGGGACTATGAGATCACCCGGACCGTGTTCGAAGGCAAGCCAGCCCCCAAGGCGAATTCCCTGCTCGCGTTTTTCGACGTGGGGCCGGGGCTGCAGATCGAGCTGATCCAGCCCAACGAGGAGCCCTCCACCTGGAGGAATTTCCTGAACGAGCACGGGGAGGGCATGCACCACCTGGCCTTCCAGGTGCGGGATTCCAAAGCCCAGATCGCCAACTGCGAGGCCGCCGGCCTCAGGCTGGTGCAGCACGGGGTCTACGGCGACGGCGGCGGCGAGTACAACTACCTTGAAGCGCCGGACCTCAAGTGCATCATCGAACTGCTGGAAAGCTACAACCGCTGACCGGAAGAGCGGCGCGATGTCCGCTCTGAATCGGATCTGGCAGAAAAACGTTTAAATCAATTCACATCTCAGCGTCCCGGACAAAACGGGGCGCTTTTCCTTTTATCCCGCACTGGCTCTCGGTTACAGGACATTTTATCAAATTGATATTGACAAGGCATGACGGACGTGTTATATTTTTATCGGAATTAAAACGTTTTAATTAATTTGAAAAGCGTTTTAAATTATTTCAATCAGGAGGGCTGTCTGTGAGCTCACCGATTTCAACGGCGCGTCTGGCACAGGGCAGCGACCGGCGCACGGATGAACGCAGGAAACTGATCGTGCTCGGGCTGTGCGCGATCCTGGTCCTGGTGCTGTTTCTGCCTTTCTTTACGTGGATCCGGGTCGCCGACCAGGACGCGCTGTACAGCGCCATGGGGCTGAAGGCGTCCGTCATCAAGAAGCTGACGCCGGACCACTCGATACTGACCTTTCTCTCCTTTGTGGAAACCAGCAAGCAGGGCGTACTGGGCTTCTGGTCCTTCCTGCTGCTGATCGTCGCCCTGGCGGCCATCGCGCTCTGCCTGCTCGCCTTTATCCGCTACCTGCGCCGCAACAGGGTCGCTGAAGGCAAGGGCATGCTGCGCACCTATTCCACGTTCCAGAAAGGCATGGTATTCTCCTTCGCCACCGCCGTCGGCACCATCGGCCTGATCATTTTTGCCAACCATCATTACGGCCTGGCGGGTTTCGCGCCGGGGATCTCCCTCTTCCTGGTACCCGTCATCAGCCTGGTCGGATACGCGATCAGCAAGCGGCTGGAAAAGACGGAGCGCGTCCTCTGCCGGGAGCACGGATTCATCGAAGAGTTCCGGCGCAACTGGATCCTCTTCCTGTTCCTGGTGCCGTGCTTCGTGTTCTTCCTCATCAACAACTACCTGCCCATGACAGGCATCTATTTCGCCTTCACGCAGTTCAATTTCCGCGACCACCTCTTCGCCAGCCCCTACGTCGGGTTCAAGAACTTCGAGTTCCTTGTGCGCTCCGAGATCCTGCACCTCACGCAAAACACCATCCTGTACAACCTCGTGTTCATCGTGGTCGGCAACGTGCTGCAGGTCTTCTTCGCTATCCTCATCAGCCACGTGGCGAACCAGCGGCTGCGCAAAACGTCCCAGACCATGATCTTCATGCCCTACTTCGTATCCTACGTCATCCTGCGCGTGCTGGTCTTCAACATGTTTGAATACGAAGTGGGCCTGATCAACAACTTCCTGACATCCATCGACCGGGCAAAAGTCGATTTCTACAACACGCCGTCCTACTGGCCCTGGATCATCACGCTGTTCTACCTGTGGAAGAACGTGGGCTACGGCATGGTGGTCTACCTGGCCACCATTACGGGCATCAGCACGGAATACTACGAGGCCGCGCAGATCGACGGCGCGAACATCTACCAGCAGATCCGCTATATCACCGTGCCGCTGCTGAAGCCCACCTTCATCATCCTGCTGCTCTATGCCCTCGGCGGCATCATGAAGGGCCAGTTCGAGCTGTTCTACCAGCTGGTGGGCAACAACGGGACGCTCTTCTCCACCACCGATATCTTTGACACTTACGTATACCGCATCACCACCACGCAGCCGCTTTCCATGGGCCTTGGCACCGCGGCGGGCCTCTTCCAGTCCCTGTTCGGGTTCATTGTGATCGTGCTGACCAATTTCCTGATCAAGCGCAAGAACCCCGAATACGCTTTATTCTGAGAGGAGGCGGGCTTCATGAAGATCAAAGATCCTTCCAAGATGGGATTCAGCGTGATCAAAGGTGTGTTCCTGACCATCCTCTCCCTGCTGTGCGTGCTCCCGTTCGTCGTCATCGTTTCCGGTTCGTTCACCAGCAACCAGGAGATCATCCGCAACGGTTTCAGCCTTTTTCCGCGTGATTTCACCGTAGAGGCGTACAAGACGATTTTCAAGACCCCTGAGGATATCCTGCAGGCGTACAAGATGAACGTGTACTACACCGGCATCGGTACGGTCCTGGGCCTCATCGTCATCACCCTGACGGCGTACGTGATCTCCCGCAAGGAGTTCAAATACCGCAACACGGTATCCTTCCTGATCTACTTCACCACCATTTTCGGCGGCGGCATGATCCCCTGGTACCTGATGTACGCCAACGTGCTGAATCTGCGCGGCACTACGCTGGCCATCTGGTTCCCGGCGCTGATCACGCCCTTCCTGGTCATCCTGATGCGCACCTTCATTACCGGCTCGGTGCCGGACGCCGTGGTGGAATCCGCCAAGATCGACGGCGCGGGCCACTGGCGCATCTTCTGGCAGATCGTGCTGCCGGTGCTCGGGCCGGGGCTTGCCACGGTGGGCCTTTTCCAGGCGCTGGGTTACTGGAACGACTGGTACCGGTCCTCCATGTTCTCCACCAGCTCCAAGACCTGGTCGCTGCAATTCTATCTGTACGACCTGGTCAATTCCACCCAGGCCATGCGGCAGATGGCCCAGTACGCCAACGTGAACACCGCCGACCTGCCCACCCAGTCCGTCAAGCTGGCCATGTCCGTGGTCGCCACGGGCCCGATCCTGATCCTGTACCCCTTCGTGCAGCGCTACTTCGTCAGCGGCATCACGGTCGGCGCCGTGAAAGGCTGAGGCCCCGCGCCGATCATCGTTTCCCAAATTCCGGTCTGAAGGCGGCGAGAAAGCCGTCTCAATAATACAGACAAAAAAACAAGGAGGATGTCCCATGAAAAAACTGCTGAGCATTGTTCTTGCCCTGATCCTGTGCCTGTCCCTGCTGCCCCTCGCGAGCGCGGCGGACGACATGAGCGAAGAAGCCAACCTGGTCTTCTACGTGATGGGCGACGCGCCCAAGGATGAGGTGGCCGTGGAAGAAGCCATCAACGCCATCCTGAAGGAAAAGTTCAACGCCACCATCGACTTCCAGTTCTCCACCTGGACCGACTTCAACCTCAAGTACAACAACACCCTGATTTCCTCCGGCGCCGACCTGATCTACGTCGCCAACTGGGAAAACTACGGCCTGAACGCCAACAACGGCGCTTTCCTCGAAATGGACGAGCTGCTGGATACTTACGGCGCTGAACTGAAAGCGCTGTGCGGCGACGGCATGCTGAATATGTGCCGCGTGAACGGCGACCTGTACTGCATCCCCGCCCTGTGGCCCGAGTACGTGTCCCTGGGCATCAAGTACCGCGAAGACCTGCGCGCCAAGTATGACCTGCCCTATCCTACCACCCTGGAAAACATCGAAGCCTACCTGAAGGGCATCAAGGACGCCGACCCCGCCCAGGGCCTGCTGCGCCCCACCAACACCGAGTCCGCTTCCAGCCTGATCATCGGCTTCGACACCGCTTACCTGCTGGCCGACAAGTATCCCTGGGTCGCTCCCTTCGGTATGCCCTACGGCCTGGCTGCCAACTATGAGACCCCCTCTGACGTGTACGACTACTGGTTCTCCGACGATTTCGTCGAGGACTGCAAGATGTTCAAGTCCTGGGCCGATCAGGGCTTCTGGTCCAAGAGCGCCCTCTCCGACACCAACGACAACGAAGCCTATGACAACGGCCTGGCTGTGGCCGAAATCGCCGGTATGAACCCCAACAAGCAGATCACCTCCGCCAACAACTTCGCCAAGGAACATCCCGAATGGGAGAGCGCCTACATCACCTACGGCGAGAACACCGGCGTCCTCTATCCCGGCCATGCCACCCAGAACGGCACCGCGATCCTGCGTTCCTCCAAGTATCCGGAGCGCTGCATGATGGTCCTCAACTACATCATGACCGACGAAGCCATGAACTGCCTGGTGCAGTACGGCATCAAAGGCAAGCACTATGAGCTGGATGAAAACGGCTTCTATGTGAACCTGGACGATTCCTTCCCCTATGAAGGCTTCAACACCTGGAACCTGCGCGTCAACGATTACAAGCTCAAGCAGCCCACCGACGTGGCCCTGCAGGCGATGTTTGACAAGTATGCCGAACTCGGCGCGAAGACCAAGTGGCCGAACGTGAACATCTGGGACGGCTTCACCGAGGATTATACCGATTATGCCTCCGAGCGTGCCGCCGTGGGCAACGTGATGCGCGAACTGCTGGCGCCCCTGCAGGCCGGTCTGGTCAGCGACGTGGACACCGCGGTCGCCGACTTCCGCCAGAAGGTGACCAACGCCGGGCTGCAGGCCTGCCGCGACGGCTTCACCGAGCAGTGGCTGGATTATTGTGCAGAATACAACTACCAATAATCCCCAAAATATGTTATTATAACCCTGTTGACTCTCGTATCTGCCGGAGAGGCGCGCCTCTCCGGCAGACGCATAATGAAGCATGATGGAGGGCAGCGATGAAAAAGAACGTGAGCCGCAGCCGCGTGAAGGGTTTTCTGGATACGGACGGCCGCCGCATCGTCAACGGTGAAGGCGAAGAAGTGCTCCTGATGGGTTGGGGGCTGGGCAACTGGCTCCTGTGCGAAGGATACATGTGGCTCGCTCACGACATCGCCCGTTTTGACCGCCCGCGGCGCATTGAAGCGGTGATCGAGGAACTGGTCGGAAAGGCGTGGGCGGAAAAATTCTGGAAGCGCTTCCGGGACTGCTATGTCACCGAGAACGATATCCAGCTGATGGCCGACATGGGCTACAACTCCGTCCGCATCCCCATCAATGCCCGCCTGTTCATGAAGGAAGGCCCGAGCGTCAGCTTTGAGGAAGAGGGCTTCCGGCTGCTCGACCGGGTACTGGACTGGTGCGAAGAATACAAGCTGTACGCCTTCATCGACCTCCACGGCGCGCCGGGCGGCCAAACCGGCGCCAACATCGACGATTCCGTGGACGATACCTGCCGGCTGTTCATGGACGGCGACCAGTTTGAAAAGGGCCTCAGCCTGTGGGAGAAGATCGCTGAACGGTACAAGGACCGCTGGATCGTAGGCGGGTACGACCTGCTCAACGAGCCGATACGGCCGGCGCGTTTCGAGGGCGACAAGAGCCTCGAGGAATACGTGCCCAAACTGGTCGAGTTCTACGAGAAGTGCATCGAACGCATCCGGAAGGTGGACCAGAAGCACCTGATCACGCTGGAAGGCCACCACTGGGCCACGGAAACCGGTATTTTCACCCATGTATACGATCCAAAGATGGTGATCCATTTCCACCGTTACGGTTGCAACCCGGACATTTCAGCCTTCCGGACCTGGCTGGACCTGTCCCAAAAGCTGAATGTGCCGCTGTGGCTGGGCGAGACCGGCGAAAACACCATGGAATGGTTTTCCGCCATGATGCCCCTGGCCGCGAGCCTGAACATCGGCATCAACATGTGGCCGTGGAAAAAAATGAACTGCCAGAATTCGCCCTGCTCGGTGATCCCGCCGGCGGAGTGGAGCCTGATCCTGGATTACGCCCGCGGCGGGGCACATCCGGGCTTTGAGAAAGCGCAGAAGATCCTGCTCGAATACCTGAAGAACATGCGCGTGGAAAACTGCGTGATCAACGAGAAACTGGCGGCCAACGTGTTCCGGCTGCCGGGCTGCATTATCGCCGGCACGGACTTCGACGAGCTCCCAGGCCCGGGCTTTTCCTACTGCCATACGGAGCTTCCCGAAAACGGTACAGACTACCGCCGCAACACCGGCATGCGGCTCTTCTGCCGTTACCCCGACAGGGAGAAACGTTTCCCCTTCGACGGCGATTGGGCGCGATATGTGCTCAGGCTCGGCGAAGGAGAGTATGCCTGCTACTCCCTGTACGATGTGACGGTGCTTTCAAAGCTCGAAGTCGCCTGCTGGGCGCACGGGGCCTCCGTCCTGGAAGTATATCAGGATGAAGCCCTCCTGGGCCGCTTCGACCTGAGCGCGGTGGAGCACAAGCAAATCCTGTCGAGCATGCACCTGAACAACGCCGAATCGTGCGTGCTGAAGCTGAAAACCGTCCGGGGCTGCGTCGACATCGAAGCCCTGATGACGGACAAGGACACCTGACGCGCGTTCCGGATCGCGCGGGAAAAGCGGGGAAATATGACCAAGATTACGATCAAGGACGTCGCGCGGGAAGCGGGCGTGTCCATCGCGACCGTATCCAACGCGCTCAACGGCTCGGACGTGGTTCTGCCCAAGACCAGGGAGCACGTGGTGGAAGTGGCCAGGCGGCTCAATTACATTCCCAACGCCAACGGCCGCCAGCTGCGCGCCTCGCAGACCTACAATATCGGTCTGTTCGTGCCCTCCATGACTGGCAGTTACTACGGCGATATGGCGGACTCGATCCACTACCTGTGCCAGAAGCACGGCTACGAGCTGCAGATCTATATCGTGGACGAAGGCAAGTCCTTGCTGACCCGGCTGCAGAACCAGAGCATCGACGGCGCGATTATCATGTTCGGCGGCCTCAGCAGCACCGATAAAAAACAGCTCCTGAGAAACTCGATCCCGCTCGTTTTTGTGGACCAGGAAGTGGCGGGCAGGAAAACCTCCAGCGTCATTTATGAATCTTTCGAGCACGGGCGCATGGCCGCGCAGTACCTGCTGGGCCTCGGGCACCGGGACCTGATGCACATTTTCGGCGTCGCGAACAACTACGACAGCATCCAGCGCCTGGCGGGCTTTGAAGCCGCGCTTAAGGAAGCGGGCGTGCCGCTGCGGAAGGAGAACATCCTCTCCGGCCGGTTTGAGCGCGCCGCCGCCTACCGTTCCATGCACCGCTACCTGCAGGAGGGCTATGCCCTGCCGGACGCGGTCTTCGCCGCCAACGACCTGAGCGCGCTTGGCTGCATCGAAGCGCTGAAAGAATACAGCATTCGCGTACCAGAAGATATCAGCGTCATCGGCTGCGACGACAACCTGCTCAGCCGGTATGTCACGCCGGGCCTGACCACCATCCGCACCCACATGGAAGAGCTGGGCGTGGAAGCCGCGAAAGAGGTTTTCCGGCTGATCACCGAAAAGGAAGGCCGGATCGTCCGCCTGCCGGGCGATATCATTGTGCGTCATTCCTGCGCCTTTCACTCTGAAAACGGCAGAAAGGACCTGAAGCGATGAAGCAGCACACCACCCGCTTTTCCGGCGGGCAGAAAATACAATCCGTTCAGGAAATCCGTCCCGACCAGGCGCAGAGCATGCGGGAAAAGGATCTCGTGAATCTTTATCCAAGCGTGCGCTACCAGCAGATCGAGGGCTTCGGCGGCGCGTTCACTGACGCGGCGGGATATGTCTTCTCCCTGATGCCGGAAGACCGGCAGAAGCAGTTCCTGGACGGCTATTTTTCCGAAAGCGGCCTGGGCTATGTCTTCGGCCGCACCTCCGTCGACAGCTGCGATTTTTCGTGTGAAATGTACGCCGCCGGCGACGGGGAGAACAACGAGGACCTGCATCGCTTCGACATGTCCCGCCCCATGCGGTTTGTGCTGCCCCTGATCAGGCGCGCGGAAGAAACGGCCAGGCGGAAGATCCGGATGATGTTCACGCCCTGGTCTCCCCCTGCGTGGATGAAGACCAACGGCTCCCGCATCGGCGGCGGACAGCTGAAAGAGGAATACGCGCCGCTGTGGGCGGAATATATCTGCAGATACCTGCTGGAAGCGGAAAAGCTGGGCGTGCAGGCCTGCTTCCTTTCCACCCAGAACGAGCCCAACGCGACCCAGGTCTGGGACTCCTGCCGGCTGACCGGGGCGGAAGAAGGCGATTTTATCCGCCGATACCTCTATCCCGCTCTGCAGAAGCACGGGCTCGGCCACGTTTCGCTGCTGATCTGGGACCATAACAAGGAGCGCGCATTCGACCGCGCCTGTGAAACGATCTGCGATCCGGAAATGGAGAAGATCGTCGGCGGCGTGGCGGTGCACTGGTACAGCGGCGACCATTTCGAAGCACTGCAGATGATCCGTGAACGCTTTCCCGACAAGCGCATCGTGTTTTCGGAAGCCTGCGTGGAATACAGCCTCTACAAGGGCGACAACCAGCTGCGCAACGCCCGGATGTACGCGCATGAACTGATCGGCAGCCTGAACCATGGGCTGAATGTTTTCCTGGACTGGAACCTGCTCCTGGACGAACAGGGCGGCCCCAACCACGTAGGCAATTACTGCGACGCGCCGGTGATGTACAACACGCGCACCGGGGACCTCGCGTTCAACCTGTCCTTCGACTATATCGGCCATTTCAGCCGCTTCATCAAACCCGGAGCCCGGAGGATCGGCATGAGCCGCTTCGGCGGGCCGCTCGAAGTCACCGCCGCGGAAAACCCGGACGGCACGGTCTGCGCCGTCGTCCTGAACCCCGCCGATGAAAAGGTGTCCTTCTTCCTCCGCGTGAACGGCCGGGTCTGGCCCGTCACCCAGGAAGGAGACAGCATCAGCACTTACGTCTTCCCGCCGGAAGACCTTTCATGACCGGCCCGGCAATCACTGCGTAAAGGAGTCTTTATCTGTGATCCCATCCATCGGAACGCTGCCCATGAATCCCCTGCTGGCTGGGCAGGCGGAACTGAAACAGAACGTCGCCTATTCCCGAAACGGACAGACGCTGACCCTGATCCTGCCCTGGGCGCACCGGGACAAACGCGGCCCCGTCCCGCCCACGCCGCTGATCGTATTCGTACAGGGCAGCGGGTGGACGACCCCGAACCTGGACTATGAGCTGCCCATGCTCTCCCATTTTGCGGAGGAGGGCGTCGCCGTGGCGACAGTCACCCACCGCAGCACGCTGGACGGGCATCCTTTCCCTGCCTTCCTGCAGGACGTGAAATGCGCCGTCCGTTACCTGCGCGCCCACGCGGAGGAATACAATATCGATCCGGAGCGGGTCGCCGCGTTCGGCACCTCCTCCGGCGGCAATACCGTATGCCTGCTGGGCGTGACAGGCGACGACCCGCGGTACCGCACGGATGAATACGTCGAAGAAAGCGACGCCGTCTGCGGTGTGGTATCCTGCTTCGGGCCCCTGGAGCTGGTCACGCTCTTCGCCCAGAGGGCGGAAGCAAACAGGGAGCACGCGGTAGCGCGCATGAAGGCGATGTTCGGGCCCGACGAAGCGGGCTGGCGCGAAAAGCTCGCTGAGTTCAGCCCGGCCCTGCAGATCACGCCCGGAAAACAGTATCCCCCGTTCCTGCTCCTGCACGGCACGGGCGATCCGATCGTCCCCGTCGAACAGATGGAATGCATGTACACCGCCCTGAAAAACGCCGGGGCCGATGTGCAGGCGTATTATGTGGACGGCGCGGAGCACGAGGGCAATTTCTGGAGCCCGCAGGTACGCAAGGCGATCCGCGACGCGCTGATCCGCTTCGTCAAGGCAGACGTCCAGCGACCGGAGGCATTCCATGGCTGACATTCAGGGAAAAATCGCACAACTGACGCTCGAGGACGCGGATACGCTGTCCACGCTTTGCCATGCCCTCTCCTCGCCGGTCCGGGTCGACATCATGCGCCTCCTGGAACGCAGGAGCATGAGCATCGGGGAGATCGCGGAAGCGCTGGACATCCCCATGTCCACCGCCGCGCTGGCCGTGCAGGTGCTGAAAAAGGCCGGCGTCATCACCACGGAAAACCTGCCCGGCATGCGCGGAACCATGAAGCTCTGCTCCCGCCGGCTGGACCGTATCAGTATTGAACTGGCGCCGCCGGACGACGTGCCCGCGCAGAGCGTCACCTTCAGCATGCCCATCGGCGGCTTCAGTTCAGCCGAAGGCATCCGGCCGACCTGCGGCCTGGCCAGCGCCACCAATTTCATCGGGCTCATGGACGTGCCGGCCGACTTCTACCTGCCGGAACGCTTTTCCGCACAGCTCATCTGGCTGCAGCAGGGCTTCCTGGAATACCGTTTCTCAGGGGTCGATCCTTCCCTGACCGGGATCGACTGGATCGAGATCTCCTTTGAAGCATGCTCGGAAGCGCCGATGTACCGCGATCCCTGGAAAAGCGATATCGTCGTTGAAGTCAACGGCAAACGGCTCGGCGTCTGGACCTCGCCCTGCGATTGCGGCGGCCGCCGCGGCAGCCTGACCCCTGAATGGTGGAGCGACACCAGCACGCAGTTCGGCTTCCTGAAAGTCTGGCGCGTGGACGCCGACGGATGCTACCTGGACAACCAGCGCCTGAGCGACGTCTGCATCCGCGATCTGGAACTCGATCCCAACAAGTATATCAGCGTCCGGATCGGCGTGCCCGCCGACGCGGAAAACGTGGGAGGACTGAACCTCTTCGGCGAGAAATTCGGCGACTACCCCCAGGCCCTGAACCTCCGGGTCGGGTATCATTTCAATACGCCATAACACTGACAAACTGAAATTCAGGGGTTGTTTGCACAACCCCTTCGATCAAATGGATACTCCATTTGATCGACAGAACACCTTTTCCTCTCGCACCTACGGTGCTCCCGGGCGGAAAAGGTGCAAGGAAAGCATTTTTGCTCTCGCAGGGCAAGCTCTGCTTCGCAAAAATGCTCCTCGCACCGCACATGTCGCTGCTGCGGATTACACTTGGAGG
>JAFRNK010000062.1 GCA_017430225.1 Clostridia bacterium | reverse complement strand
TACCAGTGCGGCCTGCCCAAGGAAATGGCGCTGGAGCTGTTCAAGCCCTTCGTCATGGAGCGTCTGGTATCCGGCAAGACGGCGCACAACGTCAAGTCCGCCAAGAAGATGGTCGAAAAGGTGCGCCCGGAAGTCTGGGACATCCTGGAAGACGTCATCAAGGAGCACCCGGTGCTGCTCAACCGCGCGCCGACGCTGCACCGCCTGGGCATCCAGGCCTTCGAGCCCGTGCTGGTCGAAGGCAAAGCCATGAAGCTGCACCCGCTGGCCTGTACCGCGTTCAACGCGGACTTCGACGGCGACCAGATGGCCGTTCACGTACCGCTGTCCCAGGAAGCGCAGGCGGAAGCCCGTTTCCTGATGCTGGCCGCGAACAACATCATGAAGCCCCAGGACGGCATGCCCGTTATCAGCCCGACGCAGGACATGGTCATCGGCTGCTACTACCTGACCATCGAAAACAAGGAAGGCAAAGGCGCCGGCCGCGTCTTCTGCGACTTTGCGGAAGCCAAGATGGCTTACGATATGAAGCAGATCACGCTGCAGTCCCCCATCCGCGTACGCCTTGAGCGCACCCTGGACGGCGAGACCGAGCGCCGTCTGATCGATACGACCCTGGGCCGCCTGATCTTCAACTCCGTCATCCCGCAGGATCTGGGCTTCGTGCCCCGCGAGACGATGGACGACCTGTTCAAGCTGGAGATCGACCACCCTGTCGTCAAGAAAGACCTTTCCGCGATCGTCGAGCGGTCCTTCCGCGTACACGGCGAAAGCAAGACCGCTGAGGTCCTGGACGCCATGAAGGCGCTGGGCTACAAGTATTCCACCATCGGCGCGCTCACCGTATCCGTCAGCGACGTCATCATCCCCAAGACCAAGCAGGAAATGCTGGAAAAGGCTGACAAGCAGGTGGCCGCGTACAACCGTGAATACCGCCGCGGTACCATCAGCAACGACGAGCGCTACCGCCGCATTATCGAGTTGTGGAACACCACCACCAACGACCTGAAGGGCGAGGTCATGAACGCCTTCCCGGCGACCAACCCCATCCGTATGATGACCGACTCCGGCGCCCGCGGCAGCGCCGGCCAGATCAACCAGCTGGCCGGTATGCGCGGCCTGATGGTGTCGCCTTCCGGCGGCACGCTGGAATTGCCCATCCGTTCGAACTTCCGCGAAGGCCTGTCCGTGCTCGAGTACTTCATGTCCTCCCACGGCAGCCGCAAATCCCTGGCCGATACCGCTCTGCGTACCGCTGACTCAGGTTACCTGACCCGCCGTCTGGTGGACGTCGCGCAGGAAGTCATCGTCCGGGAGACGGACTGCTTCGAAAACCGCAACCTCAAGGTGCGCGGCATCAACGTCGAAGCCATCGGCGAGATCGAAGGCATCGACGAGCGCGTCCGCGGCCGCTTCGCCGCCGAGGATATCTACAATCCGATCACCGGCGAACTGCTGGTCAAGGTCAATGAGCTGATCGACTACAACAAGGCGCAGCTCATCAAGAAGTCCGGCGTCACCAAGGCGTCCGTCCGCAGCGTGCTGACCTGCACCTGCCAGAACGGCGTTTGCGCCCGCTGCTACGGCATGAACATGGCGCACGGCGGCGTGGTCGACATCGGCGAGGCCGTCGGCATCATCGCCGCGCAGGCCATCGGCGAGCCCGGTACACAGCTGACGCTGCGTACCTTCCACACCGGCGGCGTTGCCAGCGCTGACGACATCACCCAGGGTCTTCCCCGCGTCGAAGAGCTCTTCGAGGCGCGTAAGCCGAAGCGCACCGCCATGCTGGCGGACATCTCCGGCGTCGTCTCCATCGTCGAGAGCAAGAAGAAGCGCGAGATCGTCATCACCAGTGAGGACGACCCGAACAAGAAGAAGACCTATCCGCTCCACTACGGCGCACGCCTCAAGGTGGAAGACGGCAATCACGTGAAGGCTGGCGACGAACTGATCGAAGGTTCCGTCAACCCGCACGACCTGCTGCGCATCCTGGGCATCAAGGCCGTGCAGGAGTACCTGCTGCGCGAAGTTCTGAGCGTTTACTACTCTCAGGGCGTGCACATCGCCGACAAGCACATCGAAGTCATCGTGCGTCAGATGCTGCGCAAAGTCCGCGTGGAAGACAGCGCCGATACCGACCTGCTCCCCGGCAGCCTGGTGGATTACTTCACCTACGACACCTCCAACCAGAAGACGATCATGGAGGGCGGCCGACCTGCGAGCGGACGCCGCATCCTGCTGGGCATCACCAAGGCCTCCCTGGCCACCGAAAGCTTCCTGTCCGCCGCCTCCTTCCAGGAGACGACCCGCGTGCTCACCGAAGCCGCGATCAAGGGCAAGATCGATCCGCTGCTCGGCCTCAAGGAGAACGTCATCATCGGCAAGCTGATTCCCGCCGGCACCGGCCTGAATCGCTACAAGAACATCGACCTGCACGAGAGCTACTGATCAGCTCTTCGCATAAAACAGCGCCTGTCCGGGCAAAACCGGACAGGCGCTGTTTTTCAGGTAATCAGCAATAAGAAGTTTACGATTTCTCCAGTTTTTCGAGCAATTGCGGGAAATCCTTCTGAATTGTCTCCCAGACAATTTCCAGGCGAATGCCATCATAATCGTGCACAAGCCGATTTCGCATGCCGCGCATTTGACGCCATTGGATGTCAGGGCATTCCTGTTCCAGCCCATATTCGATTATCTTTGCGGCGAGTTCACCCACCTGAAGTACATTAAATATGCAAGCTTCCTGCATCATCAGGTTTTGATTGAACTCTTCTTTCGAAGCAGATTTGCAATAATCCAGCGTATGCTGGATATGCCGAATAATCTTATCCCGAAGCTGGTCAAACTTACTGTCGCTCATAAATCACGACTCCAGAACGTTTGATCTCCTGATCTACCCTGGAATCAGGAATAATATCTACTACATCAATCAAGTCTACATCACAGTCAAGTGATTCACATACGTCGTCGACCAGGCCGAAAAACGCCAGCCCGCTGAGCCCGCTGTCGACCATAATGTCAACATCGCTGTGTTCTGTAGCTTTTCCTTTACTATATGAGCCAAAGAGGACCGCTTTGCGAACACTGTTCTTTTCGAAAATGGGCGTCAAAACATTCTGCAGCCGCGCTACAGTATATACTTCACTCATCCTGCTGTCCTCCCTTCATTTATTTCAGTAGTATTATATCAGAAAGTGCAGATATTCGTCAAATACGTTGAAAAGCATATCCCCGGAGCATACTGGCAGGACCGCGTCTTCCCGGCCGATGCGGACGAACTCGAACAGTTCCGCCGCCCGGGTCAGTACCAGCGCGGGTACGATGTCATAGCCCGGGCCGAACACGATTTCGAGATACGGGCTGTACTTGGCAGACTGCCGGACCTCGTCGGGATCCACCGCGTCCTTCATCTTGAATTCTAGTGAAAAGACCTTGTTTTCGGTGATGATCAGCACGTCGGCGTAGATACGGACGTGGCGCGACCGCTTGAGCCGCAGCTCGAACGCGATTTCCCAGTCCAGGCAGCGCTCACCCATCATGCTCAGGAGGTCGTTGAACAGCTTTACGGTCTGTTCGCGGCAGTCTTTGAACGAATGGATGAGCCCCCGGGTGTCGTTCAGACTGCGTCCGATGTTCGTACACCCCTCTGTCAGCCGTGCCAGCCAGGCGTCTTCGTCCAGCCGCACGAACTCCCGCACCAGGCTGTAGTACCCCGCAAACTCCTGCAGCCCGTCATGAGGCCGGGCCTGGCATACGATGCCGTGCCAGCGGAAATCCCGGTCCTGCCAGCACAGTTCGTGCAGCAGCGGCGAAGAGTACAGTACATGGTTGACTGTTTTGCGGTCCAAATCGAGGGCCGCTGCGATCTCCCTGGCCTTCATGCCCTCGTTCCGGCAGATCACGGCGCAGACCGCGCGGTCAATATCGTCGGCGATTTTTAATCCGGCATGCATTATCTTATCACCTTGCTTGAAATGAATACGTCATAAACCCTGGTTCATATCAATCATAACGTGTTTTTTTCCATTTGTCGAGTTTATTCTTGCAGCAAACATAAGATTATTTGGCTCCGGCAATTATATATATTAGCTGTTTGAAACTTTCCTCAAATTGAGTTATAATACAAAAGGGAATAACAAGATTGAAGAATCGAGTCCAAGTTTTACCTGTAATAAAATAATACGACGTTACTTTCGATTATTCCGGTCTTTGGAAAATACGAATTCTCCCATTATGACAAAGGAGTTTGACGATCAATGTTGCAAAATCCCGATTCGCTTGATTTTACAAGCATCGCTGAAGAGACTTTCTATGACACAGTTGATGATCCCCGCTTTCAAAGCAACGATCAGGCATTGATCTATAATGCACTCCTCAACGCACTCCATCCATTGACCTTCGGTGATTATCTTAAACGTTATGTATATCAAAAGGCCCAGCTGAAAGAGTCATATGACCTGATTCCAATAACACTGTTTCAGGATATCATTGTGGATGCGTTTCGTGATACCATGACTCCCGCATCCTTTACTCCGGGCACAACCACACTGAAAGCTCAAGTCAAAAACTGGTTGACACGAAAGACCGTCAGCCGACAGGCGGTTTTACTGCTGGGTTTCGGATTGGGGATGTCTGTCGATGACGTCAATATGTTTTTGACAAAAGCATTGCGGGAACATCGGTTGAGTCCGAAAGACCCGGACGAAGTGATATGTACCTATTGCTATAACCATCACTTCGGTTTCCCGAAATATGAAAGCCTGATAAAACAGCTTCACCAAAACAGCTTGCACGTTTCACCGCTTTCCAATCAGCTGAACAGCACTGTAAAGCTGGCATCTGCCGCCTTTGGCGTACAGACAGATGCCGCATTACTGACATACCTGGCTCAACTTCAGGAAACCCCGGGTGCGAGTACGCAGGGCTTAAAGTCACGTCAGTGTTTTGACCGCCTTTACGAGCAAGCCCGGAAATCCACTGCCGCCATGTACAACGCCATGAAAGATGATTATACGGATATCCAGATTTCACGCCAGCGCGATTTGCTCTCCCGTGACGACCGTTTGTATGACTATCAGAAGGACTCACAGCTTCAGAGAATGGCAGATGGTCAAAAGAACCTTGCGCCGGAAGATATTGGACCTGCAGATATTGAAAAAATCATCTGCGCTGCTGTTCCGATCGGTAAAGGCGGCAATTACCTTCCGCTGAAAGAATCAACGCTGAATGATATTTTTGAAGGGAAGCGTTTTAACCGTAAACACATTGGAGACGTATTATCAGGAGCATCTCCTGTAACCCGTTTCGATTTGATCACGCTCAGCTTTTATAATCACGCACTCGATTTGAGCGACGACGTAAAACCGATCGTTCGTTACCGGCGCTTTATCGAATCGACTGACGCGATTCTCAACACTGCAAGCATGGGCGCCCTGTATGTTGCCAATCCCTACGAGTGCTTTATCCTTATGTGTATGCTTTCTGACGATCCACTGGGCACTTACGCCGATGTATGGGAGCGTTCTTACCAGACGGAGGAAACTTAAGCCATGTCTATGCATGAAAAAATCATTCAGGACATCTGGCCGTCATGGATCGCAGAAGACTGTCTCGGTGAAGGCGCATACGGCGTTGTATACCGTGCGAGACGTATCGACAGCGGAACACTTGCGGCCATTAAAGTCATCGACATTCCTTCCGACAGCCAGCAAATTGCGCAATTAAGCGCAGAAGGCTGCACACCAGAGCAAATCAGTACATCATTGCAAGCAATCGTACACGACGTCACAGAAGAGATTCGCCTCATGGAGTCGGTCAAAGGCAATACCAACATCGTGAGCATCGAAGACTATGTGATCCGCCAAACCTCCGATGCGCCTCACTGGACGATCCTCATCCGTATGGAATTGCTGACTCCGCTGATGGAATATGTCGCTCTTCATCCTATGACGGAAGCGGATATTGTCAAGCTCGGAACCGATCTCTGCGCAGCACTGGATATTTGCCGGAAAAACAATATTGTTCATCGCGACGTCAAGCCGGAAAACATATTTGTCAACCGCATGGGCGACTTTAAGCTGGGTGATTTTGGCGTTGCGAGATGCCTGGAAAAAACGACTATGGGGCTTTCCCGAAAGGGCACCCCAAACTACATGGCCCCGGAACTGTATAATCATATTGCCGGCCTGACCGATGCAGCCAGCGGCCAGCGTATGGATATATATTCGTTGGGCATGGTTCTATACTGGCTTTCGAACCGCATGCGCCTGCCTTTTTTGCCGCTCGACCGCCTGCTTACACCGCAAGACCGCTCAGATGCTTTCATGCGCCGGATCCGCGGGGACGCGCTTCCCGAGCCCTCTGAGGCATCCCCCGCTCTGGCACAGGTAATATTGAAAGCATGTTCATATGCTCCTGAAAACCGTTATCCAGACGCGTTAGCATTCAAGACAGCGCTGACCAACATGACTGTACCAGCGGAGGCGTCTGATCCTTCCAGGAAGCCTACTGAAAAACTTTCCCGAACAAAGCTGTATCCAGTACTTAGTCTGATTGCCGCTCTGCTGATCATTGGCTTTATTGTTTTTCAAGCCCTTCAAAACCGTCAGCAAGTACCCGTTACGGCCTCTGTCAGCAAGAATCCTGCCCGAACGATTGCACCGAAACGCCAGGCATTTGCCTTCGAAGATCCAACCGTTGAGTTTTTCGTGAAAGAAGCACTTCACATCCCATCAGGAAGCGCCATCTATGAGGATTCTTTGGCCCGGATATACGAACTGCACATTGACGGCTATGGCCTTGAGAACATCAACGACCTCGCGCACTGCATCAACTTAACCTCGCTGTACCTCAATAATAACGGCAGTCTGCGCGATATATCTGCATTGAGCGGGCTGACACATCTGAAAGAACTCTATCTGTACGACGACCGAATATCAGACCTATCCCCGCTTCAATCACTAATCGAATTGGAAACCCTCCATCTGGATGGAAACCAGAATATTTCAGACCTGACACCGCTTGCGGCATTGACTCATATGAAAGTGCTCCATCTGAACGACAATATGATCGTGGATCTCACACCGTTGAGCGGCTTAACAGAATTGGAAAAACTGTATCTGAACGGCAACCAGATCACCACAGTTTCTCCCCTGCTGAATCTTACTAAGCTGAAAACGCTGGAAATAGAGCGCAACCATCTTGAAGACTGGGAAAACGTTGAGCGGCTTGAACAGCATTTTGAGGATACAGACAGCTTCCGGCACGATCCTCATCCCGGTTAATCTGATCGTTAAAACGCGAATTACGGAGAACACATACACGTTGATATAATGCAACCAACAGAAGGAAATCTTCTGAAACGACAAACCACTAATGAGGAGGTAACACCATGAAAAAGATCATCGTTCTCGTCATCGCCATCATCGCCCTCTGTGCCCTGTCCGTTGCGGCTCTTGCCGCCAGCTGCCCTGACCACCCCAACGCCAAAGTCAACACCACCATTTCTTCCGGATATGAACAGCATTCCGTCGTAAAGCATAAGCGCCTGGCCACCGATTCATGCGCCACCTGCGGGAAATCGCTGGGCAACCGCTATGTTTTCGACTGGCACAACTACAGCGGAAACGTCTGCAAAGACTGCGGCTATGTGAAACCCGCCAAAGATCAACTCAATCGTGACGCGATCCTGCTGGGTGACAAGGTTGTCGACCGTGAACTCTGGGTACTCTACCAGGCCGCTATCTGCGATGACGTCAACGGCAGCCAGATTACCCTGGCGCAGCCCAACGAGCAGTATTATATCCTCGCTTATCAGAATGTCGGCAACAACATCTGGATCCAGGTTCGTAAAACGACCGGCGATGATGCCCTCGGCTGGATGAAAGCTGAAAATGTCGCCATCAGCGAGCGCCCCGATCCCGTTCCGGATGGACTGGTCGGCCGTACGTTCCGCATCACCACCAGCTCCGGCCGCGGCCGCACCGGCGCCGGCACTGAGAATGCCTACATTGAAACTGTCCACTACGGCGAAACCTACACGATCCTTGACGTAGATTATGCCAGCAACGGCGTAGCCTGGTTCAAGATCAAGGTCAGCGGTACGGAATGCTGGGTCTCCTCCGGCCTGGGCAGCTGGCAGTAAAGAACAGATTCTGAATAGAAGAGAATCCAGACAGGTATCAATACAAAGTGAGTAATTAACAAGTAATATCAGTTGAAAAACCAGCAGCGGAGTCATCTTTGCTGCTGGTTTTTCAGCGTGCGGCTATTGATCTGCATTTAGCAATGACAAAATCGCTTATGACGCGGAGGATCACTGATACTCTCGATGTTCTGCAATGATTGCTTCTGTTGATGGTCTATTATGATGCGATATCTGTGTTTCGTGCCATTTCTATCGCCACTTGTTCCTCCCCACGGATGACATACTTTTCCTTCACGCCGGTTTCGGAGAAGCCGGCCGCGCGGTAGCAGGAGCAAGCGGGGAGGTTGTTTTCGAAAACGCTGAGGCTCACCCGCTCGGCATGGTAGATCGTGAAGGCATACCGCACGCCCAGGCGTAGCATTTCCCGGCCGATCCCCCGCCCGCGTTTGGCGGGATCGACGATCACGAAGCCGATGCGCAGCTCGTCCAGGGTATCTCCGGGATTCCGCACGGTAAAGAAGCCGGCGACCTCCTTCTCATCGAGGGCGGTGAAACGCATCAGCGCTCCGGTTTTCCGGAACTGTTCCTCCGTCAGCGGATAATCGCCCAGGATCCCGGCGGTCCACTTGTAATAGGTATCCTCGTCTCTGCACCAGGCGCGGATCTTTTCCGCGTCTGAATCCTTATATGGTCTGATTCGAATCATTTTTCTCTCCCAGAATCGGTGCTGCTCAGGACCATGCGGCCGGCCGCCTTGACGTGCCGCATGATCCGTGCTATCATTCAACAAAGAGGGGGTGACGACATGTCCAAGAAACGTATAGCTATCGTCCTGATCATCGCCGCAGTGATTCTGCTCGCTTTTGTGATCTTTTCAGTCGCCGCCTGTCTGCCCCAGGACGGCCCATGGATCGGTGTCATCACGCAGTATCATCCGCCTTTTTATGGCCATGGCCTGCTGATGATCCTGGCCGGTATCGCTGCCGCCATTTTATTCCTGATCGGGATCATACTGCTCGTCCTGGATCGAAGATAGTCCGGACCGAAGCCGGCTCAAAAGAACAGAACTCTTGATGCCGCGGAGTGTTTCATTCAATGAATGTGCGCTTCGCGGCTGTTTGTATTTCAGTGATGTTAAAGTTCGCCCAGCATCTGCGCGGGGTTCTCCGCCGCCTTGACCTTGCCGAAAGCCTTGACGATCACGCCGTTTTCGTCGATCAGGTACGTGGTGCGGACGACGCCCATCGTGGGCTTGCCGTAATTCATCTTCTCCTGCCACACATCGTATGCCCGGATGATCTCCTTCTCTGGGTCAGCCAACAGGATGAAACGCAGGCCGTACTTCTCCTCAAACTTCTTGTGAGAGGCGACCGAATCTTTGCTGACGCCGATCACGACGGCGCCTTTTTCACAGAACTGCGGGTACAGTTCCGCAAACCCGCAGGCCTGTTTCGTGCAGCCCGAAGTCATATCCTTAGAATAGAAGTACAAAACGACCTTACGGCCGCGGAATTCCTCCAGCGACCGGATTTTGCCGTTCTGATCTTCAGCACTGAACGCAGGCGCTTTTGTACCAATGCTCAACATATGTCAGCCCTCCTGTTTCTGCATCAGGTCGCTCAGCTTTTTGCCGTAAAAGAAATCATGCACCAGGTTGTCGTATTCCGTCCACAGGGGCAGCGTCCGGCAGGCGCCTTTGCGCGGGCAGAGGTTCTTCGCTTCCGCCAGGCACGCGACCGGAGACAGCGTCCCCTCCATGAGCTCGATGATCTCACCAAGGGAATATTCCTCCGGCTTCCGGCACAGCTTGTATCCGCCGCCTTTTCCGCTGGCTCCGACCAGCAGCCCGCCGGAAACCATATCCTTGACTATGATTTCCAGATACTTTTTTGAGATTTCCTGCCGCGCGGCGATATCCTTCAGCGGAATGTAGCCGCCCTGATCGTTTTCCGCCAGATCGAGCATGACCCGGATCGCGTAGCGTCCCTTTGTCGATATCATCGTCATCCCTCCTGTTTCCCGCCTATTATACCGCAAGGCAAATGGGTAATCAAGATGCAGTTGTATTTAAATTACCCATTGACTTAGTAGGCGAATAGGATTATAATGCTGATTGCCCGAACGGGAAAGGAGTGAACGACTTTGATTTATGCCGACAACGCAGCCACCACAAAGATGAGCGCCGCAGCGATCCAGACCATGGTCTCCCTAATGAATGAAAACTACGGGAATCCATCCAGCCTTTACAGCCTGGGTCAGAAAGCGAAGGAAACCCTGGAGGACGCCCGGAAAACCGTCGCGGAAGCGATCAGCGCCGATCCGCGGGAGATCTATTTCACTTCCGGCGGCAGCGAAGCCGACAACCAGGCGATCCTATCCGCCGCCGCGCTCGGCAGGAAGAACGGCAAGACGCACATCGTTTCCTCCGCCTTCGAGCACCACGCGGTCCTGCATACACTGGAGAAGCTGAAAAGCGAAGGCTTCGACATCACCCTGTTGGACGTGCACGAAAACGGGATCGTCCGGCCGGAGGAAGTCGAAGCGGCGATCCGGGACGATACCTGCCTGGTAACGATCATGTACGCCAACAACGAGATCGGGACGATCCAGCCCATCCCGGAAATCGGCGCCATCTGCCGCCGCCGCGGCGTGCTTTTCCACACCGACGCGGTGCAGGCCATCGGGCATATCCCGGTCAATACAGCAACCGACCAGATCGATATGCTTTCCGCTTCGGCACACAAGTTCCACGGGCCGAAGGGCGTCGGCTTCCTGTACGCGAGGAAGGGCATCCGCCTCACGAACCTGATTGAAGGCGGCGCGCAGGAGCGCGGGAAGCGGGCCGGAACGGAGAACGTCCCCGGCATCGCCGCCATGGCGACAGCGCTGAAGGAAGCCGTAGCGAATATGGCGGACAGCGCCGCCGCAATGAAGAAGCAGCGGGACAGGCTGATCACCGGGCTCAAACAAATCCCCCATTCCGCGCTCAACGGCGACGAGGTACGCCGTCTGCCCGGAAACGTGAATTTCTGCTTCGAGGGCATCGAAGGCGAATCGCTGCTCCTGCTGCTGGACGACAAGGGGATCCAGGCCTCCTCGGGCAGCGCCTGCACCTCCGGGTCTCTGGACCCGAGCCACGTGCTGCTGGCGATCGGCCGCGTGCATGACGTCGCCCACGGTTCACTGCGGCTCAGCATCGGAGACGACCTGACCGACGAAGAAACGGACGAGATCATCCGTTCCGTATCCGAGGTCGTCACATACCTGCGCAGCTTTTCGCCTGTATGGCGGGACCTGGTGGCAGGAAAGACCAAATTCATTCTTTAAGCTGATTCTTTGACAGGAGGAAGACCCATGGCGCTCTACAGTGAAAAAGTAATGGACCATTTCCGCAACCCCCGCAACGTCGGCGTGATCGAAGACGCCAACGGCGTGGGAACGGTCGGCAACGCCAAATGCGGCGATATTATGAAAATGTACCTGAAGATCGAAGACGACATCATTCAGGACGTCAAGTTTGAAACCTTCGGCTGCGGCAGCGCCATCGCATCCAGTTCCATGGCTACGGAGCTGATCAAGGGCAAGCCGGTCGAAGACGCCATGAAGCTGACGAACAAAGCGGTGGCGGAAGCGCTGGACGGCCTGCCGGACTACAAGATGCACTGCTCCGTACTGGCCGAGGAGGCCATCCGCGCCGCGCTGGACGATTATCACAGCAAATCGAAAAACGAAAAATAAACATTATACCTATTGACATAGTAGGCGAATGCTGATATAGTGTCACCAATCCATTTGAAAGGAGGCGCAGCTGATGTCCCGTATCGGAATGCACAGGCAGGATAAAGCGATGTGTTGTCGAATGCTATACTCCCGGGCATTTTCCGTGGCTGAGGCGTCCGACTGTTCAACCCTGCGCCTCAAAGCAGAGCGATGTCGGTGTTGACCGAACCATCCAGCAAGCCATTTGCCCGGGAGCTTATCTGATAGTTTCCGGGTTTTTGTATTGATCCGGGAAACAGGTGATGACCAAATAAAATCATTATCAGGAGGCTTACACCATGAGTCAATACAAATTTGAAACGCTGCAGCTTCACGTGGGTCAGGAACAGGCCGATCCGACGACCGACGCCCGTGCCGTCCCGATTTACCAGACCACTTCCTACGTATTCAGGAACAGCCGGCACGCCGCTGACCGTTTCGGCCTCGCGGACGCCGGCAACATTTACGGCCGGCTGACCAACCCCACCCAGGACGTACTCGAACAGCGCCTCGCGGCCCTGGAAGGCGGCAGCGCCGCCCTGGCGCTCGCGTCCGGCGCGGCAGCCATCACCTACACCATCGAAGCGCTGGCAGCCAACGGCGGGCACATCGTCGCCCAGAAAACGATCTACGGCGGCAGCTACAACCTGCTGGCCCACACCCTGCCGCAGTACGGCATTGAGACGACTTTCGTCGACGCCCACGACCTCCGCGAAGTGGAAAGCGCCATCCGGGAGAACACCAGGGCCATCTATCTGGAGACCCTCGGGAATCCGAACAGCGATATCCCGGACATCGAAGCGATCGCGGAAATCGCGCACAAAAACGGTCTGCCCCTGGTGATCGACAACACCTTCGGCACGCCTTACCTGATCCGCCCCATCGAGCACGGCGCGGACATCGTCGTCCACTCCGCCACCAAGTTCATCGGCGGCCACGGCACGACACTGGGCGGCATCATCGTGGAATCCGGCCGCTTCGACTGGAGCGCGAGCGGGAAGTATCCGAACATCGCAGCCCCGAACCCCAGCTACCACGGCGTTTCCTTCTATGCCGCGGTCGGCCCGGCAGCATTCGTGACCTACATCCGGGCGATCCTGCTGCGCGATACCGGCGCCACCATTTCCCCGTTCAACGCGTTCCTGCTGCTGCAGGGCGTGGAAACCCTGTCGCTCCGCCTGGAACGACACGCCGGGAACACCAAAAAGGTCGTGGAGTACCTGGCCAAACATCCGCTGGTGGAGAAGGTGAACCATCCTTCCCTGCCGGATCATCCGGATCACGCGCTCTATCAGAAATACTTCCCGAACGGCGGCGCGTCCATCTTCACCTTTGAGATCAAGGGCGGCCAGAAGGAAGCCTGGACGTTCATCGACAACCTGAAAATCTTCTCCCTGCTCGCGAACGTCGCGGACGTAAAGTCACTCGTGATCCATCCCGCGTCCACGACCCATTCCCAGCTCACCGAGGCCGAGCTGCTGGATCAGGGCATCCGCCCGAACACCATCCGGCTTTCCATCGGCACGGAGCATATCGACGATATCATCGCCGACCTCGAAAACGGCTTCGCGGCCGTCAGATAACCGCGCGTAAAATCATTTGAAACATAAAGAAAGAAGGTAACAGCATGTCTAAAATCTACAAGGGCACCCTGGGTCTGATCGGCAACACGCCGCTGGTGGAAGTGGCGAACATTGAAAAAGAGCTGGCGCTCGAAGCGACCGTCCTGGTCAAGCTGGAATACTTCAATCCCGCCGGCAGCGTGAAGGACCGCATCGCGAAGGCGATGATCGAGGACGCGGAAGCGAAGGGCCTCCTGAAGGCCGGCTCCGTCATCATCGAGCCTACCAGCGGCAACACCGGCATCGGCCTGGCGGCGATCTCCGCGGCAAAGGGTTACCGCATCATCCTGACCATGCCCGAAACCATGAGCGTGGAACGCAGGAACATCCTGAAGGCCTACGGCGCCGAGATCGTGCTGACGGAAGGCGCGAAGGGCATGAAAGGCGCCATCGCAAGAGCGGAAGAGCTGGCGAAAGAGATCCCGAACAGCTTCATCCCCGGCCAGTTCGTGAACCCCGCGAACCCCGCCGTCCACAAGGCGACGACCGGTCCTGAAATCTGGAACGACACGGACGGCAAGGTGGATATCTTTATCGCGGGCGTTGGCACCGGCGGCACCGTCACCGGCACCGGCGAATACCTGAAGGAGCAGAACCCGAAGGTCCAGGTCGTCGCCGTGGAGCCCTCCGATTCCCCCGTCCTGTCCCAGGGACGCGCAGGCGCGCACAAGATCCAGGGCATCGGCGCGGGCTTTGTGCCGGACGTGCTGAACACCAAGGTTTATGACGAGGTCTTCCCTGTCGAAGGCGCTGACGCCTTTGCGGCCGCCAAACTGTTGGCGAAGAAGGAAGGCATTTCCGTGGGCATTTCCTCCGGCGCCGCCCTGCACGCCGCGATCGAACTGGCCAAGCGGCCCGAGAACAAGGGCAAGACGATCGTAGCCCTGCTGCCCGACAGCGGAGACCGGTACTATTCCACCCCGCTTTTCACGGATCCAGTAACCTGACACGCATGAAAAAAGAGCCTTTTCACAACTTGAAAAAGCCCTCATCAGTCAGGCTTTGCCTGACAGGGGTTGTTGCACAACCCCTTCGATCAAATGGATACTCCATTTGATCGACAAAACACCTTTTCCTCTCGTCCCTTCGGGACTCCCGGGCGGAAAAGGTGCAAGGAAAGCATTTTTGCTCTC
>JAFRNK010000061.1 GCA_017430225.1 Clostridia bacterium | reverse complement strand
GGACTTTTTATTAAGGCACTCGGAAAAACCGGGTGTCTTTTTGACATTTTGTATTGACAAACACAGAATAGCATGTATAATAATTATCGTTACATAACGATCGTTATAAAACGGGAGGAGGGAAGCGTGCGTGCCGCCAAAAACAAGGATCACGAAAGACATGATCATCAATGCAGCCATTGAGATTGCAAAACAAAGCGGATATGAGAGCATCAACGCCAGGACGGTCTCCGAGCAGCTGCACTGTTCCACGCAGCCGGTCATGTATCATTTTTCAACCATTGACGCCATGAAACGGGCTGCTTACGCGAAAGTTGATCATCTGCATTCTGAATATATGATGACGACTATGCCGGGACAGGATCCGATCCTTGGGATCGGCTTGAACTATATCCGTTTCGCCGTGGAGGAACCGCAGTTATTCCGCTTTCTGTTTCAGTCCGGATACGCGGAGGAGAACAGTCTGCTGGAGATGATCGAGTCCGAAGAGCTGGTTCCGGTCCTTGCCGCCATGCAGGAGGGCTCCGGATTGCGCATGGAAAAAACCAAGCAGATATTTCTGACCGTGGCGCTGTTTGTACATGGCTATGCCAGCATCATTGCCAACAACGGTCTGGAATATGATGAAAAACTGGTCGCGGAGCACCTGGAACGAACCTGGAACGGTGCTTGTCTTGCGGCTGCGCAGGAGGAAAATGAACATGAAAAAACTGTATGAAAAAAGCGAGATCACCATTGCGATCTTATGGATCGTGATCTACACCGTGGGCATGGGGACGCTGAAAAGCAATTTCGGGCTCGATTCGCTGTGGCAAATGTTGGGCTTGATTGTGCTCTCCGCAGCTATGCTCCTGTTCGTGAAGCGGAACGGCCTCATGGAGAAGTACGGCCTGGCCGGATGGGCGAAGAACAGCAAGGCCATGCTGTGGTTCATCCCGCTGTGGCTTCTCTCCTGCCTAAATCTTTTCAGCGGTTTCTCGCCGGATTACCCGATACCGGGACTGATCTATGCCGCCGTATCCATGGCTTTGGTCGGATTTGCGGAGGAACTGATTTTCCGTGGCTTCCTGTTCAAGGCCATGCTGAAGGACGGCAGCGTCAAAGCGGCTGTCGTTGTCTCTTCCGTCACCTTCGGACTCGGGCATATTGTGAATCTGTTTACCGGACAGGATCTGGTTGAGACGCTCAACCAAGTGGTTTTCGCAGTTGTTGTCGGCTTTGTCTTTATGTTTGTTTTTTACAAGAGCGGGAGCCTTTTGCCCGGGATCCTGGCACACAGCTTTATAGACGTATCCTCTGTATTCGCATCCGACGAAGGCTCTCAGCTTCTGAATATGATTCTGCATATCGTGATCATCGTCGTATCTGCAGCATACTGCCTGTATCTGGCAAAGCGTGTAGAGACGCCGGCGATCAACCGGACAGACTTGCAGAAGGAATCTGCGCCCGGTCCGCAGAAACCATGAACTACTTATGTCCACAGTTGTAACGAGCATCGGATTTTGATCCCAAAATCCAAGTGACAAAACCGACGCGACCGCAAAGATCGCGCCGGTTTCATATTCTTTTGCGCTGGTGATTGCTTCCTCAAAGCACCTTCCTTACGGAGGACGCCTCAACCGGCGCCGTTGTTTTTTGTTTAGCTGTACCTTCCATATTTATCGTGGTTAATTCGGATACCGCTTCTGCGTCCTTTCTTCGAATCCCCTGATGATCATCCTACCTCTAACCACCTTTGCAAATCCCAGTTTACCGCTCACACAATCGATCTGTTACAGCGTCATATCCATCTCGTGCCACTGTTCTCCGCCCCAGACAGAGTCGGAAAAGCCCAGGTCCCGGAACCCGAATTTCAGATACATAGGCACCAGGTGCTCAAGGCAAGTCAGTACCAGGCGGTCGTGTCTGCCCTTTTCGTGCTCTGCAAAACTGCGCACCAGCTCGCGGCCCAGTCCAAAGCCCCGGTATTCCGGACGAACGTCCAGGCCGAGGATCATCACATTCCGGCCTTCCGGGTCATGCAGGGAAGCATCGGTGAAGAACTCGTCCCGGAATACTGTCTCGTCCGTCGCGATGCCGTTGATGAAGCCCGCGATACGGCCTTTGTCCGCAGCGATCCAGAAGGTCTCCGGCGCGGCAGCGATCCGGGGGATCATGTGCTCACGCTTGCAAGCCTCGTTCGGGGGAAAACAGATCGTCTCGATCTCCACCGCTTCGTCGGCCTCATCCTGTCGGATAGTCCGGAATTCGAAACATTTCCAGTCATGCTCCATCGGCTAATCCTCTTTGATCATGTTCATCAGTTGCTTGAAACGCAGCGAGACCGTCGCTTTGCCCACCGGCGGACTGCAAAGGGATCCGATCTCCTGCAGCGCCGCTTCCGGATGCCCCAGCCTCAGGCGGGCGACCTCCTGCAGCCGCGGTGGCAGTCCGTCCAGGCCGTGTGTCTTCTCATATGCCGCGATACGGTCATACTGCTCCGCCGCCGCAGCCAGCAGACGGTTGGTGTTCGCCGTGTCACAGTTCGTCTGACGGTTGGCGACGCCCCCGGCAGCCCGGCGGATGCGCGCGTCTTCGAGCACAAACAGGGCCTGGTGCGCGCTCATCAGCGCCAGCAGGTCACGCACATCGTCGCCGCGCTCCACGTACACCACCTGTTCCGTGCCGCGCCGGCGCTGCCGCGGCGTGATGCCGGACTGGTTCAGGAGCTGCGTCAGCATCTCCGCCCGCTCGGCGCTGTCCATCGCGAATTCCAGCAGATATGCGTTTTCCGGATCACGCACGTGCCCGCGCGCGATAAACAAACCGCGCAGGAAGGCACGCCGGCAGCAGCGCCGGGTCCGCGTCCCGCGCGGGATATGGTGCAGCATCACGCTGTTCGTCTTGGGATCGAACATGTGCAATGTCAGCAGCAGGCGTTTCGCGTCATATTCGTCGATCGTCAGCTCGATCAGTCGCCGTTTGCGGAAGCGCGGCTCCAGATGGAAAGAGATCGACGGCGTCATGCCGAGACGGCGTTTGAGCAGCAGAAAAACCATCCGCGCCGTGTCGCCGTCCGGTAGGCGGTAGCGTACCTGGAAGCGCCCGCCGCCTTTCAGCACGATGACGGCATAACCCTGGGTCAGCGCGTTCAGCTCGCTCTGCAGACAGCAGGGTTTTTCCGGCAGCGTTTTCAGGAGTTCGCGGCGGACGTCTTCGGAAAAGCCAGCCATCAGGCGTCCTCCCCAATGATCCTGACTTCGGGCTCCAGTTCGAATCCGCTGTTTTTGTATACCGTCTCCTGCACCTGACGCATCAGCATGAGAAAGTCCGCGGCAGTCGCGTTGCCAACGTTGACCAGGAAGCCCGCGTGCTTTTCACTGACCATCGCGCCGCCCATGCGGCAGCCCTTCAGGCCTGCTTCGTCGATCAGCTGCGCCGCGTAAGCGCCAGCCGGCCGCTTGAAGAATGAACCCGCGCTGGGCAGATTCAGCGGCTGTTTCTCCTGCCGGCGAATCCTTAAGTCAGCCATGCGTTCCCGGATCGCCGCAGGATCGTCTTTTGACAGCCTGAAGCGCGCAGAGAGGACCAGCTCGCCCGTTCTCTGCATGCGGCTGTGGCGGTAGGATAGCTCCAGCGCGTCGTGGTCCACGGTAATGATCCTGCCCTCGCTGAGCACTTCCGCGCTTTCGATCACCTGCGCGATCTCCCCGCCGTAAGCGCCGGCGTTCATGACCACCGCGCCGCCTAGCGTGCCTGGAATCCCGGAGGCAAACTCCAGGCCCGAAAGTCCGGCATTCTGCGCCTGCTGTGAAAGATCGGACAGGAGAATGCCGCTCTGGGCTGCAATCGTCTCCCCCGCCGCCTCACAGGCGGAAAACGCGCGCCCGAAGCGGATCACCAGCCCGCGGATGCCGCCGTCGCGCACCAGCAGGTTGCTGCCGTTGCCGATCACGGTCACCGGCACCCGGTACCGTCCGGCCAGTTCCAGCAGCGTACCGAGTTCGTCACTGCTGCCCGGCTCCGCCAGGCAGTCCGCCGGTCCGCCCACTCTCAGGGTCGTATACCGGCTCATCGGCACATCCGTCTGCCAGGTGAGCTGCGGCATCTCGGTTTTCAGCGCGTTCAGGAATGCTTGATCGATCATAGTTCCTTCCCTCTGACCTGCGGATACGCGTACAGGAATGACGGCCCCATCAGCGCGATCGGCACCGCCTCCGCCGGGATCATCGCCGTCTGTCCGGCCTTCAGCGGTATGAATTCGCCGTCCACAAGCATACTCCCGTCTTCCAGCGCCGTCAGGATGCCGAAACGGCGGCGGTCCGTGGACAGGGGCATGTCCACGCAGCTGCTGTACCCGTCCACGGCAAAATAGGTTGAATACAGCACGCGTTCCAGCTTCCCGTGCCGGTCAGCATGCAGCAGCCTCGGCCGGATCAGGTTCGGCATGATATCGGGCCGGGTCACGTCCAGCGCTTTCTGAATATGCAGTTCACGGCCCCTGCCCATTTCATCCTTCCGGTCCCAATCGTAGAAGCGGTAGGTCACGTCGCTCGACTGCTGGATCTCGTAGAGCACGATCCCGGCGCCGATCGCGTGGACCGTCCCCGCGGGAATATAGACTACATCCCCAGCCTGAACGTACACGGTATTGAGCGCTTCTTCCACAGCAGCGCCGCGCTCGCAGAGGCTGCGCAGCGTTTCTGTACCGTATCCGGGCCGTATGCCGTACACCAGCCTCGCGCCGGGCTCCGCCCGCAGGATGATCCATGCCTCCGTCTTGCCGAGCTTATGCTCCACCCTCGCGGCGTATCCGTCGTCCGGATGCACCTGCACGCTCAGGTCCTGGCGGGCGTCGATCAGCTTCAGCAGCAGCGGCACCGGTCCCCGGATTTCCGTACCCAGCAGCGCGTCGCCGTAGTCATCGATCAGTTCCGTCAGGGTCCTGCCGGAAGCGCCCCGGCTGTTGAGGCCGGGCAAGGCGCTGAAAACCAGCGCCTCGCCTGTGCGCTCGTCCGGGATGTCCTGGCCGTACATCGTCCTGAAGGCGTCGCCGCCCCACGGCGTTTGCGCACCGAAACGGTAAGCAGGCGTCATGACGATCGGTTTCAGTGCCATCTCAGGCTCCTTCTTCACAGGCCAGCGAGATCAGAGCGTACGTGAAGATGCGAAGATTCTTGCGCAGGCTGTCCAAACTGATGAACTCGTCCGCATGATGGGCGAGCTCCGGTTCGCCCGGGAAGAGCGCGCCGAACGCGACGCCTTCCTCGAGGCATTTGGCGTAAGTACCACCGCCGATCGCCATCGCGTAACCCTTTTCGCCAGTCACATCCTCATAGGCTTTCAACAGCTTCCTGACCAGCTCGGAGTCCGCGGACACGTAGTGCGGCTCCGTCCTGCTGGTGATTTCCACCTTCATGCCCGGCAGCGCGCGGGCTGCCTGGTCAGCGATCCCCTGCAGATCGGCCAGGATCGGGCAGCGCAGATCCAGCGTCACGCGCAGACCGTCTTTCCCGGCCCGGATGATGCCCATATTGCTGGTCAGCGGGCCGGACACCTGATCTTCCATCTTAATGCCCAGGGACTTGCCGTCATATTCGGTACCGATCACGTCAGCCACCGTCTTCAGGTCACCCTCGACGCCCAGGGCTTTCAGGGTCTTGAGCATAAGCCCGATGGCGTTCAGCGTGCCTTCCGGCATGGCGGCATGGCCCGGAATGCCCTCCGTGCGCAGGATAATGCCCTCCGCAGTCGCTTCCGCGGTCACCTGCCAACCGAAGTCGGTGGCGTTGATCCGGTCCGCCAGTGCCTTGTCACCCCGGATCAGCGCTTCCGCCTTGCCCGGTACCACGTTGTACCGGTCGCCTGTATCGAACCGGATCACCTGCAGGCCCTTGTCGGAGAGCTTGCCCCAGATATCCAGATGCAGGCTGCCTTTTTCAATATTGATGACGGGATAATCCGCGTCCGGCGAGAAACCACTGCGCGGCATGCCGCATACCTTGCGGTAATAGCGCATGTCTTCCCAGCCGCTCTCCTCGTCCGTGCCCATGATCAGGCGGATCTTGCGCTTGAGCGGCAGCCCGAGGCGCTTGATCGCCGCCATCGCGTACAGCGCCGCGACCACAGGGCCTTTGTCGTCCGACGTTCCGCGGCCGTACATCTTCCCGTCGCGAATCTCCGCGCCAAAGGGCTCGCAGGTCCAGTTGTCGCCGATCGGCACGACGTCCAGGTGGCCCAGGACTGCCAGAGCGTCTTCTGTCTTGCCCTCGCCCAGGTCCGCGTGGCCCGCGTAACCGTCGATATTCGCGCATTCGAAACCGAGATCCGCGCAGATTTCCAATGCCTTGTCCAGCGCTTCACGCGCGGGGCGGCCAAAAGGCGCACCGGGTTCGGGATCCGCCTTGACAGACGGGATGCGCACCAGTGTCTGCAGCGTCTCGATCATCGGCTGTTCAAGTTCCGAAAGCACCTGTTCGATTTTCTGACGATCCATATTGATCATCCTCCTCATTCAATTCGTTTATGGTCTACGGGGTTATGCCCCTTTTACGCTCGCTGCATGGCTCTTTTCAGGCGCTTGACGCCTTCCTCCAGTTGCGCCGCAGGACAGCCGAAGTTCAGCCGCATGAAGCCTTCGCCTTCCGGGCCGAAGAAGGTCCCGGACGTCAGCGCGACGCCTACATCCCGGCATTTCTGAGCCATGCGGGCACAGCTGCCTTCATAAGCGCTCAGATCCAGCCAGGCCAGGTACGTCGCCTCGACCGGGCTCATCTTTGCAAACGGCAGGTATTCCTTGAGCAGGCGTCCGAGCAGCTGCGCGTTGTCCGCCAGGTAAGCGTTCAGGCCGTCCAGCCAGGCTTCACCCTCTGTCCATGCCGCACGGGTTCCCATAAGTGCGAAGATGTTCCCGCTCACGATCCCGGCGGCGTCGATCTCCCTGCGAAAGCTGTCGAGCATTTTGTAGTTCCTGCTCAGCGCGAACGCCTGCTGCAAGCCCGCGATATTGAAAGTCTTGCTGGCGCTCATCAGGCTCATCACGTCGTCTTCTTCGCCCACATAAGAAAGGATGGAGCGGAAACGGTGCGGCGCGAACACGAATTCCGCGTGGATCTCGTCCACACAGAGCTTCACTCCGTACCGGCGGGTCAGCCCGAGCAGCGTGTTCAGCTCCTGTTCGGTCCAGCAGCGGCTGACCGGATTGTGCGGACTGCACATCAGGAGTACGCGCACGCCGGAACGGAACACAGCCTCCAGCTGGTCGAAATCGATCTGGTACCGGCCGTCGCTGCCGCGCACCAGCGCGACGCACGCAGGGATACGCCCGTTCAGTTCGATCGCGGACGTGAACGGACCATAGACCGGCGTCAGGATCGCGACCCGCTCCCTTGGCTCGGTATAGCAGCGGACAAACAGTTTAAGCCCCGTCACCACGCAGGGCAGCATCAGCGCGTTTTCCTGCCTGAGCGACACCTGGTGCCGCCGCTCGAGAAAACCGAGCATCGTCCCGATATCCTCGTCCGTCGTCATCGTATAGCCGTAGCATGGGTGCTCGGCACGGCATTTGAGCGCTTCGCCAATGGCCGGCGCGCAGCGGAAATCCATGTCTGCCACCCACAGCGGAACAGCGTTTTCTGCGATGGCTTCACGCTCATCCCACTTCACACAGTCCGTTCCGCGGCGGTCGATCCCGCTGTCAAAAAAAGCACGGTCAAATGTCACAGTATCACCTCATCTCAGCTCAGAACCCGAATGTAACGTCCAGATTCCTTTTACCATAATAACTATGCCTTATGCTTTATGCCTTTTTCCTTATGCGTCAGCATTGCCGCCGCTTTTCGCGCATTTAAGGATCCAGTATCCCTTCCTGCGGTCGACGAGTTCCACCGAGCCGAACAGCGTCTCCAGATACCTTTTTGCGCTTTCCGCGCCCTGCTGTTTGCGGATGACCAAGTAAAGCTCTCCCTGTTCCGTCAGATGATCGCGAGCCTCTTCAAACAGCCGGTAGATGACCGCCTTGCCCGCGCGGATCGGGGGGTTCGTCAGGATCACGTCGAACTCGCCGTCCAGCGCCGCGAAACCGTCGCTCTCGATTACGGTGCCGGAAACGTCGTTGCGTTTCAGGTTTTCCTCAGTCAGGGCAAGCGCACGGCGGTTGACGTCGCTCTGCGTGAGTTCTATGCTGTTCACCTTGCCCACACAGACCCCGATCACCCCGGCGCCGCAGCCCAGGTCGAGCACCCTGCCCTTCAATTCCGGCAGGCTCTCAAGCAGCAGCGCCGAACCTTCGTCCACGCTCCCGCGGGAAAAAACCCCGCTGTCCGTCATGAGGCGCAGGGTATGTCCGCGGTAGGTGAATTCCGTTTCCACCGGGCGGCTTTCCGCACTCGGCTGTTTCGCAAAGTATTGTTCTGTCATAGATCCAACTCCACCGACTGTCTGAGCGCCGACAGCTCGTCTGCTGTCAGCTCACGCATTTCTCCGGGCCTGAGCGCCGCGTCCAGATACAGCGGGCCCACGCGTTCCCGGTGCAGTGCCAGCGTCTCGTGCCCGCAGGCTGCCAGCATACGCCGCACCTGGTGATACTTGCCTTCCGTCACAGTAATGCGGGCGGTATGCGCGTCCACAATGTCCAGCACCGCCGGCTTCGCCGTGAAATCGCTCAAAACCAGCCCCCACGCGAAAGCCGAAACATCTTCCGTCTGAAGCGGCGTGTCCGTCGTCGCAAGATATGTCTTTTCGATCTCACGCTTCGGCGAGATCAGGCGGTGCGCCAGTTCTCCGTCCGTCGTGAGCAACAGCAGCCCCGTCGTGTCTTTGTCCAGACGCCCCACCGGCATGCACGAAAGGCTGCGGTATACCCGCGGAAGCAGGTCCATGACCGTCGCTGCTTTCGGGTCTCTCGCCGCAGTCAGCACACCCGCCGGCTTATGGAGCATAACGGTCCGTTCGATCCTCGAATCGACCGCCAGCCCATCCACGCTGAGCGTTGCACCGGGCAGAACGCCCTGGGACGGATCGCGCGCCGCGCTGCCGTCCACAGCTACCGCACCCCGGCGGATCAGGCGCTGCACCTCGCTGCGGCTGCCATAGCCCAGCCGGGAAAGCAGGGCGTCAAGCCGCATCGCGCATCTTCGCAGCCGATTTGGCCGCGCCGTGTTTGCGCACACACCACAGCGGGCAGTAGACCAATATGAGCACGAGACCCATCTCCAGCAGGAATTCGCGCTGGCTGAGCACCGTGCGCAGCGCACGCGGGAGCTTGGTCATCTTGGCCATCAGGCCGCTGTACTCGCTCAGCTGCGCGAACAGGAACAGGTACAGGATCACCGTCCACAGTACATAGGCCGCAGCCGCGAGCACAAAATTCCTGACCGTCAGCCCGTCGAAACGCACCAGGCGGAACGGGCGGACAGTGCGCAGGTAGTCGTTCGGCGTATGCCGGTACCAAAATACCGCCAGCACGATCAGGGACACCAGCAGCACAACGAGAATGATGGCGAGGCCGACATCATAGCCGTACCGCCGCTGCGCACCGAAAATGGAGCCGATATCTTTCAGGATCCTGAGGGAGCCTATATTGCTGGTCATCGTATAATAGAGCAACAGTGAGAGCGCGACCACGGGCACCGCCGCGTAACTGACGCGCAGCGCGCGGTAAAGGCCGATTTTAAGCGCTTTCCAGTAGGAATAAGGCGTGTCGTCGTCCCCGTTCATGCGCATGAAGGCCCAGCAATGGAAGCCGTGTTCCGGCAGCACAACAAACATCCAGATGAGCAGGGTCACCGCGCACCTGAGGACGGTCGTCAGGTCATCATTTTTCGGTATATTCAGAAACACCCAGGGCAGTACCAACATCCCGCGCGTCAGCACATACAGGACGCTCAAACCGGCCCACACGGCCAGCTTCTTCCCGGGTTTGATTCCTTGTTTCTGCATGTCCATGCTTCTCCAATCCATACAAAATACGTTCATATTATATAGGATGCTTGCAAAAATCGCAAGCATCCGTGTATAATAAATCAGGGTCTGGAGGTGGTTTTCTGGAAATCTGTGGCATCATCGCGGAATTTGATCCGTTTCATCTCGGACATCAGCACTTATTTCGTGCCGTACGAGAGCAAACCGGCTGCGACTATATCGTCTGTGTGCTGAGCACCGCATTTCTTCAGCGCGGTACGCCCGGGCTCTTTTCCACGCGTGACCGCGCGCGCATGGCGCTTGAAGCAGGCGCAGACGCGGTGTTTGCGCTGCCGGTCAGTTTTTCATGCGCCAACGCGGACCGCTTCGCCCTGGGCGGCGTCCGGCTGCTCTCCGCGCTCGGCGTCGTGACCGCCCAGGCTTTCGGGTGCGAGGACGCCGAAGACGGGGAAACGCTCCAGCTTGCCGCGCAGTACCTCAACGACGAACCTGATGCTTTCAAGGCCGCTTTGCATGATCGTCTGCTGACCGGCATGCCCTACCCCCAGGTGCAGGCGGAAGCCCTCGAAGCAGCCTGCGGCATCCGCGCCGGCCTACTGGCCTCCCCGAACAATATCCTGGCCGTCGCTTACCTGCGCGAACTCATGCGCCTCGACCGGCCGGTCCGGCCTGTATTCATCCAGCGCAAGGGCAGCAGATCAGAAACTGAGAACGATCATGACGCACCCCTGCCGTCCAGCGCGATCCGGAAAAAGATCCTGCAGGAAGGCCCGGACAGCGTCCGCGGCAATGTGCCAGCATCGACCGCGGAAATCATATCGGAATGTATCAAAGAAGGCCGTTACTGCCGCCCCGAATCGCTGACCCAGGCACTGCTGTATTGCCTGTATACCGGATCTCCCAGCGAATGGGCACGGTATACGGACAGCGGAGAAGGGCTCGAACACCGGCTGCAGAAAGCGCTGGATCAGCACCCCTGGAGCCGTGAGGAACTGCTCAGTTTGCTCAAAACACGGCGCTATACCCATGCCGCGCTGCAGCGCTGGCTCAGCCGTATTATGCTTGGAATAACGCAGGACCGGCTTGCGCCGGAGCCTGCCTGCCTTAGACTGCTGGGATTCCTTCAGTCAGCACAGCCGCTCATGCGCAGCATCCAAGAAAACGCTTCGTTGCCGCTGGTCACCAAGCCCGCTTACGGGAAAGAGTATCTGGCCGAAGACGCGCGCGCCGAACTCATCTGGAGCCTCGGCGCGGGCCGCCCAGAAAGCCTGTATGAACAGTCGCCCGTCGTCTTATCATCTGCCGCGGAGGACATTTGATCATGCGAGAATTATCCTGTACACTGCTCCAGAAAGCCGTAACCGAACTCTGCCTGAGCGCCAACCAGCAGATCGCACCGGACATCCGCGCCGCGATCAAAACCGCCCTGGAGAAAGAGACCGCGCCTGCCGCCCGCTACGCGCTGGAACAGATCACTGAAAACTACGCCTGCGCCGAAGAGGACGGGCTGCCGATCTGCCAGGACACCGGCATGGCGGTCATCTTTGCCGATGTCGGGCAGGAAGTGCACTGGACCGACGGCCAGTTTGAAGCCGCGATCCAAGCCGGCGTCCGTGACGCTTATGAAAAGGGTTACCTGAGGAAATCAGTAGTCTCCGATCCGCTATTTGACCGTAAAAACACGCTGGATAACTGTCCGGCGATTATCCATACTGCCATCGTCCCGGGCGACCGGGCACACCTGCTGGTCATCGCCAAGGGCTTCGGCAGCGAAAACATGTCCAGGATCGGCATGCTGACCCCGTCTGCCGGGGAGGCAGGCGTATTTGATTTTATTGTGGAAACCGCGCGCCTCGCGGGGCCGAACCCCTGCCCGCCGATCATCGTCGGCGTCGGCGTCGGCGGCGACTTCGAGCAGGCTGCGCTACTGGCCAAGCGCGCGACCGCCAGGCCGCTTTCAGAACGCCATCCCGACCCGCGCTATGCCGCGCTGGAAAAGCGCGCACTGGACGCGATCAATGCGCTCGGCATCGGCGCGGCGGGGTACGGCGGGTTGACGACAGCACTCAACGTCGCCATCAACTATGCGCCGACGCATATCGCCGGCCTGCCCGTCGCGGTCAACATCTGCTGCCACGCCTCCCGCCACGCGGAAACAACCCTGTAAATCCGGAGAAGAATTATGATGACGATTGAACTTCAGCTGCCGCTCACCGACGAAGCCATCGCAAGCCTGCGGGCAGGCATGACCGTCCGCCTGAGCGGGCCGTGCTATACCGCGCGCGATGCTGCGCACAAACGACTCACCGAAATGCTGGATCGGGGCGAACCACTGCCCATCCCACTCGAAGGGCAGTGCATCTATTATGTCGGACCCTCCCCCGCGCCTGACGGCAAGCCTATCGGCGCTGCCGGCCCGACCTCCAGCTACCGCATGGACGCTTACGCGCCACGGCTGCTCGATCTCGGTCTGCGCGGCATGATCGGCAAAGGCGCGCGCTCCCCGCAAGTGACAGAAGCTATCCGGCGCAACCGCGCCGTCTATTTCGGGGCAGTCGGCGGTGCCGCGGCGCTGCTCGCGAGGCATATTACCGCTTCAGAACTGATCGCCTTCCCCGATCTTCAGTCCGAAGCCATCCGCCTGCTGACGCTCGACCGCTTTCCCGCAGTCGTACTGATTGATTCCCTCGGACAGAAGATTCCAACCTTGTGACGAAGGGGTTGTTGCACAACCCCTTCGATCAAATGGATACTCCATTTGATCGACAGAACACCTTTTCCTCTCGCACCTACCTCAATTCGGCATTGTCGCGCTTCGCGCTCTGTGCCTCATTGCGGCTTCACCCACCTTCATCGCCCACTGGGCGCGGCGGCCTCCGCCGCCCGGGCGGAAAAGGTGCAAGGAAAGCATTTTTGCTCTCGCAGGGCAAGCTCTGCTTCGC
>JAFRNK010000008.1 GCA_017430225.1 Clostridia bacterium | reverse complement strand
CTTTTCCTCTCGCACCTACGGTGCTCCCGGGCGGAAAAGGTGCAAGGAAAGCATTTTTGCTCTCGCAGGGCAAGCTCTGCTTCGCAAAAATGCTCCTCGCACCGCACATGTCGCTGCTGCGGATTACACTTGGAGGGGCTGCGGCCCCTCCAAACCTCCCGGAGCCTTTTGATTGCCCAGTGTTCTTTTTTGCACAATTCACACGCATTTCGACTGTTGGCCGCGCCTTTTTTCCTTACGCGTTATAGCACAAGAATCTCTGATTACAAAGATCCAATCTCTGTTTTATCCATCCATCCCGTACACTTCCCACTCCGTCAGCGCGGGGAATGCAGAAGGGTCGTCGCTCTTCTTCAGCCGCTCAAGGCGCATCCACCGGATCGCGCGGCCGCCCAAATCGACGTACTGGCGGTCGCCGGTCTTTTGCAGCGGGAACGCGATGTCCGTGCCGTCAGACAGGACGGCGTGGCCGGACACCCAGTAAGCGTCGTGCGGGAAATCCGCGCGCAGGGTCAGCGCCATCCGTTTCGCACGGACCGTACGCCCGAAATCCAGCAGGCACCAGGCGTCCTCCCGCGCGCCGATGCCCCAGCTCTGGAACGGCCATTCGCCGTGGAAGGTGTTCAGGCGGTACCCGTCGATCACGTTCCTGGCGCAGAAGCAGGCTTCATTCCGGGTCTCCACATTCGCGGTGCAGTGAGGATAGAAATCCGTATCCCCCCGCAGGTCGGCCGGATTGCATGCAATATTCCGACACGCGGCAATTTCCGCGTCCGTCATCAGCCGCGCGGAGATCACGTGGCGTTTCGCTTCGAACGTCCCCGGCGCGTAGGCCAGGCGGTGCTCCCCGGCAGGCACGGTCCAGGTCATCCTTCCTTCCGGCAGGTACACCTCTCCCTCAGGCATGGCCTGGTCCATCCGGGCCACGATATGCTGCGCGCCGGAAATCACGATCACGTCGCCCGGCTCGTATTCGCGGTCCACACACAGGAGCGCTTCGTTTTCATGCTCCGCGGAGGCCAGCAGCGTGCCGTCCGCAGACTTGACTTCGATCCTGATCATGTTCACACCCACAGCATCGGGTCCGTCCCGCAGAGTTTCGCCAGCGCCTCCACGAGGAAATAATCCCCATACACGATATTCGTGTGCCGGCCCGCGCCGTCATCATGGTAACTGGCGGTGCAGTGCGTCAGCAGGCCGCAGCACGCGTCCGTCCAGTCGCAGCAATGGTCCAGCAGACCATCCACAAGACGGAGCGCCGCGATGCGGTACGAATCGTTCCCGGTCAGCTTTTCCAGCTCCAGGAAACCGCAGGCGGCGATCGCGCCGGCGATGTTGTCCAGTCTCTCCTCGGTGTCCGGCTGGCAGAAATCGCAGTCTGTCAGGCCGTCTTCGCGGATGTGCGCGGCAAAGTTGGCGGCGATTTTTTCAGCGGCCTCCAGGTACTCCGGATTCTTCGTGTTCACATATGCCAGCGTGAAGCCGTACAGGCCCCAAGCCTGACCGCGGCTCCATTGGGTGCCGAGTGCATAACCCTGACCCGCGTGTTCGCATACGCGCGAACCGGTTTCCGGATCGAATTCGATGATGTGGCTGACTGATCCGTCCGGACGGATGAATTCTCGAAGCGCCGTGTGAGCGTGGATATCCGCCACATGCGCAAAGCGCGGGTCGCCCGTCTGGCGGGACGCCCAGTAGAGCAGGCTCAGGTTCATCATGCAGTCGATGATGGCGTATCCCGTCCTGTCGGGGCCGTCCCACGCGCGGATGAAGCCCGCGGGGTTGAAGCGGCCCATCATCAGGCTCGCGGCGTGGAGCGTGTCCGTGCGCGCCTGTCCGTCCCCGGTCAGCTTGTAATCCGCGCCGCAGGAAAGCAGGTACATGAATCCTACGTCGTGATTGAGTTCCCGGAAGACCCGGAACTGATCGATGAGCAGCGCCTGCGTCCGGCGCGCCTCGTCCATGAAAAAGCCGTCCTTTTCCGCCGCGTACAGCTGCCACATGAGGCCCGGCCAGAAGCCGCCCGTCCACCAGCCGTTTCCGGCATAAGGGGAGGGAATCCACTGCCCGTTCTCGCTCTTGTAGGGGATGATGCCCGTTTCTGCAGCCAGCGGCGCGGTCCGGCGGTATTTTTCCGCCGCTTTCCGAAAAGCTTCGTTATAACGATTCTGCAATGTTCTGCACCTCCCGGGGGATGGATTCCTGCGGCGCTTCGCCCGCATCCGCGTAAACCGCGCAGACCAGCGTGCTTTCGCCTGCCGGCAGATCGGCGCGCAGCATCGGCAGCACCGTGCGCGGCCACATCAGATTGGTATTGGGTTCAGGCCAGATCATTTCGCCCTTGTCATAGCCTCTGACCGCGAAGATGGCACTGGTGCCGTATGCGCCGTGGGCCTGAGCGCAGCTTTCATCCGCGTTCAGAACCGAAGCGATCCTGTCGCAGAGGCGCACGCCGGCCCAGTCCCTGCGCACGGCGAAGGCGCCTTCCGCAATCTCGACGGGAAACTCGGCACGGATCACGTGTTTGCGCACATGCCACATTCCGACGGGCACGATCACGGTATCGATCATGACCCCTTCCATAGGCGACCAGGTGAACGTGATCTGGTCCTCCGACAATTCGAAGGTCTCGCACCCACTCCGGCCGTGCCAGAGGTCTTTCCCGGCGTGCTTGACCGCCAGCATGGAATCGAACGCGCCTTTCTGCAGGGTCGTGGCTTCCTTGATCACGGAGAAGGCGAACTGGGTGGAATAAGCGAATTTCTCGTACTTCTCGTCCTCGTGCATGTGCTCCCAGGCGTGGTTGCCAGCGGTATAGGCGATCACCTGGCGGTTTTCCGCATCCCGGGTCAGCAGCAGGCGCACCTGCTCGTCCAGGAATCTGGCCGGCGGCGTATACTGTTTTTCTTCCGCCTGCCAGAACGGATGATCCTCCGGCAACGCCAGCGCGAAAAATGCTTTCATGCCCCAGTAGGGGGAGCCGGGGGCGTTGTACCCTTCTGCGGCGCAGAGGTTGGGGTAGCCGTAGCCCACCATCAGCGCCCCGCCGCGGTCAAAGATCGGCATGCCCAGCCAGAAGCGCAGGTTGCCGAGCAGCATCCCCTTCATCTCGCCCCAACCGAGACCGTCCGCCGTCACGCCCGCAAACGCCATAGCGCTCCAGAAGCTCCCCTGCGCAAAACGGTAGGTCAGGCTGCGGCCATAAGGCAGGGCGCGGCCCTCACGGTCGAACCAGCAGGCAAAGCGCGGCGCGATCAGTTTCGCCCGGTCGATGAACCGCCGGCAGCGCTCGGGATCCGCGTCCTTCATGGCCGCCGCGTAAACCAGGCTGTAGTAATGGAAGCCCCAGATCGTGTAGTAATCCCGCTTGGTCGGATAGTCAAAATACCAGCCGTCACCCACATAGTGGCCTTCCATCATGTCCAGGTCTTCCTTGAGCCGAGCCTCGTCCACCGGCAGTCCGACCTTGAGGAACCCGGTATTGACCAGGATGCGGAAATAACGCCAGTTGTTTTTCGGCATGTCGTAGAGGTTGATCTGGTTCAGCCAGCGGTAGAGGTTGCCCTGCTGCTCAGCCGTCAGCTCGCCGTAGAACCGGTCCGGCAGGAAACAGAGTCCGGTGCCGATGACCGCCATCTCCACCATCCGCTGATCATAGTCGTGGATGTCGCCCCAGTACTCCTCATGATCGGGGTCGGTGCCGTTGATCAGGCCTTCCCGCCACAAGCGCCAGTACGGTTCCGCTTCCGGGCACTTGCCGATCATCATGGGCACCAGCGCCCAGAGCACACGGGAGAAGCCCTCCATGCCCGCCACGTCTTCCGGGTAGTGGGCCGAGCCCTCCCCGACGATCATCCGGGCCTTGCCCGGCGTCAGGCAGGATACCAGCGGATCGATCATCCTGACTGCCGCATCCACCAGTTCCTGCCGGGTCCGCAGGGAATATTGCACCGGTTTATTCATGCCGTTCCTCCCTCCTGAAGGTCCAGACGATATCAAAATGATTCGCTTCCGGCGCGGTCAGCAGCACACGCCACAAACTGCCGGGATAATTCCGCGCCATCCGCGGGTCGGTGACTTTGATCTCTTCAACCGAGCATTCGAACGCGTCCGGTATATCCAGACACACCCCGCCTGAGTTCAGGACGCTCCCGTTCACAGCGGGCCGATCTCTGAACATGAACACCCATGCCACCGGCGCTTCGCGCACCAGGTCAATCTCGTCCTGCAGGAAGAGGTCGTTTGCGATGATACTGAGCGTTCTTTGCAGGCTTTTCACGCCTGCCTCCCAACCGTATGCGCCCGCGATGTCCAGCATGAGCCCATCCGGCAGGCAGCGCACGTCACGCGCCGCAAACTCTGTACCAGGCTGCTGTTCCTCGCCGCCGATCAGCGGCAGATTGTGGTATGCCGCCCGTGTATTCCATAACGTATACCGCTGATCCGAAAATGTCTTGGCGGTATACACCATATTGCCAGCGTCCACGATCACCGGCTGACCGTCAGCATACAGCATAAAGGAACCGACGTCGTTGTGGTTGTGATTTTCGCCGTTGTGGCCGCCTTTGCAGCACAAGGTCATTCCTCCGCGCCGCACGACGCGCAGCTGCAGGCCGGGCAGCCAGACATCTCCCGGTGCCGCAGACGGCAGCGCTTCCGCCGCCGGATGGAAGAGCAGGTCCAGAAGCCTGGTCAGGTGCGGCACGTCGTTCAGCTGCTGGGACAGCGTTCCGCGCAGGCGGCAGCCCATCGCGGCCAGCGCCGGATCTTCCAACTTCTCCCCCGCGTACTGCAGCCGCTCCCCGGACAGGAAGGGCCGCGCATCGCAGTCCGCAAAGTTGACGAACCATCCGCCGCCGATTTCCGCTTTCAGGGGGAAGGTGAGGATATTACGCAGCTTTTCGTCCTGCCAGAAGGTCATCCGGCCGCCGGTCGCCTTTTCCAGGATCTCCAGGCAGTCGAGCAGCGAACCGCCGGCCATGTTCCAGTAGCCCGCACCTTCGTCACAGCCGCCGTCCTCCGGCATTACGTCGAGCCACCGGTCCAGCATGCGGCAGGCACGGTCCAGCAGAGCGGCCAGCTTTTCACGATCCGTCGGTGCCAGACAGGCGCAGACCATGATGTTGGAGATGATCCACGGCGTCCAGTTGTTCAGGTCGCTGCGCCGGAAGCCCATCCACCAGAACTCGTCATGCTCCATGAACGGCCGCAGGATGCGGGCTTCGATCTCCTCCCGGATCCGCTGTGCGATCAGCGGGCTGACGGCGTCGAGCCTCTCCCCCAGCAGATGCCCGGTCAGCGAGAGGATCATGCCGGTCTGCGCGGAGAACAGATCGATATAGGGCTTATTCTTATCCGGCAGCGGATAATCCCGCGCTGCGGGCTCGCCGGGAATCGGGTTCACGTTATGCGCGGAGATGACCCAGGAGGTTTCCTCACAGACGCACCAGATCCCGTCAACCACCTCGTCCAGCGACGCTTCCGCATTGAGGCACACGTCCAGCACATGCCAGCAAAGCTTTCTGCGGCGGGTAAAGTAAGGCTTTTCGTCCGCCTGCCGGCTGCCGTCGCGCACGAAAGCCAGGAAGCCGGACGCCGTGCGCATGGGATAAGGCTGGCCGCGCCAGGCCTTCGCTTGTTCCGTGATCTCAGCCCGGTGTTCAGGCATGACCGCATTCCAGGCATCTTCGCCCGCAACCGGAAAGAGCGGCGGAAGCGGATCGGCCAGCAGTTCCACGATCGGATGCCGGTTCAGGAATTCAGCAAACATAAGCGCTCCTTACAGGACGCCGGACGGCTGACAGCGCAGGCGTCCGGCGCAGAGTTTCAGTTGGTTGATCAGCCCTTCAGTCCGCTGGTGGCGATGCCCTCGATAAAGTAGCGCTGCAGGCAGAAGAATACGATGGAAACCGGAACCAGAGAGCAGAGGGAGGCGGCCATGATCAGGTGGTAGTCGGCGGAATACTGCTGAATGAAGCGGCGCAGCCCAACCTGGATGGTCTTATTTTCATCACGGGTCAGGTAGATCATGGGTCCCATGAAGTCGTTCCAGGTATTGACGAAGGTGAAGATGACCAAGGTGGCGATGGCCGCCTTGGACAGGGGCAGCATGATCCGGACCCAGATGCCGTACTCGCTCAACCCGTCCAGCCGGGCGGCTTCGCACAGGTCGGTGGGGATCCCGCGGTAGAACTGCCGCATCAGGAAGACGCCGAAGGCGGAAAAGGCCTGCAGGACCACCATGGCCCACAGGGTGTCATACAGCCCGATGGAACGCATCATGATGAACTGGGGTAGCATGTAGGCCTGCCATGGAATCGCGATGGTACCGATATAGGCCAGGAAAAGGGCATCCCGCCCACGGAACTCCAGCTTCGCGAAGGCGTAGGCGGCAAAGGAAGAAGTCAGGGTCTGCAGGAATGTGACAACGACGGCGATGAAAGCGGTGTTTTTGAAATACGTCAGCAGGGAAACCTTCTGCCAGATCAGGGAATAGTTTTCCCAGTGCCAAGTTTCCGGCAGCCAGGTCATCGGATATGAGAAGACCTCCCGTTCCAGCTTGAAGGAGGAGAAGAGCATCCAGGCAAAGGGAATCAGCGTGAAGAACGCCATGGCCAGCAGCAGAATATAGACAACGGCCTTCAGGATCCGATGGGCCGCCGGATTGTCCCGGTGGATTGCTTTTGTGTGAAAAGCCTGTTCCATACCACTTTTCTCCTTTCTCAGTCGGCAGAAAATTTCTTCTCGGACCGGAACTGGATAATAGTGACGGCAAGAACAATGATCAGCAGGATCATGGCAATGGCGCTTGCCTGGCCGTACCGGATCTTCGCGAAGGCTTCGTCATAGATATACGTAACCAGCATCTTGGTGGCGCGGCCGGGGCCTCCGTCGGTCATAATAGCCACCACATCGTAAATTTTAAAGCAGGAGATGACCATCATGACGGAAACGAAGAAGGTGGTAGGCCGCAGCTGTGGAAGGGTCACGTGGATGAACTGCTTCCACCTTCCGGCGCCGTCCACCGTAGCAGCTTCCAGCAGCTCACGCGGTACGCCCTGGAGGGCCGCCAGGTAGATGACCATGTAGTAGCCCATGTTCCGCCAGACGCTGACGAGGATGATGGACCAGATTGCCATGGTGCTGTCGGCGGTCCAGGATTTGTTGTAATTGACGCCCAGGGCCATGAGCATCTGGTTGATCGGGCCATTCTTCATCAGCATGAAGGACCAACAGACGCATATGGCGACCATGGAGGCGACGTAAGGGAAGAAAAAGACTGCCCGGAGAACCACGGCGCCGCGGACTTTGTTCAGCAGCATCGCCAGAGCCAGGGCGCAGGCGATGGTCAGCGGAACGGTTACCACGGTGTAAAACACCGTGTTCTTCATGGCGATTCCCAGGTCCACACGGTTGAAGAAATATCCGATTCCCTTTTCCGCCACCTTGGAGACGTTGAAAATATTGGCATAGTTATCGAATCCGACGAACCGGATCCGGGAGATATCCCCGCCGTTCCATTCAAAGAAGGAGAGGGCGACGGCAAGAAGGACAGGCACCAGGGTAAAGATTGCAAATCCCAGGAAGTTGGGCGCCAGGAAGGAATAGGCGACCAGCGTCTTTCTGCGCCGGCTCCTGCGCGCGGCGGGACTCTCCTCTGTCCGTGCTGCGGTGGTCATGGTTCGGTTCAGCCCTTTCTCTGTGTTGCTTAAAAGAGGGAACGCGCTCTGTCCCTTTTCAGGTCCGCACCAGCGGCGCGGACCTGAAAAAAGACAAAGCGGGCAGAAACGGCAGAGCCTTTCCTGCCCGCGGAAGAGATTACCACTTCTTACTTGAAGAGGTCTCCCACACGTTCGTTCATTTCTTCCACGCCTTCTTCGGGCGTCAGTTCACGGGTCATGATCTGCGTGTGCACTTCATTCACGATGCTCTTGATGTCGTTGACCTTGTCCACGACCGGCCATTCCATACCGACAAAGACGGGTTTCAGGGCAGCCTTGCTGTTGTCGTCAGCCGGGAAGCCTTCCACGGAGGCGAGCACAGAAACGACGCTGTCGGTCGCCAGGGCGGGACGGGTGCCGGTGGAAGCAGTGGCAGCGGAGCCTTCCTCACCACCCAGCCAGGAAATGTACTCCCAGGCCAGATCCTTGTTCTCAGACTTCGCGTTGATCATGGCGCCGGTCAGGTTGCCGAAGGAGGAACCGGCAGGCACGCCGTCCAGGTGCGGGACGGATACGATGCCCCAGTTGAAGGGGGTGCATTCGCCAGAAGCCATATCGTTGATCAGGGAGGATACGAACCAGTAGCCCATGGGCAGCATGGCGATATTCCCCTTATAGAAGGAGCTCTTGTAATGAAGGTTGGCGGCTTTCTGCTCAGCGAAAGCGGGGCAGGCGCCGGCGTCTTCCAAATCCTGGTAGAGCTTGTAGAAGTAGAGCAGGTCGCTGTACTCGCCGTCAGCCAGGGTGTTCTTGGCGTCGGCTACGGTCCAGTTAGCGACCGCGGACAGCCACGTGTGGTAGTAGGTGCCGTAGATATCCTTTTCGGGATCGGCCAGCTTCTTCGCCAGTTCAGCGTAGGCGTCCCAGGTGATGTCGTTGGTGGGATATTCCACCTGTGCGGCGTCAAACAGATCCTTGTTGTAGAACAGGACCCAGAAGTCGCTGCGGAAGGGGATGGCGTAGAGTTCGCCGTCTACGGCGTAGTTCTGCTCGGTACCGGCGAAACCGGCCAGGTCATAATTGCTGGCCGCAACACATTCGTTCAGGGGAGCGGCGAAACCTTGGGCAACCCAGTTGATCAGGTCCGGAACTTCCTTGACCATGAAGATGTCGCTCTTATCTCCGCCTTCCAGCATGGTGGTGGTCTTCACAAAGAAGTCCTGGGAGGCAACGTCGATATACTCGATGGTGACTCCGGGATGGGACGCCTCGAACGCAGCTTTCTGAGCGTCGAGGTACGGGGTGGTGGTGGCGTCCCAGGTGACAATCTTGAGCACCTGATCTTCCGCCAGGGCGGGAATGGCCAGCAGCGAAAGCATCATCATCGCCGCAAGCACAAGAGCCAATGTTTTTTTCATGATGGAATTCCTCCTTCAATATTTTATCGAAAACGGACTCGCCGTTTTGATACGTGTAAATCTTTACATTCAAAAATCGGGAGCGAAAATGTAACCATGCTTTTCATGCACTATTATATCCCATATCGCCAATGTGTCAAGTACCATTTTGATGTTTTTATCATGTATCTATTGTAAATTAATGAAAATAAGCGTAAATTTGATCATTTCGCTATTGAAACCCGTCTCCGTTTGTGGTATAATCCCTGCCAGAAACAACACGGATCGTCCCGACAGAAGGAAGGCGAACCCATGAACGAAAAGCAGCCCACCATCCACGACGTCGCCCGGGAGGCAAACGTATCCATCGCCACGGTCAGCCGCGTACTGTCCGGCGGCAGCGCTTCCGAGGCTTCACGCAGGAAAGTGCGCGCGGCGATGGAGCAGCTGAATTACCGACCCGGCAGTATACGCGCCGCGCGAAGGAGCGACAGCCAGCGCTGCATCGCCGCCGTACTCTCCCCCCAGACCAGCCCTTACTATGCCGCCATGTGCGAAGGCATCACGGCGGAAGCGGCCCGCAACGGATACAAGGTGCTGGTACTTTCCTATCCCGAAGGAACGAGCTGTGAAACGGTCACTGCCGACCTGATGGAACTGCAGCCGGCAGGAGCGCTGCTGGCCGGGTTTGCGGTGGAAAGCAGCATCTCCCAGGACGTGACCCGCGCCTGCCTCCAGCGCATCCAGCAGGCCATGCCCCTGGTGGCCATCGGCCCGCCGATCGAAGGCATCGAATGCGCGAGGCTGACCTCCGATCCCTCCCAATGCGTGCGCAAAGCCATGGCGCACCTGGCCATGCTCGGCCACCGGCGTATCGCGTTTGTCGGCGGCGACCGGGGCGCGCGGTTCAGCGTGATTCGTGAAGGCGCCTATTACGAGGAGGCGGAACGCCTCGGCTGCGTCAGAGACCCCCGGTACGTGATGATCACCGGCTGCAATTCCCAAGGCGGGGAGCTGGGCGTCAGCATCCTGCTGGGCAATTTGCAGCGTACGGAATACCCGACAGCCATCTTCGCGATCAACGACCTGACCGCCCTCGGCGCGCTCAGGGAACTGCAGCGCAGCGGCCTGAAGGTACCGGACGATATCGCCCTCGTCGGCTGCGACAACGCCTTTTTCGCCCCTTACCTCTCCCCCTCGCTGACCACGGTGGACCTGCACCCCGTCGAACACGGCCGCGCCGCTGTCGCGGAGCTGATCATGTCCATCAACGCCGGCCACCCCATCTCTTTTAACCAGACCTTTGAAAGCAGCCTCATTGTCCGGGAAAGCTGCGGAGCGGCGCTGGGCGTCAGGCATTTTGAAAAGTAATCTTTTTCTGGAGGTAATATCATGCTCTATCCGCAAACCAACGCCGCGCGTACCACGATCGACCTGAACGGCATCTGGGATTTCCAACTGAAGGATGGCGCGCCGTGGCAGCGCGCCGCCGTTCCCGCGTCCTACAACGACCAGAATCCCGATCCCGCGTACCGCAATTACGTCGGTGTCAGCCGGTACCGCCGGCCGATCACGATCCCTGCCGCTTTCAAAGGCCAGCGCTGCTTCCTGCGCTTCGACGCGGTGGCGCATTCCTGCCGCGTGCTCCTGAACGGCAAAGAGATCGGCAGCCACCGCGGCGGCTTCCTGCCCTTCGAGATAGAGCTGGACGGTCTGCTTGCGCCTGGCGAAACCGCTGAACTGACCGTCGAAGCGGACAACCGCATCAACCACACCACCCTGCCGATCGGCTCGGAAAGCGACTCCTCCTTCCTGAGTTCCGACAACCCGGGCATTCTCGCGGTGGAAGCCGGCAAACGCTTCCAGCAGGAGCGCGGCGTCAACCGGCCCGCCTTCGACTTTTTCAACTACACGGGCATCAACCGGCCCGTTCGCCTCTGCGCGACGCCGAAGAATTATATCCGGGACGTGGCGCTGGTGCCTGCCATCAGCGGCGAGGTCCGCTACAGCGTGGAAACTGTAGGCGACGGAACGGTCACCCTGGAGATCCTGGACGCGGAGGGCGAGACCGTCGCAACCGCCGAAGGGCGGGAAGGAAGCTTCAAAATCGACAGCCCTCACCTCTGGGAGCCCCGCCCCGGCACCCCCTATCTGTATACCGCCCGCGTACGCTTTGGCGAAGACCGGTACGACCAGACCTTCGGCGTCCGCGAAGTCAGGATCGAGGGCACAAAATTCCTGATCAACGGCAAGCCTTTCCGCTTCCACGGCCCCTGCAAGCATGAGGACAGTCCCTTCCGCGGCCGCGGCACGGACGCGTGCGTGAACGTCACGGACATCAACCTATTCCACTGGCTGCACGCCAACTGCTTCCGGACCAGCCATTACCCCTACGCCGAGGAAATGTACGCCCTCTGCGACCGCGAAGGCATCGTCATCGTGGACGAAACCCCCGCCGTGGGCATGTGGGCGGACGAGCATTACGGCTGGGACCTCGCCGGATATCACGCCGACGTGCTGCGCGCGATGATCGACCGCGACAAAAATCACCCCTCCGTGGTGATCTGGAGCCTCGGCAACGAGCCCAACACCGACGAGTATCCGCAGAAAGCGTACGATTACTGGTATCCCCTTTACGAGAAAGCGCACGCCTGGGACCCGCAGAACCGGCCCGTGACCCTGGTCGGCTGCCAGAACAATTATGACAAGGACCTGATCATCCCCGCGATGGACATCGTATTCATCAACCGCTATTACGGCTGGTACAACCTCTCCGGCGACCTCGAGGCGGCACGGTACGCGCTGCACATGGAGCTTTCCTGGTGGGCGGACAAAAGCAAGCCCACGGTGCTCTCCGAATACGGCGCGGACACTATTGCCGGCCTGCACGGCGCAGTCGCCGAAATGTTCACCGAAGAATTCCAGGTGGAATTCTACAGGATGGTCAACGCCTGCCTGGACGAGCAGGACTATATCGTCGGCGAAATGCCCTGGAACTTTGCCGATTTCAGCACGTGCCAGGGCCCGCTGCGCGTCGGTGGCAACCGCAAAGGCCTCTTCACCCGCGAACGCCAGCCCAAGATGGCCGCGCATTATTTCCGCGAGCGCTGGGGAAAGATGGAAGAGAATCAGTAAAACATGCTGATCAAACAATAAAAAAGGACTGTTGCGCATCAGCAAAACAGCCCTCATCCGACCTCGCTTCATTCGGCCACCTTCCCCCGAAATCGGGGGAAGGCTTTTCTCTGCTCTCACAAATTTGACAAACCATTCTGTAAATGCGTCTGAAGGATTCAGCATTCCGGCACAGGTCAAGCGAGAGCCTTCCCCCGCTCTCGGGGGAAGGTGTCATGCCGCAGGCGTGACGGATGAGGGCGTTCAATATCTTGTACAACAGTTCCTTTTTCTTATGATGAATGACTATGCCTGACCCTTAATCCGTCAGTTTGACGATCGCTTCGTAGGGCTGGAGAAGGCCTTTCTGATGGGTCGGATAATTGGAAATCAGTTCCCGGTCTTCCGTTTCGTCCATCAGGGTGCAGGGAACTTTGTGATCGGTCCAGTTCAGGGCGACGGTCAGGGTCTTGCCCTCAAACTCCCTGCGGTACGCCCATACGTTGGGGTCGTCTTCAAGGAGCGGCGTGAACATGCCGTACACGATCACGGGGTAAGTGTGCCGCAAGGCGATCAGTTTGCGATAGTAATTGTAGACAGAGTTAGGATCGTTCACCTGATCTTCGGCGTTGACGAGCAGGTAATTCTTGTTGACCGGCAGCCAGGGCGTGCCCGTCGTGAAGCCGGCGTTCTTTTCCGTGTTCCACTGCATGGGCGTGCGGGCGTTGTCGCGGGAGATGCGCGCAAAGTACCTGAGCATGTCCTGGGCGTCCACCCGGCCGCTTTCCACCCACTGACGCCAGGCGTTATGATTTTCCACGTCCTGGTACTGGCTGATGTCGGTGAAATAAATGTTGGTCATGCCCAGCTCTTCGCCTTGGTATACATATGGCGTGCCGCGCAGGGTATGGATGAGGGTCGCGAGCATTTTCGCGCTCAGCGTGCGGAAGAGTTCGCTGTCGCAGCCGTAGCGGCTGACCTGCCGCGGCTGGTCGTGGTTGCCCAGATAGACGGTATTCCAGGCTTTGCCCTGGAGATCCAACTGCCAGCGGTTCAGGACCGTGCGCACGTCATTGAGCGGCGCGCCGTGGTCGCTCCACTTTCTCAGTTCCGTACCGTCGTTCAGGCCGTCGTTGTGCTCAAAAGCGAACACCATGTTCAGCTCTTTGCCGTCCGCGTTGGCATAGCGCAGGGCATTGGCGGTCGTTCCGCTGGTTTCCCCCACGGTCAACAGGTCGTACTTGCTGAGCACGCGCTCGCGCATTTCCTGCAGATAGCGGTGCGTGGTCTCGGTGTGCAGGTATTGGGTGCCGGAGATGTCATAGAGTTCGCCGGGAGCGATGGGCCCGTCGTTAAAGCTTTCCTTGCCGATCATGCCGATCACGTCCATGCGAAAGCCGTCGATGCCCTTGTCGCACCACCAGGTCATCATATCGAAGACGGCGTCCCTGACCTTGGGATTGGCCCAGTTGAGGTCCGGCTGCTCCTTGGTGAAGAGGTGCAGGTAATACTGGTTGCTGGCGGGGTCATACTCCCAGGCGGATCCGGAGAAGCAGCTGCCCCAGTTGTTGGGCGGGCCGCCGTTGACGCCGTCGCGCCAGATGTAATAATCGCGGTAGGGATTGTCCTTGCCCTTGGAGCTTTCCACAAACCAGCGGTGCTCGTTGGAAGTGTGATTCACCACGAGGTCCATGACCAGTTTCATGCCGCGCGCGTGCGTTTCACTGAGCAGACGGTCGAAATCCTCCATCGTGCCGAATTCCTTCATGATGGCGCGGTAGTCGGAGATATCGTACCCGTTGTCATGGTTGGGCGAAGCGAAGAACGGGCTGATCCAGATCACGTCGACGCCTAGGTTTTTCAGGTAGTCCAGATGCGCCGTGATGCCGTTCAGGTCGCCGATGCCGTCGCCGTTCGAATCCGCGAAGGAGCGGGGATAGATCTGGTATACGACCGCTTCCTTCCACCAGGCTCTTTTTTCTGTGCTCATGTTTCCTCCCGAAAAAAGGGACAGGTGATCCTGCCCCTTTTTTGTTGATCGTAATTACTTGATAGAACCGTCCACCATGCCCTGTACGATATACTTCTGCGCGAAGATATACAGGATGATGATGGGCAGCATCGCCAGCAGCGTGGAAACCATGATCAGGTGCCACTGCTTCACGAAGGAACCGATAAAGCCCTGCACAGCCAGGGGGATCGTACGGATTTCACCGCCGGCGCCCAGCAGCAGCAGAGGCAGCAGATAGTCGTTCCAGATCCACAGGCCGTTCAGCACCAGCACGGTGACGAACACGGGCTGCAGGAGCGGCAGCACGATGCGGAAGAAGGTTCCCGCGCGGGTGCAGCCGTCGATGTCCGCCGCTTCCTCCAGTTCCAGCGGCACGCCTTTGATGAAGCCGTGGAAGATGAAGATGCTCATGGCCTCGCCGAAGCCCAGATAAGCGAAGATGATGCCCTGGTAGCTGCGCAGCATGGGGAAGTGCAGGAAGTTGCCCAGGTCACGGAACCAGGTCACCAACGGGAACATGACCACCTGGAAGGGAATGACCATCGCCGCGACATACATCATGAACAGGAAGTTGGACCACTTGGTCTTGTTGCGCACCAGTACCCACGCCGCCATGGCAGAGCAGATCGAGATGATGGCCAGGGACAGCACGGTAATGATGACGCTGTCGCGCAGGGCGTTCAGGAAGTTGAAGGTGGGGTTTTCCCACACGGATTTGATGTTGGCGAACAGGTTACCGGCATTTTCCGGCCAGCCTACGGGCTGGTTGATGATTTCCGCGTTGGTGCGCATGGAGTTGAGCACCACGATCAGGAACGGCATCATGAACAGGATAAAGAGGATGAACGTCACAATCTCCAGCGCCAGGCGGCGGCCCGGATGCGGCTTGGAGCCCGCCATACGTTCAATAGGATGCTCGTGATGTACATGTTCCGCTTGCATTACATCTCGACCTCCTTACTCTTGTTCCAGCTGACCTGGATCACGGAGAATACCACCAGCACGAGGAAGAAGATGACCGCTTTGGCCTGGCCCTGCGCCATCTTGTTGTACTTGAACGCTGTATTGTAGATGTTCAGCGCCAGCAGCTCGGAGCTGTTCACGATGGTCTTGCTCCACAGGCCGGTAGGACCGCCGTTGGTCAGGGCCACGTTGACGTCGTACATCTTGAAGCTGTTGGTCAGCGTCAGGAACAGGGAGATCGTAAAGCTGTTGGCCATCAGCGGGATCTGGATGCTGCGGATACGCCGCCAGTAAGGCGCGCCGTCCACTTCGGCCGCTTCCAGGACGCTCTTGGGAATGCCCTGGATGGCCGCGACAAAGATCAGCATGATATAACCCGCGTACTGCCAGGTATTGACGGTCACCATCGTGAACATGACAGTATTCGTATTGGTAATCAGCGATTTGCTGAGCCCGGCGATGTTCAGCGCCTGGCCGATGGACGGCAGAATGGAGCTGAAGATGAACTGCCAGATGGAGCCGAGCACGATGCCGCCGATCAGGTTGGGGACAAAGAAGCCGGCGCGGTAGATGTTGCGCCCTCTGATTTCACTGGTTACCAGCAGGGAAATCAGGAAGGCGATCACATTGACCGCGATGACGTTGAGGATCGTAAATTCCAGCGTGATCAGGAAAGAGTGCAGGAAGCCCTTGTCCTGGAAAATCTTGATATAGTTTTCCAGGCCGACCATTTTCGTCGCGGCGCCCGTACCGGTCCAGTCTGTGAACGAATAATAGATACCGTAAATGAACGGGATAATTTGAACCACCAGGAAGGCCAGGACAGTCGGGGTCAGGAACAGCCCTTCCGTCAGCTTTCTCTTGCTTTTGCTGGTCAAAAAAATCCCCCCTTTCATGATTCTGATTCAATGGAAAGGGGCTGCGCCGGCGAAAACGTTCACTTCGGGCGCAGCCCCGGTATTACCGATTAACGATTACAGGCTGGGGATGGTCGCGATGGCATCCTTCATCAGCTGTTCGAAGGTAGGCTCATCGATCTGACCGGAGGCCAGCAGCTCGTAGATGGGACCGAGGGTCCCCATGCCAAAGCCATCGGGGAGCTTGTACTGCTGCCAGCTGTAGGTCTTGCCGGCGGCATTCCAGTTCATCAGGCTGACAGACAGGGGGCCCTTGGGCAGCAGGGTCACATTGGTGAAGGCGGGAACCATGCCAGCCTTGTTGACCATGTAATCAGCGCCTTCTTCGGTGTTGGCCAGCGCGTTCAGGAAAGCGATCGCTTCTTCCGGATTGCCGTTGGCGTTCACAGCGTACCAGGACGGCGGGTTGACCAGGATGCCGTCGGTCTCGGTGTGCAGGAAAGCGTGGGGAGCATAGCCGATTTCGAAGCTGGGCTCGAGCACGACCAGGCTGGGATCCATCCAGTTGCCCTGATGATAGAAAGCGGCCTTGCCATTGGCGAAAGCGGCCAGCTGGCTGTCCTGAGTGCCGTTGAGCAGCATGTCGGGATCGCTGTACTTGAAGATCAGGGCCACATATTCGCAATAGTCATGGAAACGGGCTTCGTCCACGGTGCCAGCCAGGACGCCGTCGATCATGGAAGTATCATCACGGTCGAGGCCGACAGTCAGGTAGACGTTGAAGTTGTGCAGACCGGTAACCCAGGTCATGTTCTGGCTGGTACCGGCGACCATGGAAACAACCATGTCCAGACCGAGTTCAGCCTTCATGGAATCCAGCTTTTCGAAAGCGGCCTGATAAGCATCCACAGTGGTCAGGGTAGCGGGATCGATGCCGGCCTTGTCGAGGATCGCCTTGTTGTAAGCGAGGCCGTAGCCTTCGATGGCAACGGGGAAACCGACAACCTTGTCACCGTCGGTGTAAGCCATGCTGGTGTTGGCAATCCACTCAGCGCCGGCCATATCCACGATGCGGTCTTTCCACATTTCGTAGCCGGAGGGGCCTTCGAACACGAAGATGTCAGGCTGACGGACCTGAGCCATTTCATTCTTCAGGACGGTGTTGTAGTCGGAAGAACCGCCGCCGGTGATGACTTTCACGGCAACGCCGGTCTTCTCAGTGTAAGCCTTGGCGTATTCCTGCAGAGCAGCATCGATTTCCACCTTGTTCTGCACGATCACCAGATCGGCCAGAGCGGAAACGGCGGTCATGGTCATCATCAGGACCAGAACCAGAGCGAGAACCTTTTTCATGGGGTTTTCTCCTTTGAAAAATATATTATTCTACGCGCAGAGCGCGCAAGAACCAAAGCCATTCCCCCGCTGTATACACAATTAAACTGTAATCACGGGATAAACGCATTTTCAAGGCGACTCATTATAACACAGCCCATTGAAAAAGTCTACCAAATTTTTGCATGGACAGTTCTGCATAAATGTATACAAAGCGAGGCGCCAATAAACAGCCACATGGCAAGTCTGAAAAAACGAGTATGTTGCAGAAGATCTCTGCAACATACCCTCTTTTTACAGGTGTATTGTTTTTCCAAAGAGATTGTGCAACAAAGAGTGTCAGGCAATCAGAAAACTCCGGGAGGTTTGGAGGGGCCGCAGCCCCTCCAAATATAATCCGCAGCAGCGACATGTGCGGTGCGAGGAGCATTTTTGCGGAGCAGAGTTTGCCCTGCGAGAGCAAGAATGCTTTCCTTGCACCTTTTCCGCCCGGGAGCACCGTAGGTGCGAGAGGAAAAGGTGTTCTGTCGATCAAATGGAGTATCCATTTGATCGAAGGGGTTGTGCAACAACCCCGTTTGTGAAGTATGATGCGGATTATTCCTTGACGCCGCCGAGCGCGACACCGGCGATGATGTACTTGCTGAACGCGAAGTACACGATGATCAGCGGCAGCGCGGTCAGGGTCAAGCCCAGGTAGATGGAGCCGTACTCTGTGCGGTAGATATCGCCGCGCAGTTCCTGGACCATCATGGGCAGGGTCTTCAGGCCGGGCTTGGTGAACAGCATCAGGGGGGTCAGGTAGTTGTTCCAACTGCCGATGACAGCCATGATGCCCATGGTCGCCATGGCCGGGACCATGATCGGCAGGATGATATTATTGAAGGTACGGAACTCGCCGCAGCCGTCGATACGTGCAGCCTCGACCAGCGAAAGCTGCAGGTTCGCCTCCAGATACTGCCTGAAGAAGAAGACCGTGGACGCCGCCGCGATGGAGGGGATGATCAGCGCCAGGCGGTTATCGACCAGGCCGATCTGATACATGAACATGAAGAAGCCGGTACCGGTGACCTGGCCGGGGATCATGATGATGGCCATGACCACCGCGTACAGGAATTTGTTGCCCTTGAACTGGTATACCTTGAAGCCGTAGGCCGTCATGGCTGAGAAGTAAACGCTCAGGATGGTCGAGCCGAAGGCGATGATCGCGCTGTTCTTGAAACCGATCGCGATATTGAAGTTCTTGGAAGCCAGCACGTTCCAGTTATAGCGCAGGTAAGTGCCGGGAATCAGGCTGACGCCCTGCTGGATGGCCTGGCTGGAGCGGGTCGCGTTGACGATCATGATCCAGAATGGCACGATGGCCAGCAGACTCAGGAACGAGCAGAACACATAAACCATGGTGCGCTTGGAGTTATGCACGCCTTGGACATGTGCGACGAAAGAGATGATCGCGCCGCCCATCAGCAAGGCAATCACAGGCGCTTTCAGTTCCGCGTTGCCGTAGGGCAGCTTGATCGGGAAAGCCGCCAGCCGCAGAATGGCATAGAATGCAAGGATGATACCCACCAGGTGGCAGATGGAAGAGATAGTGTAAAGCACGCTGGCGTCTTTGTTTCCTGCAGCAAGCACCAGCACGAGCGCAATGACAAACGCAGCAAACGCAGCCCAGATACAGCCGTAATAAACCGGGAAGTTCCAGTTATACAGTTTGTATTGGTTGACGACCTGCATATCGATTTCAAGCTCAGAAGGCAGCTGCCCAGGCAGGAAAGCGTATGAGAGGCCGGCGCCCTTTTCACTGCTGGCGGCCGCCTGTTCGGCAAGCAGCGCGTCGAGCTTCTCCTTTTCCTTCGCGACTTTATCGCGCTGTTTCTGGATATCAGCTTCGCTCTTTTTGCCGCCGGCGATCCAGCGGTCCAGCTGGGTCTGGGCACTGTCTACCTTGCCCTGCTGTTTCTCAATATCCGCAGCCATGGAAGCGGAAGAATTGTCATTGAAAGTAGCGACAGGGAGGAACATGGCGGCGATGGCGATCAATATGAACACCACGAAGATGATTTTGCGTGTCTTTTTCATCTTACTTCTTCTCCTCTCTGTGCAGTTTGACGGGCCTGGGCTCACGATCGTTCAGAAGGAAGCGGATCAGCAGGGAACCGATGATGATGATGCCGAAGAGAACGACGGAAGCCGCGCTGGCCATATTGAAGTTGTTGGAGCCCGTGAAGCCCTGGGTATAGATGAAGCGGGCCACTGTGTTGGTGGTATTGTCGGGCTGACCCTGCGTCATCATGTGCGGGATATCGAACATCGTCAGGCCGCCGACCAGAGAGGTGATCAGGTTGTAGACCAGGATGGGCTTGATCAGGGGCAGGGTAATCTTCCAGAAGGTCTGGCGGCTGGAGCAGCCATCCACCAGCGCAGCCTCAAACAGGCTGGGGTTGATGCCGCTGATGCCGGCGATCATGATGATCATGGTATTGCCGCACCACATCCACCACTGGATGAAGGAGATCAGGCCGCGCGCCCACGCGACCGAACGGAAGTACTCGATCGGCATGTTGCCAATACCCGATGTCTGCATAAACGTATTTACCGGGCCCATCGGATAGGCGAACAGAGACATGAACAGCATACCGATGGTAGCAGCGGTGATGATATTGGGCATGAAGATGGTCACTTTGAAGAAGCCCTGGGCTTTGAGCCGCATACGGGCATCCGTGAACCAAGACGCCAGGATCAGCGCCAGGCCCAGCTGCGGCACGAAGTTGAAGAACCAAATGATGATCGTATTCTTCAGCGAGCCCCAGAACATGCCATAAACCAGGCTGGACGGGTCAAAAAGCTGGCGGAAGTTTTCGAAGCCGATGATCTTGTTGTTAAGGATCTTCTGCCAGGTGACCGCGTCCGTCAGGGAAGTGCGGAACGTGAAAAAAATCGGATAAAGCTGGAAAATGAGGAACGTGATAAAAAACGGCGCAATGAAGATATAACCCCAGTGGCTATAGCTTACCGATTTGCGCTTCTTTCCCGAGGCTGCTTGCATAAATCCACCCCTTTGCTTGTGATAAACATTCCCGCTCGATGCAAGGAATGAGGACTGAAAAGGACGTTCGGTACAATCCTTTCCACTCCTCATTCCTTGTTCTGCAGGATTCACCGGAAGGGGCTGTCCCCTGCCTCATTGGCAAGAGACAGCCCCAAAAGGTATCTCCGTCAGAATCAGATTCTACAGATTACTCCACGGTGATGGTCGTGATGGTAGCCTTGACCTGATCCTTGAAGTCCTGCAGGCACTCGTCGAGGCCCTTCTCGCCCTTGGTGTAGGGCTGGGTCACGTACTTGTCCCACAGATCGTTGATGTCAGAGTCATATTCGCTCATCAGGGAGCCGTTGGCCAGCGCCGCAGCATTCGCGAAGATGGCATAGTGATCCTGGCCGCCCAGGAAGGGGTTCGGGGTGCCGCCGTTGGCGAGGATGGTTTCCACAGCCTTGGCAGAGCCGACGAAGTCACCGGAGTCCTTAGCATACTGGACCAGCCAGTCTTCATTCAGGGAGAAGTTGTAGATCAGGTCGTGCATAGCGGCCTTCTTGGCGTCGTCCGCAGTAGCGGCCTTCGCGGCGTTGATGCCCATCCAGGTGCCGCCCCAGCTGTAGGCCACAGGGCCGTCAACCAGGCGCCAGTCGCCATAGGTGCCGTTTTCGGTAGCGTTCTTGATGTTCTCTTCGCTGTCGGGGTTCTCAGCATCCCAGCCGGCCACGCAGTTGGGCTTCAGAGTGTAATGCAGACCCCAGGTGGGCAGGAAGTAGCACAGGGTCTCGTTTTCACCGCGCATACCGGCGAACCAGATTTCCTGCCAGGCGCCGCCCTTCTGAGACAGGTCATCCTGCTCGAGGGTCTTGCACAGTTCTTCGTAGTCGAGGAGTTCGTCGTCGATGACCAGCTTGCCATCAACAACCCAGCCCTCGCTGCGCTGATACTGATAAGCGTTCCAGATGTCGCCGGAGCCGGTGACCATCTTGCAGGCGCCTTCAGACTTTTCCTTCAGCTCTTCAGCGGTCTCGAGGAAAGCATCCCAATCCGCAACCTTCGCCTGGAATTCTTCAGGGGAGGTGATGCCCAGATACTTCTCAGCCAGGGAAGCACGATACATGAGAACGCCGGGGGTGGACTGCCAGGACAGGCCCTTCTGGACGCCGGCAGCATTCTGGCCGATCTGAGCCATGACCGGGAAAGCGGTGGAGAGTTCTTCATCGGTGAAGCCGATGCTCTTCAGGTCGCCGGTCCAGTCCATTTCGACATAGTGCTTCACGAACGCAGCTTCCAGGGTGAAGATGTCGGGAGCTTCGTCGCTGGTTGCGTTGGAGCCCAGCAGGTTGTCGACCTTATCCTGATAGGCATGGCCGTCAGTCGGATAGATCTGGAATTCGATCTCGAGTTCGGGATGATTCGGGAGATAATACTTCTCGATCATGCCCTGCAGTTCGTTGGTGAAGGACCAAACGACCAGCTTGATCTTCTCGCCGTCGGCGCTGGCGAAGCTCATGCAGCCAACCAGCATCATCGCGGCCAATACCAGAGCGAGTACCTTTTTCATGGGGGTTCCTCCTTTTTATTGTTGCGGCTTCTGCCGCAATTTTTCTTAAAACAGCATAGCGCTGATCCAAGACGAGTCACAGCCGAAAGGCGTAGCTAAAAAATCTCCGGAACTAAATTGCTTTCTTAAAACGTCTGTATTATACCCTATCCGACATGCAAATTCAAGTATTTTTTCTCGAATTTTGCTGTCAGACTAACCAACTATTGCTATTCCATTGTACAAGTTTCGTTCATTTTTCAGTTGCACAAGCAATCGTCTTCAAGCGTCATCATGTATAAAATCATCGGATTACACTTGGAATTATGCGCTTTTTCAGTTCATCCGTATATAGGATTTATTGAATCCGTTTCTTCAATATTTAATGTAGAAAACGATCAGGCCGGTTTGCAGACGGCAGCCCGCATGATCAAAGTATTGCACATGTTGCAAACACCTTATGAAGCAATTATAATAATACACCGTCAGGCAGGCGGCCGAAACGCAACAGCTGAAAAGCCGCAAACATACGCGAGAGGAGAATATGACATGGCATACTTCAGGATCGACTATAATTCCAACGCGCTTAGGCGCACCGCGAACTTTGAGATGCTGCTCCCCAACGATCCCAACGCCGGCGCCCCCGCCGCCGAATGGGAAAAGCCGCTGTATACCCTGTTCCTGCTGCACGGCTACCATGCCAAAGCCTATAACTGGGTACCGGACGGACTGGCTCAGCAGTACCGCTTCGCCATCGTGATCCCGACCGGCGAGAACAGCTTCTACCTGGACGGTCCGGCCACCGGCACCAAATACCAGACCATGGTAGGCGTGGAACTGGTGGATTACGTCCGCCGCACCTTCGGCCTGGCGACGAAGCCGGAAAACACATGCATCGCCGGCCTGTCCATGGGCGGCTTCGGTGCGCTCCATACCGGCCTCGCCTATCCGGAGACCTTCGGCAAGATCGGCGCGCTCTCCTCCGCCCTCATCGTCCACGGCATCTCGAAGATGAAGCCTGGCACAGACAACGGCATGGCCAACTACGATTACTATGTGCGCCAATTCGGGCCCCTGGACAAGCTGGAAGCAAGCGACAAAAACCCGGAGGCCCTCGTCAGTAAGCTCAAAGCCGCGAAAAAGAAGATCCCGGAGATCTATATGGCCTGCGGCACGGAAGACGGCCTGCTGGAGACCAACCGTGAATTCCACAATTTCCTTCTGAAAGAAAAAGTGCCCCATGAATACCATGAGGCGCCTGGTGATCACAATCCGGCCTTCTGGTCGGAGCATATCGTCAACATCGTCAAATGGATGTTTGACAAAGCCTGAAGGCATAAAGCAGGAGCTGTTGCAAACGCAGCAGCTCCTGTTATATTGAAGATTCCTTCTCAGAACGACGAGACGCCAAAGCTGTTGACCATCGCGTCGAGTCTGATATTCGCCTTGCAGAGCGGGCAGTCGTGCGATGGACAGCTTTCATAGTCGCTCAGGTTCTTTTCCTTGGTATAGACACTCTTGATCGAGAAGCCCTCGCATTCATCCACGCAGCTGAAGATGCAGCAGACGCCCTCTGGAATGCCCATATAGTAACGGATGGCTTCCACAGCGGCCTGCACGGTGTATCCCGTCGTGACCGAAGCGGCAAGGATCAGCACATGTTTGCCCACGATCATCGGCGCAATGTTCTCGCGGAAAATCAGCTGGCTGCCTGACGTGTGCTCAGGCGTCGTCACGTAGATCGTGCGGTGGGCATTCATGTTGGTAAAACCGGCGCGGGTGAGCTCGCTGGCCATGCACGCGCCGATGACCTCTGTGCCGTCCAGGCACAGGATCGTGTCGACGATCGTCGAAGCCGAGAACTCGCCGCACAGGATCCGGGCGGCCTGGCGCGCTTCGGACAGGCGGTGCTTGGTCATCGTCAGGTCGATGTAGTAGTTGATATGGCTGTGGCTGGTGGCAAAATGCCCTTTCGCCACGCGCAGCGGCAGGCCTCCCGACTGGTTCTTGATCGCGACAAGCTGAATTGCCATGCTGATCCCTCCTGTTACTTTCGTTTCCGGCTCGCGGCCAGATAATGACCGAGTTCGCTGAACTTCTCCATAGTCAGGCCGCAGCCGCGCGCGATGCACTCCTGCGGCTGGTCAGCCACACGACAGTTGATTTTCAGCGCGATGGACACCGCATCCGCCAGTCCGTCCAGCAGCGCGCCGCCGCCGCTCAGCACGATACCGTTGTCGAAGATATCGGCGGCCAGTTCAGCCGGCGTACGCTCGAGCACGGAATGGATGACTTCGATGAGCTCCTGCAGCGGTTCTTCCATCGCTTCCAGCACCTCGTCCGAGGTCACGCGCAGGGTCTTGGGCAGGCCGCTGATCAGGTCGCGGCCGGTCACGTCCAGGTAAAGCTCGTCGCGCCGAGGCATGACGGAGCCGATGCGGATCTTGATGTCCTCCGCAGTAATCTCACCGATAAGCAGGTTATGCTTGCGCCGGATATAGCGGGCAATCGCGTCGTCGAAAGAATCGCCGCCCAGCGCCACGTTCTCGCTGACTACGGCATTGCCCATGGACAGCACGGCGATATCCGTCAGGCTGCCCCCGATATCGACGATCATGGAGCCGTAGGCTTCCCCGATGGGCAGGTCCGCGCCGAGCGCGGCGGCGATATTGCGGTTGATGATCTGGGTGCGGCGGGCGCCGGTTTCAAACAGGGAGCCGGACAGGCTGCGGCGTTCGGACTCGTTCAGGGTGGAGGGGACGCTCAGTACGATGTGCGGACCGTTGATCAGATGCTTGCCGTTCGCCGCAATGACGAAGCGCAGCAGCATCGCGCCGACCAGGTGCAGGTCCTTGCCGACCGACCCGTTTCTCAGTACGCGCTTGACCTCGATGCTACCGGGCGCGCGGCCCAGCATGCGGTGCGCTTCCTCGCCCAGGGCGATGATCGCCCCGGTATCGCGGTTCTGCGCCAGCACGGCTGGCTCCTTATAGATGATCCCGCGTCCGCGTCCGTAGATCAGGACATTGGACGTACCCAGGTCGATACCCAGGTCCGAAGAGTGACGCATGAAACGACTCCTTTGTCACGCCTGTTGAAGGCAGTTTTTCCACGCTCCCGAACCGCCGGCTGCGCCACCGGACAGTCCTGTCACAGAGCATTTCAGATAGGATATTCTTCGAAAAGTGTAAAAATCCTTCTTTTTGCCATTTCGATGGGAATTTGGCCCCACTTTTTTGGCTGTTTTCCCGTCATTTCTTTCCGTCATCGCCACCATCGGCCAGCGAAAGGATGGCTGTGCGGATCCGTTCATTCAGCTTCTCCGCCGTTTCGTTGGAGATCCCCTCGGCGACGAGATCGGAAATATCGACCGCCGGGCCATAGGTGACTTTCGTCAGGCGGAACAGCTTGCAAGGTTTGTCGATCAGCACCGGCAGCAGCGGCACTTTCGCCCGCAGGGCGATGAAAGCGCAGCCGTTTTCCATGTGTTCGAGGGTCGTCTCCTTGCAGCGCGTGCCTTCCGGAAAGATGCCCAGCACATGGCCCTGGCGGATCACATTCACACAGTCGCGCATCGCTTTCAGGTCGCTGTTGTGCCGGTCTACCACGATCATGTGCAGCTTTTCCATCAGCCATGCGCCAACCTTGGTCTTGACCAGCTCTTTCTTGCCCAGGAAACGGACCTCGTAGCGCTTGATCCCGTTGCCGACGACCAACGGATCGAGCCAGTGTTTATGGTTCGAAACCAGAATGAACGGCGCGTCGAGACCGGTGTATTCACGCCCGGTGTAGCGCACCGGGAAGAACGTGTGGCCCAGGAACCACGTCAGGCCCCGCGCCATGGTAAACCAGAAGGTGCGCTTCTCCGGGGCAGGTACCTTTTCCTCAGACATGGAGCGCCTCCTTCGCCATCGCGGCCCTGACCAGGCCGAGGATGGCCTCGACAGTTTCCTCGAAGCTCAGGTCCGAGCTGTCCACGACGGTCGCGTCTTCAGCCTGCCGAAGCGGATCGGCCTCGCGGTGCATATCCTGGTAGTCCCGGGCGTTGACTGCTTCCAGGACCTCTTCAAAGGTATGCTCCTCCCCCTGCTCCCTGTACTGCTTGAGGCGGCGTTCGGCGCGCGCTTCCGGGGATGCGGTCAGGTAAACCTTGACCGGCGCGTCCTTCAGCACCACAGTGCCGATATCCCGGCCGTCCATCAGCATCGGCGTCGATTCCGCCAAGGCACGCTGGGCCCGGACCAGCTGCGCGCGCACGCCTGGGTGCTTCGAGACTGCGCTGGCGGCGGCGGCGACCTCGGGGGTACGGATCAGCCCGGTCACGTCCTCGCCGTCGAGCAGCGTCCGCTGGGCGCCGTCCTGATAGCGCACGCTGACGTCCGCTTGAGCGACCGCTTCCGTCGCGGCGGCTTCGTCATGCGGGTTCAGCCCCTGCCGCAGCACATACAGGCCCGCCGCCCGGTACATCGCGCCGGTATCCAGGTGCAGGATGCCCAGACGTTTGGCGACCTCATCGCTGATCGTAGATTTTCCCGCGCCTACTGGGCCGTCGATGGCGATCAGCAGCGGGCGGACATTCCGGGATATGTTTTCGGAAGACATAGTCGATTCCTTTCATTACACTCGTTTTTGTCATGCGCAGGCCATTCACACCGTATTCTGCACGACATTGGAAGTATTATACCACGAAACGTCCGCTTACACAACTGTTTGCGCTTTTATGCCAATCATGGTATAATTTGAATGATACCCCGGCACCAATGCCGGGCATGTGATCGGCATTCAGGAGGGAAGGAAATTGAGGCTGCAGAAATATCTGGCAGATTGCGGCGTCGCCAGCAGAAGGCACGCTGAAGACATGATCCGCGCGGGCCGCGTCACGGTCAACGGCAAAACCGTCACGGAGATGGGCACGCAGGTGGAAGAGGGCGACCGCGTCACCGTGGACGGCAAAGCGGTGCGCCTGGAGAGCGTCAAACGCTATATCATGTATCACAAGCCCGCGGGCGAAGTCACTACGGCTTCCGATCCCGAAGGCCGCAAAACCGTGCTGGACCACTTTGCACACCTGCGCGTCCGGCTCTATCCGGTGGGGCGCCTGGACTACGACAGCGAGGGTCTGCTGCTGCTGACCAACGACGGCGAGCTGACCAACCGCCTGCTGCATCCGCGCAACGAGGTGGACAAGACCTACGTAGCCCGTGTGGGCGGCACAGTGACCCGTGAGCAGCTGAAGACGCTGAGCGGCGGCGTTGTGCTGGACGAGCGCAAGACCTCCCCCGCCCGGGTCCGTCTCACCAAACAGGAGGCGGATTACTGCTATGTCACCGTCACCATCCACGAAGGCCGCAACCGCCAGGTCCGCCGCATGTTCGAGGCCGTCGGCCTTCAGGTGCTGGCGCTCAAGCGCGTTGGGCTCGGTCCGCTGACGCTGGGCGAACTGAAGCGCGGCGAGTGGCGCGACCTGACGCCCGAAGAAATCGAGAAGCTGAGGGAACTCGATGTCTGAGCTGATCCTGCGCTCCGCGCGCTGGCTGGCGGCGCAGTATATGGCGCAGGTGCTCCGCCCCGGAGACACCGCTGTCGACGCGACCATGGGCAACGGCCACGACACCGAGCGCCTGGCAAACCTCGTCGGCCCCGAAGGGCATGTATTCGCCTTCGACATCCAGGAGCAGGCGGTGGAAAGCACCCGGAGGCGCCTCACCGACGCGGGCCTCAGCGGCCGTGTGACCCTGATCCGGGACAGCCACGCGAATATGGCTGCCCATGTGGATCGCCCGCCGAAACTCATCGTCTTCAATCTCGGATTCCTGCCCGGCGGAGACAAGCAGGTCACCACCCTGCTCGATTCCACGCTGGCAGCGGTACAGGCGGCCATGGAACTGCTTTCCCCCGGCGGCATGCTGCTGGTCTGCTGCTATCCGGGCCACGCGGAAGGCCAGCGCGAACTGGACGCCCTGCGGGAGCTGTTCGCTTCCGTCCCGCCCCAGGCCTTCAACATCCTCGAGCACCGTTTCGTGAACGCCGGTCCCGGCGCGCCAGTGTGCTTCGCAGCGGAAAAGCAGATCAGCTCTGCAAAATAATAACCCCATAAAAATTTGATTCCCCCGGATATTTTCCGGGGGATTTGAATTAATTATCCGCCAAGTTAAAGCCGTTCTTCATGTGCTTGCTCGCCTCCAGCACCAGGTCGGTGAGGACGGAGGCGGTCTTTTCTTTTGCCATGGCGGCCAGCTTGCCGTTGGCCTCGGCCATCAGCTTCGCGTCACCGGTTTCGGTGATCTTTTGGTCATATTCGCGCACGATTCGCCGTCCTTCCACGGCCATCGCGTTCTGGTAGCGCTCTACCGTCTGTATACCAGAAGCGTAAATCGGGTCCGCCAGGGCTCCGATCAGGCGGCTGCACCAGTAGAAATTCTCCGTGGACGTCTCCGGGGCCACGTCGCTCAGATACCCGGGCATGCGCTCGACGTTCGGATACACCGGCAGCATGGCGGAGAAAGTGGTGGAGCCGAAGCAGACCCACTCCAGCGCCTTAACAGCTTCCGGCGCGTATCCGCGCACCTGGCAGATCGCGGTAACGCCGGTGCGGTTGATGCCGATGGAACGGTACATCCCGCGTTTGCCGGTATCCTGGCTGGTATACGGGTTATAGGGCGTGCCCTGGTAATGGGCGGACAGCAGGTACTTGACGTCCTCCACCGTGAGTTTCCGTTCCGGACGCAGCGCCCAGGGCAGATCGTCGCTTTCAGGCGTGAAATCCGGGTTGGGCCCCTCCCAGCGGAAAGTCCTGGGCGCCAGATACCGGCCCATGAACCACGCCCGCGGCGTATTGTAGATGTGATCCATATCCGTGTGGGAGCCGAATATATTCCGGGGATTGAATTTGCCGTCCTGATTCAGATCCAGGAAATTGTCCGCGATGAACTCCCGAAGGTTCGAAGAGCAGAGATGCGCTTCCTGCGCGCCGAAAGCGTCCTTCAGGTCGAAGCAGTCCATACCGAACTGGTTGGGCATCATCACGCAGACCTCGTCCGGCACCCGCTTCGCCATCCAGTGATGGCCGCCGATGGTCTCCATCCACCAGATCTCGTTCTCGTCGTTGAAGGCGATGCCGTTGGACTCATACGTGCCATAGCGCTCCAGAAGCGCGCCTAGGCGCAGAACGCCCTCGCGGGCACTGCGGATATAGGGCAGCACCAGTACGACGATATCCTCCTCGCCGATGCCGCCGGGGACTTCCTTTTCCCGCCCGTGGGCTTTCTTCAGTTCCACCAGCGGGTCTGCCGCGAGCACCCGGGGATTGCTGGTGATGGTTTCCGTAGCCGTCATACCCACGTTGGCCTCGTTCATCCCGGTAGCAGCCCAGATGCCCCCCTTCCTGTCCACGTTGGGGCAGGCAGTATAGCGCAGCGGCTTCTCCAGCAGCTCCACCTCCACGTGGGAGATCACGCTCTTATACTTTTTCGGCTGTTTGTCCGGCGTGACGACGATGAGCTTTTTGACGTCGAAGTGCCCGTCATCCGTCCGCGCGATCATGGTCGAGCCGTCATTGCTCGCTTTTTTCCCCACCAATACTGTTGTGCAGGCCATCTTCATCTCTCCTTCTTCCTATCAAAATGCACCGATGTGCTTGATTGAAGCGGGAATCAGTATAGCACAAAGCTCCCCTCCGCACAACCGTGGATCATGATCCGGCGGCGACTTCAATGCTTCCTTCCGACGCTAAAAATTTTCTCCGTTTTTCCAAAAATCCCCAAATTTAGTATTGACATTCCTCCGGAAGTGTGATAAAGTATTTCGGCGGTTGAAAAAAGCCGCCCGCGAAACCGGTGCGATGGGTGCCCGTGGACATGGCACGGACCGCAAGCCCAGAAATCCGGATCACATAGAGTAGCATGTTATTCCGGGGCTCAAACCCCGAAACACTGTCGCTCAACCGATGCGATGGGTGTCCGTGGATGTGACACGGGCCGCCAAGCCCAGAAATCGGATAACATATATGGTCGCATGGCTCAGTTGGTAGTACCTACTGGTACCTTTTCCGGAAAGCCGTATGGATAGATAAGGTCGCATGGCTCAGTTGGTAGAGCACATCGTTCACATCGATGGGGTCACAGGTTCGAGTCCTGTTGCGACCACTCGGCGAAAGTCTCTGTGAAATCAGAGACTTTCTTCGTTTTTGAAGGGCAAAAAAAGACCACTTGACCACAATTTTGACCACAATTCAACTAAAAAAGACGGTTGGGGGGATGTCCCTCCAACCGCTTTTGTTATTATTATCTTTCGGAAATGATCGTCGACATGAGTGCTGCGAAATTGTCTGCCATTTCCTCAGAGACATGCGCGTATACGTCAAGCGTAAATCCAACTGAATAGTGACCGAGTGCTTCTGAGATTGTCTTTGCGTCTGCTCCATGCCTGAGTGCTTCTGTTGCGAACGTATGCCGGAGATCATGAAAACGATGGTTCGTGATCCCAGACCGTTTTGTCAACCTCTGGAAATCGCTCTCAATCGTGCTATGGGGTATGGAACCACCAATTTCATTAGTGAAAACAAGATCATCGTCGTTATTCCATGCCGAACCAGCTTGTAAACGTGCCTGAAGTTGCAGCTTGCGGATATTCATCAATTCATTTGTCACTTGTTCAGCAACTTTGAAAGAGCGCGCTTTCCGGTTCTTTGTCTGACCAAGTGATCTGTTTTCACCTTTTTCGCGCGGGATCAGCAGCTGTGCATCAACCGTGATCCTACCCGTTTTGAAGTTGATCCTTGACCATCTGAGACCGAGGATTTCTGACAACCTCATTCCCGTATTTAGTGCCATGAAGTAGATCGCATGGTATTTACTCTCGTCAGCGTACTTCATAAAATCATGCACTTCATCAGGCGTAAACGGATGGACTTGCTTTGTGTCAGCTGCATTATTCCCCCGTGGTATGCTACACCCTGTCGCCGGATTATTCTTCAGATAGTGCAGCTCAACCGCCTTTTTTAGCGAGGTGGATAAACAGCCATGAATGTTCTTGATTGTTTTATATGCCAGTGCTTTCTTTCCCTGTTTTCCAGGTTTTGCCAGCTTATTAAGCATATCTTGCACGAGCATGGGAGTCAGCTTATTAAGTGCTACACCGCCGAGATTAGGTATCAGATAATTCTTGATATACCCTTCATACTGGATTAGTGTTGCATGTTTAATAGATTGACAATAGGTGGTTTTCCATGTATTCAACCATTCCCTGACTTTCATTTTCGTGGGATCAAGATAGTCGCCGGAGTCAACCTCAGACGTGGCTTTCCTCAGCTTCTCTGCCACTTCCTGTGAGGTTTTGCCATAGATGGACTTTTGCTTTGCCTTGCCCGTCTTAGGATTTATGCCACTTGAAAACCGCACTTCCCACCGACCGTCAGCACGCTTACGAGGTTGCAGTCCGGAGCCATTAGCAGCGCGTCCACGTGCCATTAGGAATCACCTTCTTTTTCAATTAATTTAGCAAAAGCTTCTTGTGCTGCCAACTTGTAGTACCTAATTGTGTTGAATGGCGACAAGATAACACTCCCATCTATATCTTCCCTGTTTCTGAATTCTTCAAGTTTCTCAAATTCAACTGATTTATACTTATCAACAGTTTCACAATAATCTGAAATCATGGCTAATGTTCCTAACAGATACGGGAGGTTATTAGTCATTACATAGTTTAAAGCTGGTACGACTCGTCTATCATTCAGATTTGTTAAAAAATGAAGATTCTCAATTGCTTTTTCAGATAGACCAGTATATGAAACAGCAGCTTGTACATCTGGATCAGGATTCCTTAATGCTCCCGGGATTCCGAGTAGCCAGTCGATGCTAACATGAAGCTTATTTGCAATAATTCGTAAGCTTTCTGCATCAGGTGTACGATCGCCATTCAGCCAGAAGTTTACAGATTGTCTGGATAGTCCAAGCATGTCTGCAAAAGCAGCTCGGTTTTCATAAGCTTCAGATAATTCATTGAACCTCTTTTTAAATTCTGGTATTCTGCCTGGCTTGACTTTCTTTTTCTCCATGTAGCTTATCTCCTCTTTCATTTTTGTATAAATACACACTTGTTGATTTCTTGCGTCATTAATTGAATACGTGTTGACAACTTTCTTGTTGTTGTCTACAATGATTGTAGTGCTACAAGCCGAGTTTGTCAAGCACTAGAAAGGAGAATTTCATGACCAACCAAGAAATCAAGCTCAAAGCAGCCGGAGCAGGTGTTCGTCTCTGGGAGATTGCTGAAAAGCTAGGAATCACAGACGGCAACTTTTCACGCAAATTACGTCGAGAGCTACCAGAAGATGAGAAGAACCGTATTCTGGACATCATCAAGGAGATTGGAGAGAGGAGAGTATCACGATGAGCGAAACAGTCAAGCGTGTATTCTCGCGTGAGGAAACAGCAGAAACCATGGGTATCGGTCTTATCACGCTCGACGCACTGATCCGGAGACAGGATGATCCTCTCCCCCACATTCGCGTCGGTCGGCGTGTACTGATCCCGATTCGTGAATTCGACGATTGGCTCAGTCGGCAGGCTGAAAAGGCGGTGGCATCGTGACCGTCGGTAAACGTCAGCATGTGTGCCACGAGATAATATTCGCGCAGCGGTTGGAGGGACAGGGGCTTTCGCTTCTGGTCATCCTTGAAGGAATTATCACGGCTATTGAAAGCCAGGGGTGGTGATCACGTGGCTGAAAAACGCATGTTCTCAAAACAGATAACCTGCAAAGGCAAATTCCTCAATCTATCACACGGTGCAAAATGCTTGTATTTCTATTTGTCCATGAGTGCAGACGATGATGGTTTTCAGAGTGACTCAGCTTTGCCGGAACTATTGTCGCGAACCGGAGAAAAAGAGATACAAGAGCTGATCGACCATGATTTCATCTATCGGTTTGACAGCGGAGTCATCGTAATACTCGACTGGAATATCAATAACGAACTGAAGAAAGACCGATATCATCCTACAAAGTTTCAGACAGAATTTGCCCAGACTTTCGTAAATAAAGACCGTAGGATCGAGATTGTTTCCAATATGGAACCATACTGTATCCAAGATGGAACCAATACGGCGACAGATCGGAGCATAGTAAAGCTTAGCCCAGTAGAGCCCAGTTTAAAAAGCCCAGTAGAGCCCAGTCAAGATCAGGAAGGAGAGCCCCGAGAGGGAACCCACTCTTTCACCATGAGAGATGCTATTAATATCGCAAGTGAAAAAGGTATTTCATGCTCTAATTTTAAAGTTATTACCGCTCTCAACGAAGAAAAGGGAAGGAGCTCTTTAGAGGGGCTTATCGAGCGACTCAATAATGATGAAAAGTTTATCGAGTATCTGAGAGGTATACGATAATGGGTAGACAGTCTCAGCGCAAAGGTGCAGCCGGAGAACGTGAACTGGTTGACATCCTTCAACGGCATGGGTATTCAGTACGGCGCGGTGGTTCACAAACGTATGGCAGTATTCCGGATGTAGTCGGTTTACCAGATGTTCATATCGAAGTGAAGCGAACTGAACACTTGAAGCTGCATGATGCAATGGCTCAGTCGATCAGGGATTCAGAGCGATTCAATGACGGACTGCCAGCCGTCTTTCACCGACGCAACTGCGAGGACTGGCATGTAACCATGTTATTGGAAGATTGGCTGAAACTTTACGAAAGAGGTGATCCCCATGCCTGCTAACAGGGAAAAAACAGGTCAGTTTTGCAAAGGATCATCAGGGAATCCGAGTGGTCGACCTGCACTGACAGTCGCACAGCGTGACGCACTCGAAGCGATCCGGCAACTAACACCGTTGGCAGTCGAGCAGCTGGAAATCATGCTGGAATCTCCTGACACCAGCGCATCAGCAAAACTGAAAGCCATTGAGATCATACTTGATCGAACGTTTGGAAAGCCTACGGTCACAGTTTCTGATCAGGAAATGGGTACTATGGAAAAGCTCGACCGTTTACTCGAAGAAGTATGGGCAGCAGCCGAGGAGAAGGATCATGACTGAAGCTGAATACCGAGCAGCTCACGGGATCAATAAAAGTACCTTATGGGAAATCCGGAAAAGTCCAGCGCATTATCAGTACGCGCTCAATAATCCGTCAGAGGATACACCATCACTGCGGTTAGGTCGCGCGGTACATGCAGCGATCCTGACACCAGAGATTTTCAAAGCGTCATACGTCGAAGCACCGGATGTAGATGTACGGACTAAAGGTGGGAAGGAACTGTATAAGAACTGGCTCAGGGATCAGGACGAGGATGCAGTCATTCTGTCTCGTAGTGAGATGCAGCAGATTCGCGGAATGCTCCACGCATTCAGGATGGATAAAACAGCAAAATCACTGATCAGTAACACCAGCAGAGAAGAAGCACTATTCTGGATGGATAAGGAAACCGGACTTCCATGCAAGTGCAGAGTCGACGCATTCTCAGCTGCTGCCGTGATCGACCTGAAAACCACAACGGACTGCAGCACACGGGCATTTCAGCGCGATGCTATCAGTTACGGATACCATGTGCAGGCAGCGCACTATCTGGATGGCATCGAAGCGGTGACAGGAAACCGACCTGACTGGTACTTCATCGCAATCGAGAAGAAACCGCCGTATGCAGTACATGTTTTCAAAGCATCCGAGCAGTTTCTGGAATTAGGTGCTTATACACGTTGGCAACTGATGGATAAACTAAAGCATTGTATTGATACCGATGATTGGCCTGGCTACCAGACTGACGAGCTTGATGTTCCGGCATGGGCGATAGATGAGGAGTAAGCATATATGACACACTGGAAAAAGCTGACTAATCCGGATTATTTAGGATCATACGCTTTCGAACGTGGTGAGGAGAAACTTGCCACTATTGACAAGGTCACCGAGGAGACAGTCACCGCAGCTGAGGGCAGGAAGTCGGATTGCATGGTGCTGTACTTCCGGCAGAAGGACTTAAAGCCCATGATCCTGAACCATACAAACGCAAAGATGATCGAGAAGCTGGCTGGCACGCCGTATATTGAGGAATGGTCTGGTCTGAATATCGCGCTCGTGGTTAAGAAGGTCAGCGCATTCGGTGACCAGGTCGATGCTGTGAGGATCAAGCTGGAAAAGGTATCCGGCATTTGCGAGTGCTGCGGAAAGCGGATCACCGCAGCTGGTGATATGACTGCTGCGAAAGTCGCAGAATATACGAAGAACCGCTTTGGTTCTGTGCTGTGTGCCGACTGTGCGAAACGGCACAAATAACGCACAAATGACACTATGAATTTGACCGAGAATGCAAGGGCTATCTGTCCGTTTTATGAGCATTATGAAGGTTATGAAATACAATGTGAAAGCCGGATACACAGAGCGCGTCAGGTATTCGCATTTGACACACAAGTCACGGCATTATGGCACAAGCGGAATTATTGCGATCAATACAAATGGTGCTTGTGTCCTTATGCTGAGAAGCTGATTAAAGTATATGAGGTGGAGCCATGGGAAAAACAAAATATGACTGGACGAAAATAAAGCTCCAATATGTAACAGGTGATATGAGCCTGCAGGAATTAGCAGCTGAAGTCCAGATACCCATTGATACGTTGAAGAAGCACGCGAAAGCGGATAGATATACAGAAGAACGGGCAGAGTATAAAAGAACCGTATTGAAAAAGGTATTATCGAATATGGGTCAGAAAGATGCACGCGCGATTGATGATATTATGACCGCGACGAATAAAGCAATTGCGCTGCTGAACAACTGCATGACCGATGATGCTGCACTATACAACTATGTCATCGGTAAAAGTGAGCTGCGGTTCAAGAAAGTCGATACAAGAGCATTGCGGAACATGGTCGGCGCGCTGCGTGACGTGGCATGTGTGCTGAAAACCATCTATCCGGATAACACGGAACCGAGCATTGAACAGTCCGGTGTAGTTATCATGCCGGATCAGTGCAGCGAGGAATAATACCCTCTATTTTCAATTCTGCGAGATCTAAAATCGTTTCTGAAGCATGAGCCGTATAAACACTACTGCTCTCAGCTGGAAACGCAGGAAAGCCCCTTAAAATGCAAATGCCAGAGGGCATACTTCTACAAAAGAAAGAGTGCCCGACTTCGGCCCACTCGGCTTGTCCCAATATAGAGCAAGGTCCGAGTCCGAAATCGAACACTCTTATCTTTGTGAAGGGGTTGCAAGCGCTAAACGCCTCGCAGTTGCTGGTAACCCAGTCATGCCTTTGGCCCCTTCAGAACAGGAGCGGTAACCCCCGCAGGCGGGCACCAATACTGGTGCCAGGCGTGCGGACACATCTCCTGTTTAGAAGCAAGCCAGGCCTCTTGCCGGGGGTCAGCTGAAACTGAGTTTACCCGGCGCACATCACTTGCTTCTTTGAAGTCATCCGGCTTGTCGGTAAGAGGCTCCAATTGCCCAATAGCACAAGCTCAGATGGTCCGCTTATTAGTATAAGCGAAGCAGTCAGGCATTGTCAATATAAAAAGAAGGCGCAATCATAAGTGCAGCACCAGATAAATCTGATCATACGCCTCCTACGCCTTCAACTATGAGTATAGACGATGTTATCAAGACTGTCAAGCCGTAAGACATCAGTGACTGTGAAGTTGATCTTCATTTTTGTAGTTCCGTTTTAGGCTTTCTTCAGGAATAATTTCTCCTGTTAAGACGTACCGCGGTGGACCCTGTAATTGTCCTTTTAACTCCTCTGTCAATTCGCTTAGCTCTTTCTCGAATTCTTTCTGTTGTTCTTCTGTCATTCTGCTTCACGTCCTTCCGGCATTGGCAGTTTCCAGCTATCCTTCTCAATTCCGATAGCAGCAGCCAACAATTCATTAACTAAGCCGTTGACAGATTGCCCATGTTCACGAGCATAAGTCTCTACGGTCAATTTTCGCCCCTTAGGAACAATGATACGCAAAGAATCATAGGCTTTTGCCATATACTTGTTAGTAGCTCGAATCTGTGCTTTAGTAGTTGCCATCATACACTACCCCCTTCACAGAAAATTATAGCATAACACATATAATTGTACAATTATACATATTGCACAATATATCTGTACAATATTTGTTGGGTATGACATATTGATATATATGTACAGATATGCTATACTATAGTCACGGTAAGGGAAGCGCGAGTCAAGGTCGGAATGAGACGGCAAGACAAGAGCGGAACGGGATTTGGAGAAAAGCTCCACGGCAGGAAGTCCGATGGTAACAAAAAGCCCACCGCCACTCGCACCGAACCGCCGGAGCCATCACGACACGAGGTGACAGCTGGAAAAGACAGCCGGAAACCTGCGAACCGAGAACAGCGGTGACGGACACGGAATGAGACGGGTTGACACCTGAGAAAAGAACAGGCGTGCAGGGCGACGATACAGCCCACCATTTTTAGGAAGGGGGATGGAGCATTGAAGTGGAATCTCAGCAGGATCATGAGCAGCGCATGGGTGATCTTCCGGAAACATCTTATCAGTTTCAGCGAAGCACTTCACCGCGCATGGCTGTGTGCAAAAGCTGAGACAGTGAATGCAGCACGCATCGAAGCAGCGAAAGCAGCTGCAGGCATCGTCGAAGCTGTCAACACATGGTCAGGCTGGAAAGCCATTGGACGAGAAGTGATCCACGGCAGCAAGGCAGTATTCGGTGTCGACCTGATCTACGGCAGCAAAGGCGACGGTGCGATCTACAAGGCACGATTCTTCACCCTGAGTCAGACAGAATAGGAGACAGATATGAAAAGCAGTATCAAAAAGTTAGCAGCTGAAGCAAATAAGAAAATGCCAATCACCTATGATCTATCCGTGAATGAACTTAAAGAACTGCTCGACGAGTTTTTCCGCACAAGGAATCCAAACATGGTATATGAGGCAGTAGTCACAGCATATCAGGCAGGATTCGTCAGAGGACACAGGGCAACGGTAAGGGGCAGAATAGGAAAGAAACCACTTATACATTCTGAGGTGACCTGAGAAGGTCGCCTTTTTAGTTGACTTACCATGTGATTTCGTCTATACTTTATATGAGGATGCAGGAGGCGTGAACTCAGATTCATTATCTGGGACAACACCTATGATAGCGTCCTCTTTTTTGATATGATGGGATCAGTGAACATGCTGATCCTTTTCTTCTGCCCATGTATAAAAAGAGAACCAGATACTGCATGAAAGCCTGACCACAATTGACCATAATTTTGACCACAATTCGAGCATTTCCGAGCATGTCTCCACATGTTTCAAGTACCGGAAACGATTGTGCCATCAATGTTTCCAAAAATCCAAATATGTGCCAAAAATTGACATCCATCGAATTCGAGTCCTGTTGCGACCACCACAAACCCTTGAAAACACTACGTTTTCGAGGGTTTTTCATTTTCTCCGGAAGCTGATATGTTCATTTTGGAGAGCTTAAACCGGGCAGAATTCATCACGCCGTTCACATCGAAAAACAGATGATTTCCGAACGATGTATTCTTTTCCACTGCCCGGAGGGGTGTTCAAAATCCGGAGTGTTCACCGTCTTGCATAACAAAGCGCCTGCCTCTTGAGATACACGCGTCGGTGTGGCTCAAGTGACAGGCACTTTGTGTCGAGGTGAACGAAGTGATAGAAATCGGTGTGGCTTAAGGGCCGAAAATCGTGTATAACAATGGGG
>JAFRNK010000060.1 GCA_017430225.1 Clostridia bacterium | reverse complement strand
TATGCGTTGCGTCATGCGCACACACGCGCGTCTCTTCGCCATCTGCCTCGCACGTCGGCGCGGTCGTCAGTACCCACTCGCCGTAGGCGTGGCCCAGTTTATCCACAGGCCGCGTTTCGATATGTGTCTCATCATGCGCGCACACGCGCGTCTCCTCGCCGTCTGCCTCGCACGTCGGCGCCGTCGTCAGCTCCCACTCGCCGTAGGCGTGGCCCAGCTTCTCCACCAGCCGCGTCTCTATATGCGTTGTGTCATGCGCGCACACGCGCGTCTCCTCGCCGTCTGCCTCGCACGTCGGCGCGGTCGTCAGCGTCCATTCGCCATAGGCGTGGCCCAGCTTCTCCACAGGCCGCGTTTCGGTATGCGTTGCGTCATGCGCGCACACGCGCGTCTCTTCGCCGTCTGCCTCGCACGTCGGCGCGGTCGTCAGCGTCCATTCGCCATAAGCGTGGCCAAGGCTGGGGATCTCGACGTCGTCCTCTGCCAGTTCCGCCGTGCCGACACCGTCCGTAAACATCCGCCCGTCCTGCTGGCAATACCAGTAGGCCGCCCGGCCGGCATCTTCACAGGTCGGCTCGATCCGGGGATACCCCACCAGGGTATGGTAGGGATAAAGGTCCAGATGGCACTTGGGCTCATATTTCTTCCCGGACAGCGTCAGTTCTTTTTCCGTATACAGGGTGATCGTATCGTCGCTGTACCTGTAGCGGATCGCCTGACCCTTTCCATTGCGGAAGATCAGCGCGTCGCCGTCCTCCTCCGCCTCACCGACCAGGAACAGGGATCCGTCCGAGCCGATGGTGCCGCTGTCGCTGTTCGTCAGGTCCACCAGATAATTCTGGCCGTCGGACATGGTCACGATGTTCCACATATGCGTGCCCGCACCGGTGCCCCAGTCCATACGCCCGGTCACGCTGTAGCAGTTGACGTCACCGTCGAATTTCGTCATGTCGCAGAGGTACTGGAACGCCTTCGCGTAGCCTTCGCACACCACGTTCGTGCCGGTATCCTCGTCGAAGACGTACACCAGCTGCCACGGGTCGCCGTAAGCCTGGCCGCCGCCCGCCGCGCTGCCGTTGTAGGAGACGAGATTGCAGATCTCGTCACGGTAAGCCTCCAGCTTCTCCAGGTCGTTCAGGTCTTTGTACTTCTCCACGATACTCTTGGCAGACATGACCGAGTGCTGCACGCGCTGCCCCGTAGAAGTATCTACCTTGTAGGTATCCACGCTGTAGTCCCTGGACACCGCCATCCGGACGTTGTAATCGGACGTGACTACATATACGTATTCACCGTTGATTCGGCGCAGGCTCATTCCCGGAGTCGCGGTGGTCCGGGCACCCTGGCTCTTGTCGTACCAGTACAGCTCATAAGGGCAGTTAGCCAGCAGCGCGAGCTGAACCAGGGCATAATTGATTTTCAGCTGCTGGGCGACCTTTTCGACGCCCGCGTTGATGTTCTCAGTATCGCTCGGCCCGGAGATCGTGATCCCCAGTTCTTCGGCGGTAAAGCGCGTCGGCAGGCCCAGGTCCGCATAGCTGACACTCAGTTCGCTGCTGTCCCGGTCGCCCGCCGCGATCGCCTCTATTTTCGGTTTCAGATCCAGGTAGAGCGCGAGGCAGGTCTCGTCCAGGCGCCCATCCACCCGGATGGCACGGAACATGGGCCGCGACGCCGCTTCGCGCAAGACTTTTTCAAGATAAGCCAGCAGCAGTTCGTCCGCGTTATCCGCGTCCGTATCCGGAATGACGATTTCGATTTCATCCCCGAATTCCGCAATCAGTTCGTCCTCTTCGGGGTCAGACGGTGTTGGATCTTCTGCCTCAGCCGTCCTGCTTTCCGGAGTTTCAGCCGGTTCGTCCGCTGCAGTCCCTTCTTCGGGCAGGGACTCGTCGTCCGGGTTATTCTCCGGCTGCTGCTCCTCCGCGGGGACCGACTCCGGCTCAGTATTCTCAGTTTCAGCCTGTTCATTGCCGGACTCAGGCAGCGCTTCCGCCTGCTCGGCTTCTTCCTGGACTTCCACAGCCTCCGTATCCCCTACGTCAGGCGCTTCCGGGACCGTTTCAGGTTCCGGATCCGGGACGATCACATCGCCCGATTCGTCCGTTTGCTCCGGCGCTTTCGGCTCGTCCGTCAGTTCAGGCTCCTCCGGTATGACCGGCACTTCCACCACTTCGACCGGTTCTTCCGGCACGTCTTCCGTGATTACATCCTGCGGCGCTTCTGTCGGCAGCGCTTCGTCATCCAATGGAGCTTCATTGACCGACGCCTCTTCCTCTGTCTCAGCCACGGGTTCTTCAACCGGTTCTTCTTCAACAACCGGGTCTTCCGCAGGCATTTCCGGCTCGGGTTCCGTTACCGGTTCTAGGATCGGCACTTCGATTTCCGGCTCTTCTGTTGCGGGCTCTTCTTCTACAGGTTCCTCTATGATAATCTGGTCCTCCGCGGGCGCTTCCGATTCAGGCTCTGTGTCCGGCTCGGGTACAGGTTCCTCGATCTCCCTCTCTTCCGCCGCGGGTTCTGCCGGCGTTTCTTCCACAGGATCTTCTTCGTCTTCGGGCAGCACAAAATCCGGCGCTTCCACGTGCTCATCCGGATCCGCGCCGCCGGTCTGTTCGTCCATATCAGCCTCGGTCTGCTCCCGGACAGTCCAGTCGGCGCTCTGCGGCATCTCCTCCGCGCGTACGAGCCCCGCCGCCCCGCCTGTCCAGACCAGCACGAGAGCCAGCCAAATCGCAAGTAATCGCTTCATAACGACCCCATCTCTGTCTTTATGCCGCAATGGCCTGTCCTGCAGAAACCTTCCGGTTGAAACAGCAATATTATAGGCGAATGCACCGATGATTGCAAGATTTCAGGCTTTCTGTTTTTCCAGACAAATGTAAAAATGCCCATCGCCGCAGACAGACCGGACCGCGTTCAGTCCTGCCTCCTCTGCCATCCGCAGAATATCACGGCAGGACTGTCCTTCATTTTTCACGATGCCGTAGGAGGTGTGGATACAGCTGTCCTCCATCCGGACGTCCAGCTCAGCGACGAAAGGCTCCGGGAAGGCTGTTGGGAATTCCGCATCCCAAATATGCAGACAGCCGCCGGCACGCAGCACCCGAACCGCCTCACGAAGCACCCTGTCCTGATCCCCGCGCAGCATAAACATGAACGAATAAAACGCCGTCACATGATCGAACGATTCAGAAGGAAAGGCCATTTTCCTGGCGTCCATGACAATCTTTGCGCAGCAATCCGGCGCTTCCGCCAGTTCGTCCGGACTGATGTCAATCGCGGTCACCTGCTCCCGATACAGACGGCCGATGATCCCCTCTCCGCCGCCGCCAATATCGAGGATAACGCCTTTGAACTCCCTGATCAAATGTACTTGCATCAATCCGTCCCTGTGCCTTATGCCTTGATCCTTTTGTCCTGAATTATACTGATCCCCCATCCGATGGCACCGGACAGCAGGAAAAAGAATGCGGGCATCAGCCACAGGAGCGCGCCGGACGGCGTTCCCGCCAGCGCGTAGACGAGGTCGCGCAGGGAGCAGTGCAGCAGGAAGACGTACTTCGTGCACCGCCGCCCGAAATACGAAAGCCAGGCGGGCCAGCGCCTCTCCCCGCCGTTTACCGCCAGGCAGAAGACGCCCAGCACCAGTGGCAGTGTCCCGACATGGATGATCTGTTCACCGAAGAAATACGCTTCAACGCAGGTTGCCGCGATCCCCGCAGCAATCAGCCACCACGCTGTACGATTGGCAATTTTCGCGCACCATCCACTGCTCCTGAACTGGCTGCCCAGCAGCAGGAATGGAAGGGAAGTGAACAGCCAGTTGCCCTGATAATACCACGCTTTCCCCAGGACTTCCCCGCGCACGATGTTCAGGATCAGCAGCGGCGGGATCAGCCAGAAGGCATATTTGAGCACCCGCAGCCGCACGAGTACCAGATAGATGACCAGCGCGTACAGCAGGCCGAAGAGATACCACATGACCGAACTGAGCCAATGCGTCCGGTTATACAGCAAAAACAGGTGCCAGTTCCCGCTCCTGCGGAAAAAGCCGGTCGCCCACGAGAACATCTGCCGGCCCCGGATCAGGCAGACCAGCGTATTGACCGCCGCGACCAGCAGCACGCTCAACACTGTCAGTTTCAGGATCGATACCAGCGTGCGCCGGGCCTTCGCATATGCCCTCGAATCATCGCCGTCGAACAGGTACCAGCCCGTCACCAGCAGGAAGAAGGGCACCGCGAAGCGCGCCAGGCCCATGGAGCAGTCCTTCGCCCATCCGGGCAGGTGGATATGGCACAGTATGACAAAAAAGCTGGCGACGATCCGAACGATGTCGATCGTCTGGTTCCGGCTGCGTTCCGTCATCAATCCCCTCCCGGCCTGTGAGCCTTTACTTGTACCACTGGAGCCGCTGAGCTGCCGCCAGGAACTCGTCCCGGCCCATGCTTTCTGTATACAGGCGATAGGCCGCGGACTCGTCCGAGAAGTACAGGCAGCGCCTCTCGCCCTTTTCGGCGTAGATCGCGGGCATAGAAAGCACCGAGAACCGGTACCGGTCTTCCGTATAAAGGCTCATGACCGTCAGATCCGGCTCGAGCAGAAGCGGCGCGGCCGTCGCCGGCCAGACGCAGTGGAGGGTCAGGCCCGCGAATTCCAGCTTCAACACGCGGGCGTTTTTGCCCTCCAGGCGTTCGGTGCCGACCGTGCCGTACACCCCGGCATCCGGCAGCACCGGAAACGCATGGTCGAACAGCCGTGCCAGCTGCGCGAGGTCCGCGCTCTCCACGGTACGGATGACGTCCGGCTCTTCCGCCTCCAGCAGGCGCGTGCTCCCGCTCTCGGAGGGACGGATCGCGACCACGGCATAGAGGCAGAAGACAGCCAGGACGATCAGGAAAAACAGAAATGCGAGTACTTTTTTCATGCGAGCTTCATATAAACCGGGATACTGTCGATCGGCGCGACCGCAGTCACTGTTTTGCCGCCCTCCAGCGTTTCACCGGTACGGATATCCTGCCAGCGTCCCGCGGGCAGGTAGACCTCACGGCTCCGGGCCCCGGGCGCGAGAATGGGCGCCACCAGGTAATCCGGGCCAAACATGTACTGGTCGGAAAGCTCCCAGCAGCGCGGATCATCCGGGAATTCATAGAACATGGCGCGCATCAGCGGGCTGCCGTTCTCGTGCGCCTCGCGGTAGATCTTTTCCAGATACGGACGCAGGGATTTGCGCAGATCGTAACCCTTGCGCATAATGCGCTCCATCTCCTCGCCGTAGCTCCACATCTCGTTGTCCTGGCCGGTATGCAGGTATCCGCCGCCCCAGTCGCGGTCGTCCAGCGCGGGGATCGTGAAGGGCTCGCGGTCGCCGTGCAGGCGCATAACAGGCTGGAACACCGCCCATTCGTACCAGCGGGCCAGGAGCTCCTTGAACTCCGGATCGAAGACGTTGCCCTCCATAAAGCCGCCGATGTCCGTGTTCCACCACGCGATGCCCGCCAGGCCGATGTTCAGGCCGGCTGTCAGCTGGTCACGCAGGCTTTCCCAGGTAGAAGGCACGTCGCCGCTCCACAGCACGTTGCCGTACTTCTGGCTGCCGGCCCAGCCGCTGCGCAGCAGGTTGACGGGCTGCGTGTTACCCAGGGCGGTCTCGTGATCGTAGAAGATGCGCGAGTACCACTGCGGGAAGACATTGGAGCAGGCCATGGCCGGGCCGATGTAATAGCGGAAGTTGTCGAAGTCGTACTTGGTCAGGTCCGGCTCGGAATTGTCCAGCCAGAAATAGTCGATGCCGATATCGTAATAGCTCTGCTTGCACTTTTCCCACACGTATTCCCGGGTCTCCGGGTTCGTGGGATCCAGGGTCACGCAGTCGCCCTGATAGTCGTAGGTCTGCATGGCGCCGCGCTCCGTGCGCATCAGCAGCCCGCGCTCGGCCATCTCGCCAAAGTGCTTGCTGCGCCGGTCCACGCTGGGCCATACGGACACCATGACACGGATGCCCATGCTGTGCAGCTCGTCCACCATGGCCTTGGGATCCGGCCAGTAGGTCTTGTCGAACTGCCAGTCGCCCTGTACTGTCCAGTGGAAGAAGTCGATGACGATCACGTCCAGCTGGATGCCCATCTCATGGTATTTCCGCGCTACCGCCAGTACCTCGTCCTGGGTGCGGTAGCGCAGCTTGCACTGCCAGAAGCCCATGGCGTCTGTCCGCATCATCGGGGAGCGCCCGGTCACGGCAGTGTAGTTGTACAGCAGGTCCTTCGGTGCGTCCGCCACGGTGACCCAGTAGTCCATGTCCTTGCAGCAGGCGGCTTCCCAGACGGTGATGTTCTTGCCGAAGGACGCGCTGCCCACGGCGGGGTTGTTCCACAGGAAGCCGTAGCCCAAGCTGGACACTGCGAAGGGGACGGAAGTCTGGCTGTTTTTCTGCGCAAGCTCCAGCACGCAGCCCTTCAGGTCCATGTACGGCTGCTGGTACTGGCCCATGCCGAACAGCTTCTCCCCGTCGTTGGGCTCGAAGCGCACGATCAGCTTATAATCGCCGCCCACGTAAGGCGTCCATTCGCGGTTCACGATCTTCAGGCAGTGGCTTTCCTTCGTGACCGAGCCGCCGTAATTGCGGAAATGCTCCCGCAGGAAAAGCTTCCCGTCCCGGAAAAAGCTGACGACGCCGCTGCGGTTGACCGTCGCGGAAATCCGACCGTTGGTGATCTTCGCCGCTTCGTAGTGATGGATCTCTCCGTCGCCCTCGCGGTGCGGATCGTCGATGATCTCAATATCGCCCTTCAGCGCTTCCACCGGTTCCGTCAGCGCCCAGTTCTCGCCCGTGAACTGCGGATACATGGTCGCCCGGACGCGCAGGCTGTCCTTTCCCCAGGGCTCGATCAGCAGGGTCTCCCCCTGGCGTCTGCAGATGAGTTTGCCGTCCTGTTGAATGAATTGCATATTCCGTCTCCTTTTGCAGTTTTCTCAGTATATTCTTTTGATCGTCTCCGTGATCCCGTACCGGTCCATAAACGCCGTAAGATCCTGATCCGATTTGATCAGCGCGATCTCCTCGAAATGTCCGGTCTGTTTATTGCGGAAACCAGCCACCTGCTCACCGTTGCAGATGCTGCACCGGATCACCGGTTCCAGCGTCTCGTGATCGTAAGTCTGGACAGGTGCGGGCTTCCGATGGAACAATGACGCAAGTTTCATCGTGTTGACCTCCTTTGCCGGAAGTGACAGTCTTCGACGTGATTATAACATGAACCTGCCTGTTTGACCAGCATGTCATCAATCCCTGAGGCAGCCATATTTTCATTATTTCGTATATTTTGTTTATAATTTTTCGTAAATCTTATTTTGTAATTTTCGTTGTATTTGTTTTTGATATTACGTTTCGAAAACAACAAACTTTGTTAAATCCATTCAGGGGATTGATTTATTTCCAAAAATCGTCCATAATCAGAAGGTGTGAGATACCGCGGCAATCAACCGCCGGATTCTCACGCCCTGCCGCAGGCGTCCGCTACGGCGCAATATTTCAATCCCAGTATACAAAGGAGTTTAGTTTGTCGAAAATCCGAGATTTTTTCCATAGCATTTACCTGCCCCCAGTCGGGCAGCGTATCATCAAGACCAGCATCGCGGTGACCTTGTGCCTGCTGTTTTACGCCCTGCGAGGCTACCGCGGGCAGGACATGTCCGCCGAGGCGGCCATCACCGCCATCATCTGCATGCAGCCCTACGTGCATGACACAAGGGAGTACGCCTGGAACCGCATCGCCGGTACCCTGATCGGCGCGTTCTGGGGTCTCCTGTTCCTGCTGTTCGTATCCATCTTCCCCGCACTGGGCAAACGGATGCCGGTTCTGTACCCCCTGATGGGCCTCGGCGTGCTGATCTCGCTGTACAGCGCGGTGATAATCCGCCAGCCGGACACCTCCTGCCTGGCGGCGATCGTATTCGTCTGCGTGGTCATCGCGTACCCGGATATTGAGGACCCGCTGCTGCAGGCCTTCCACCGCATACTGGACGTGGTGGTCGGCACTGTCGTCGCCATCGGCGTGAACCTCCTCCACATCCCCCGGAAGAAGCAGAACGGCTTCGTCTTCTTCCTGCGCACGGAAGACCTGGTGCCCGACCAGCTGTCGCGCATCTCGTCCTCCGTCCAGTTCCGGCTGGGCCGGCTGTACAATGACGGAGCAAAGATCTGCCTGATGTCCGAGCACGCGCCAGCTTTCCTGACCTCGCAGCTAAACAACATCAAATGGAATGTGCCGCTGATCGTGATGGACGGCGCCGCGCTCTATGATGCGAACAACAATGCCTACATTTCTACGGTCACTATCGATCCGACGTCCTCCCGCTGGCTGATGAAGCGCCTAGACGACATGAACGTCAGCTACTTCATCTACACCATCCACAAGGATCGGAATTATATCTACCACCACGGCCCGCTGACCGAAAACGAGCGTATCATCTACGACCAGCTGAAAAGATCGCCCTACCGCCACTATCTGGACGACGACCATTTCACCGTGTCGGAGATCGTCTATCTCAAGATCGTGGCTGCCGACGATATGAACGACCACATCTACCGCAACCTGAAGCCCTATTTCTCTAAAATGAAAATCCGCGCCGTCATCCGGCCCCAGGCCGGCATGAAAGGCGGAAACAGCCTTTATTTCTACGCCGCGAACGCCGACATCGCGCACGCGCAGCAGCACCTGATGCGCATTCTGCACGAGTACGAGCCGGCACTCGTCCCGCAGGAGATCCTCTCCGAGACCGGATACCAGTCCGAGCACGACGCGATCCACCTGCTGCAAAAGCTGAGCAACCAGTACGAACCGCCTTATATCTTGTCAAAGTTCAGAAAAGCAAAATAAGAACCCAAAGAAGGGGTTGTTGCACAACCCCATCGATCAAATGGAGTATCCATTTGATCGACAAAACACCTTTTCCTCTCGTCCCTTCGGGACTCCCGGGCGGAAAAGGTGCAAGGAAAGCATTTTTGCTCTCGCAGGGCAAGCTCTGCTTCGCAAAAATACTCCTCGCACCGCACATGTCGCTGCTGCGGATTATACTTGGAGGGGCTGCGGCCCCTCCAAACCTCCCGGAGTTTTCTGATTACCTGACATTCTTTGTTGCACAATCTATTTGGAAAAACGATATACCTGAAAAAAGAGGGGATGTTGCTGATGATCTTCTGCAACATCCCCTGAGCAGTGTATTACCCTGGGATTTCTTAATGAATAGAGTTTTTTTCAGTGTTCTTTATTCGTTGACAACCAGGTTTTCAAAAGCGGATTCGCGCACCCAGACCGCGAGACTGCGGCCCTTCGTGCTGAACACGCCGAAACCGTCGTCGTCGATCACGACCGGTTCAGGACAGCCGCCGAGCACGTCGCGGAAGGTTTCGCCGGCAAATTTCTCACCGATCTTCATGCGCAGGCTGCCGCCGTCACCGTTGGAAAGCACCGCCGCGAGGCCTGAATCTTCATGCTTCTCGTCTCCGCGCCGTACCCAGCCGATCAGGTGCGCCTGCTCGAAATAGTCCGCCTGTTCACCGTAAGCGTAGGCGTGGCGCAGTTTAATCAACTTGCCGAGGTTGGGCACCAGCGGCCGGTTGCGGACGGGATTTCCGTAATAATCCGAGTAGAACACGCAGGGCACGCCCTCTTTCCTGAGCAGGATCAGGGCGTAGGCCAGGGGCTTGAACCAGCCGTCCACAAAGGACTGCAGGCTCTGCCCGTACTGGGTGTCGTGGTTGTCCACAAAGGTCACGGCGTTCCCGGGCCGTTCCCGGACCAGCGTATTGTTGAAGATGGTCCTGAGGTCATAGTTCGCGCCGGCCTGTGAGGCGTGGAAAATATTGTAGTGCAGCGCGACGTCGAACAGGGACATTTCATTGTCCACCGCGTCCAGGTAATGCTTGAGGCGTTCCACGTCGCCGCTCCAGTATTCGCCGACCGCGGGGAGATCCCGCCGGCCGCCGTCGCGCACGTCGAGCAGCAGCTCACGGTAGAACGGGAAGCTGATGTGCTTAACCGCGTCCAGCCGCAGGCCGTCGATGCCCGTCTCTTTCAGGTACCAGTTGAGCCAGCGCTTCGTTTCGCGCACGACTTCCGGGTTGGACATGTCCACGTTCATGCCCATGAGATAATCGAAATTTCCGTTTTCAGGGTCCGTCTCCGGTGCCCAGCGCTTGCCCGTAAACCGGTAGATGTTGCCCTTTTCCCGCGCGTTCTCGTCCCAGTCAGTACCGGAAAAATGCCGGTGATCCCAGGTAAAGCGGCTGTATTTCCCCTTGCGTCCGGGGAATGTGAATTTCGACCATGCGCGGATGGTCTGCTCACCGCCGAGCTGTTTGGTGCGGTTCTCCGGATCATCCGTGACCGCGGTGATATTCTCAAGCTCATCGCCGCCCATGCGGTGATTGAGCACGATATCGCCGAATACACGAATGCCCGCCCGGTGAAAGGCGCGCACCGCATCAATATATTCTTCTTTGGTGCCGTATTTTGTCCGGATCGTTCCCTTCTGGTCGAACTCTCCGAGATCGTACATATCATAAACGCCGTATCCCACATCTTCCTGTGAGGTGCCTTTATAGGCCGGCGGTAACCATACTTGTGTAATTCCCAGGGCTGCAAGGTTCTCCGCCTTGGCCGCGCAGCGCTTCCACCACAGGCCGTCGTTCGGGAGATACCACTCGAAATACTGCATCATCGTTTCGTTAAAATCCAACAAATCCCTCCTTTTGCGCTGGATTCGGCATGTTTTACCACAATTGGAGGGATTTGTCAAATTTTGGGATTTTTTCCTTGCCGGATTTTACAATTACAGCACGCAGTGAGGCGTTCATCAGAGTAAACCCAGGACAGCATAAAAACAGCCGTCACCCATCTGTTTTTCCTGATGGACGAAGGCTTTATACTATGACCACAATTCTTCAGACGCTTCCCATCAGCAGCAGCACGGCCGCTATGGCCACCGGGACGGTGACGGTATCATATTCGCTGGGAGAAAAGAGTTCCGTCGCCGCTCCGAGGAACGCTCCGGCAGCCGCGGTATACAGCGCGCGCGGAAGCGGCAGTTTCTGCGCCAGCAGCAGCATCCCGAGCCCGCACAGGAACGAAACGGCAAACATCGCCGCGCTGCCCTCCCAAGACTTTTTCCCGTCAGTCCATCTGGATTTGACCTTGTGCTTCCCGAAGGGGATACCGACCAAAGCCGCCGCGGCGTCTCCGGTACCCCACATGAGGATCGCCGCAGCGCCGAGTTTTTGCTGGCCGAAAGCGCCCCATGCCACGCCTACGACGGCGGCGACCACGGAGAAGATCATGATCATGCTGCGTTTTACTTCCCCGGGGCTCTTCTGCACGAACAGCTTCGGATACCAGGTCTCTTTTTCGCATATGTTCAGCACTGGATAGATGATTAGGCCTGCAACCACGCAGGTCACCACCGCCGCCTGCCAGCCCGGCGCGGTCATGATCGTCACGGAAGAAAAGGTAAAAGCCAGGATGTGCAGCAGCTTCCGGAAGACGAACGAGGGGATCCTGGTCAGGAATCGGACCAGGACGAGGATCGCCACAGAGGGGATGACATACGCCAGAAAAATCCCGAAACAGGACAGCGTCTGCGTAAACAGCGGGTACCGTGAGAGGAAATCCCAATAGTTCAGGATCAGCATGGCCGCGCCGAGAACGGTCAGCACCGCGCCGGTCACCAGGCCTACCATGCGGTTTTTCACCCGGTTGGCAAAGCGCGCGGAGATCAGGCTCGCCGCCGTCGCGACGGCGATGCAGATCAGCATCACGTCCCATTTCTCCAGCACGATGGCAGGATGGATCAGAATATGGCTGACCGAAGCGATCAGTGCTGTGAACGTCATGATGAACGTGCTGGTGCCGACCGCCGTTTTCAGTTCCATGCCGAGGAAAACCGTGAATACAATCAGCATCATCATGCCGCCGCCCGTGCCCACGAAACCCGTCCCGAAGCCGATGGTCAGGCCCCAGAACAATGAAAACACGACGCCTTTCCAATCCAGTTTTTCGCCCCTCGCAGCCTGGTTTGTCCGGCTGGTATCCGGCTTGACCAGGAAGCGGATGCCGATGCAAAACGTCAGGAAAAGCGTGAAGCTGCCCAGCACCACGTTGCCGACGATAAAGGCGACATAGCTGCCCACCGTGCACATGGTCAGGATGCAGACCAGCATGACCCAGCCGCGCTTCAGATCGATGTTTTTGTGTCTCGCATAGGTATAGGTCGTGACGGCAGAGCCGAGGATATCGGACGCCAGGGCGATGGCGGTCGCCTGGTACGCGCCGGTCTCACCGGAAAAGGAAGGGCACAAGACGATCAGGACAGGTACCATGACCGTCGCCGCGGAAAGCCCGGCCAGGCCTGTGCCGATGCCCGCGCCGAGCGCCGCGATGATATACCAGACATACTCCATGACGGCTGTTTCACCTCCCTGACGCCGCGGTCTGTTTGAAAACGGCGCTTCCCGGGAAGCGCCTTGATTGCTCATAAACTACTTGTGGTATCTTTCCCCCGCCAGAATCTTCCGCGCGCGGTAGAGCTGCTCCAGCAGCATGACCCGCGCGAGCTGGTGCGGGAAAGTCATTTTGGACATGGACAGGCGGCGGTCGGCGCGGGCGACGACCTGACCGGAAAGACCGAGCGAGCCGCCGATCACAAACACGGTGCGGCCGCCCTGCTGATCACGCGCCTGCAGTAAATCCGCCAGCCCTTCGCTGGTCAGTTGGGGAGCGTCAATGCACAGCGCCACCACATGGTCCGTGGGGCGGATGCGTTTGAGCAGGGCCTCGCCTTCCTTCTGCATGATCTTCTGCCGGTCTGCGTCAGAAGCATGCTCCGGCTCCGGCAAGTCGTCCACTTCAATGAGTTCAGACTTGCCGTACCGACTGAGGCGTTTCAAGTATTCGCCGCAGGCGTCCCGCCAGTACGCCTCTTTCAGGCGGCCCACGCACAGAATCAGCTCAGCCATGGCTCGATCAGGGGGATGACGTCATGGAGGCTGTCCCGCACATCGTCCACATAAGGTTTCAGGGCTTCGGTAAAGGGGATGCGGTCCGGCACCATACAGGTGCGCATGCCGGCTGCACGGCCGGATTTGAGTCCGTTCGGGGAATCCTCCAGCACCAGGCAGTTTTCCGGACGTACGCCGAGCGCGTCTGCCGCGGCCAGGTAGATGTCCGGCGCAGGCTTGGACTGCGCGATCATATCGCCGCAAACGAGCGCGTCAAAGCGTTCCAGAATGCCGTGGCCGCGCAGGTAGCTCTCCACCAGAAAACGCTCATTGCTCGACGCGACAGCACGGCGCACACGGTGCGCGTCCAGCACGTCCAGCAGCTCGCGCACGCCGGGTTTCAGCGGAACCTCCCCGCGCAGCGAAGCGGCATGCATGCCCTCGTGATAAATCTGAAGCAGCCGCTTTCCGTCCAGGCCGGGGCAATACGCTTTGAGTATGGCGACACATTCCGTATCGTTCAGGCCTGTCATATCGCTGAGCAACTGATCGGACAGCTCGAAGCCGAGCTGCCGGCCGCCGTTTTTCAGTAATATATAGCCGTACCCCTCACTGTCCGTGAGCAGGCCGTCCATGTCGAAGAGGACCGCAGATAAGATCATGAAAGTTCCTTTCATAAATAGTGCGGAATGCGGAGTGAGGAGTCAGATAATGTCATTACAGACATTTGTTAACTCCTCATTCCGAACTCCGCACTCCGCCTTATTCTCAGATTTCCGCTTTCCCGTTGGCCTTGCGCAGCTTGTTCAGCTCAGCCTTGACCGCGGATTCTTTGTCTTCCAGGGCTTTGCGCGCGTCGGCGGACATGGCGGCCAGCTTCTTTTCCTCAGCGGCTTTCGCGTCAGCTTGCTTCTTGAGCTCGGCCTGATAGGCTTCCTCGCCTTCTTCCAGGCGGACCTTGTCCAGTGCGGAGATATAGGCGCGGCCCTCGGCAGCGGCGGCAGCCTTCTGGTCCGCCACGATCGCCTCGTGGTCAAACTTGCCGAACTTTTCAACACCCATGAAGATGAAGAACAGGAAGATCGCAAGGTAGCAGATGGTTTCCACGCCGATAAACACCCAGGGCATCGCGCCGCGGATGGCTTCGGAAGAGATATTGTCCGCCGCATAGCCCACGTTGGACAGGACGATATTCAGGATACCGGTGGCCACGCCGGTCATGCCGGCCATGATCGCGCCGTAAATGGTCATCGTCAGGCCGTCGGTACGCGCGCCGTTGACTGCCTCCTGCTGGTCCAGCACGTCCGCCAGCAGCGCCATGGAGAGATACATCGCGGGAGTGGAGCCGAGCGCCTTCAGGATGAAGGAGACGTAGACGACGATCAGGTTGGCGGGCGCCAGCAAGCCCAGCGCGCCGCCCACGGTGGCCAGGACCGCGCCGCAGAGGATCGCCTTGCCCTTGCCGATCTTGTTAGCAAGGATCGGAGCCGCCACCATGCCGATCGCCGTCGGGATCGCGCCGATGATGGCCAGCAGGCCGGAGATGGTGCCGCCGTTGGCGATGGTGTAAACACCGTCGGCGTTGGGGAACATCGCCTGGCAGAAGTAGAGCTGGCTGACATTCTTGGTCATGCCGCCCAGCTGATAGCAGAAGAAGAACACCATCATGATGACCCAGAATTTGTCACCGAAGCAGATCTTGGCCTGCTTCCCGATGGGCAAGGCCTTGGCCGGGGCGGTATCCTCGCCTTGGTTCATGGATTCTTCGGTGACGCGCTCACGAGTGAACATGAATTCGACCAGCGCGCCGACCACGGTGATGACGGTCAGGGCGATGACGAAGATCTTCCAGTTGTTGTAGGAGGCCACCGCGTCGTAGAGCACCACGCCGTTCAGCGCGTATTCGCCGCTCTCCAGCAGCACCGCGCCTTCCGGCAGGTTGGTGGTCTGAGGGACGAACAGCAGGGAGAGGAAGAACGGCAGGATCATGGTGGACAGGCCCATCGCTGCCAGTGCCGTGGCGTTGGAGAGGGTCGCCAGCAGGGTACGGTCCTTGGAGTTGCGGGTGGACAGGTTCACCAGCGCCGCGTGGGGCGTATAGTACATGGGATAGGCGAAGGCGAACCACAGGTTATAACCGATGGCGATGCACACCAGCGCCATGCTCTGGCCCTGGGTGTTGATGGTATCCGTTGCCAGCGGCGAGATCACGAACAGGATCAGCAGCGCCAGGAAGCTGATGGGCACGGAAATCAGCAGCAGCGGGCGCGCCTTGCCGGCACGGGACTTGCTACGGTCCATCAGCCGGCCGACAATGATGTTGCCCAGCACAACAAAGATGACCGAGATGACGGGCAGCCACTTGAAGAACTCGCTGGCCCAACTGTTGATATTCAGCACGTCGGTCATGTACTTGTTGAAGTAGTTGGCCAGCACGGAGTTGGCCATCAGCGCCAGGGTCGGCCCGATCAGGTAGCCCATCGCCCCTTCGGGAAATAGGGTGACATTCGACTTTTTGATCAGGCTGGGCAGCCTGTCAAAAATACTCGTCTTCGTTTGCTGCTGACTCATAAGATTTCCTTCCTCTCTGTCACGTTGATAGCAAGGCTGAGACTGCATGTCCCAGCCACGGGAAACCCGCATATATTCTATGTTTATTACATATCATTTTGGCGCATTTGTCAAGGATGAGATTTGACATCGCCGCTTGAAACGCCGGCTTTTTTATGCTATCATGCAACTGATGGTCAATCATTCTGATTGTTCAACGAATTCTGAAAGGAACTCTTATGAAAAAGACCACAGTAATCGTCCTGACCGTGATGATTCTCCTGATTTTCTGCAGTATAGCATCCGCGGGAGGACCGACGAACCCGCACAGGCAAGACATGGTGAAAACCCTGCAAAGACTGCAGCAGATGAAAAAAGAAAAGCCTCGAAAATCATCCGGCGAAAGTGACCAGACCGAACCCGCCGTGGATGTGATATTGCCCGACAATATGTTTTCAGGAGAAACCGTGACATTTACTGCTGCCGTTTCCGGGATCGACACTGAAGGCCTTGAATACTGGTGGGCCTTCCAGGACGTTGACAGGGATCCTCAGGGCTTTTATTACTACGACGATGTTAAAAGATCAGAAAACACCCTCACCTATACGTTTTACAGTACCGGCAATTATTTCTGCTGGCTTGAAGTCTATCAGGATTCCGTCTGTGTTGCATGGAACAATTTTAGTTTTTCAATCGACGGCTCACAGACGATAGAAGAAAAAGTCAGCAGCATCGTCAGCCAATGCAGCGCTTCCACTACGTGGCAGACAGCTCTAAATCTGCATGACTGGCTGACGCATAACTGTTATTATGATGAATCCCTGTGTTATTATGGGCCGGATATCATTTTCAGAGGATATGGCGTATGTGACAGCTATAGCAAAGCATATTCGCTCCTGTGCGCTGCCGCCGGCATTCCGGTGGAAAGGGCAATCAGTTCTGATCACGCCTGGAATACACTGAAACTAGACGGCGAATGGTATCAGGTTGATGTAACATGGGATGACCCGGGAACTTATATGCCCGGCACCGGAAGCCCGGTCAGCGGAGCTGAAGGATATGATTATTTCTGTTTGAACAGCGACATCATGCAAAGTATTTCATCTCACACTATCCAGAGCGGAAGTCATGCCCGTGCCTGTGTTTCTCTGGATGCAAATTATTATATTCATACCGGAAAATGGAGCGGCTGGGGAAAGTACGATTATAACGAAACCGGTTACTATATTATTACCATCTCTGATATGATTTCCGATAGTTTTAATCAAGGCACTACTACCTGGAGGTTTGATGCTGACACTGGTTATGACGGCTGGTTCTGGTTTATGAATAATGGTGAACTTGATGCATTGTATTCTGGCAATATATTTTCAAAATTGTTAGTTTACGCGGTCAAGCATACCGGCGTCATATTACAGAACGGCGGACCCGCTGCAGTCAATGCTGTAATTGATGGCAGCGATGGTTTCACCTTCTCTATGGCCGGCTGGAACATTCCCAATGCCGGCGTGCTGAGCATGCCGGAAGCTTTGGAAATGATCGACGAAAGCACCTTTGAGAACGTCGCCGGCTCCGTTGTCCGCCTGTCCGCGCCGTGCACGGAAATCGCTTCCCGCGCCTTTGCCGACAGCGATGTCAGGACGGTATATATTCCGGACTCTGTTCAGACCATCGCGCCTGACGCCTTTACAGGCTGCGGCCGGCTGTTATTCATTACCAACAATGCCACAGCCATCGAATACGCTTCTGACCGGGATTACCTTGTCATCGCGCCATAATCTCATCAATATTAAAATCCCTGCCGGTTCAACCGAATTCCGGCAGGGATTTTTATCATTACCGCTTTCCCGGCAGAACACCCTTCACCAGCACCACTACCCGCTGCGGGAAAGAAAGCCGGTCTTTAAGCCCGAGCCACACCCGCTCAGGCAGGGCTGCGCTTAACGGGCGCCGCCCGTACAGGCGCGCGCTGAATGCTTCGGCCAATTCTGACAGCGGCAGTTCGGGGAACCGCTCTGCCGCGGCGTTATAGTACTCGATCATCGTTTCTTCCGCTTTTCGCGGGCGGAAGGCTTTTGCCACCGCGGCATTGACCGCGGCCATCAGGATGTCCGCCGCACGTCTCGGGTGGCGCCTTGCCCGGCGCGCCGGATCCAGCAGCACGCTCAGAGCCAGCAGCAGAGCCACCAGCGCCAACAGTATGAATATCAGCAGCAGCGGCAGATTCGTCCGGGAAGGAGACTCAGGCTCAGGTTCCGGCGTTTCAGTCGCCTGCGGGGCGGGAGTAGGCGTAGGCAGCTCATCGTGAGATTCATCGCTGCCGCCGTCCGTCGGCCCTTCCGGCTCAGGCGTCGCTGTCGCCTCCGGTTCGGGGCTGGGCGTCGGGGCATCCCCGTCCCCTTGGCTGTCCGGCTGTTCGCCCTGCCTATCGTCGTCGCCGCCGTCCTCGTGCCCCGGAGTAGCGTCGAGCGTGAGCCAGCCGAAACCGTTCAGATAGATCTCCGTCCAGGCATGCGCGTCCGCGGACGTGACTGTGGCCAGCCCGTTTTCCGGGACCGCGACATAGCCGGTCACATAGCGCGCGGGGATCCCCTGCATGCGGCACAGAATAGTGAGGGCCGTCGCGAAATAGGTGCAATATCCGCGCTTTTCGCGAAGCAGGAACCAGGAAGCAAAATCCACGTTATCCGGCGGATTGGAGACATCCAGCGCGTAATTGTAATGACTGCGCAGATAATCCCGCACGGCAAGGGCACGGCGATAAGGGCTCTCCTCGCCGCCCGCAGCCTCAACGGAAAGTCTGTAAAGCTCCTCCTGCATATGCGGCGGCAGGGCTGTATAGATCTGAGCGATTTCAGCGTAGCGCGTATCAGAGACTGCTGCAGCTTCATCCACAAGGCGCGCGGTTCTATCGCTGTCAGCGGAGAAGTTCAAATAAGTGAACGCATAGCCGTCCCCTGCCGTCAGTTCACGGGTCAGGAAGAGCTCCGAAGCCGCGTTGAAATACGGCGTCATGCGTCCCGAGCGCAATTCCAGCGTACGCAGGCGCTGCGGGACGTACAGGGTGGTCGCCGCCGCAGACAGCATGTGTACCGACGCGCTTTCCGCATTCAGGGCCGTTCCGGTGAGGGGCAGGTATTCATCGAACACAGTCCGGCGGTAGCCCTGCTGCAGCAGATCCGCGTACAGGAAACGGCGGCTTGACAGCGTGTCATCCCAGTTGAGGCCGTTATAGCTGTTCATCGCGACCCCGCGCAGGTACAGCGTGTGCTCCGTCCGCACTTCCATGATCGAGCGGTCAGAGGGATCGGCCGGGCCGCCCAGACGGGGCCGGGTATCACTGCCGAGAGGAAGATAGCCTTCCGTTTCAAGGGTAAAGCCGCTGCGGGCGCTGTCGTCGTTGGAGGGCAGGTAATCGGACACGGTCTGGTAGACTTCTTCCGCCGCTTCCCGCAAGCCCTCCGTCTTCGGCAGCGCGCGCGGCATGAACAGGTAAGCCAGGGCGACCGCCAGCAGCACGACCAGCATCGGCCAGACCGTGAGCCGTGTCCGCTCGCGCGCCAGCGCCAGCAGATAGGCCGCCACGCAGGCTCCGGCGCCGATCAGCGCGGGCGCCGCGGTATTCCCGATCAGCTCCGTTCCAAAAAAGATGCTGAACAGGGCCATCGGGAGCAGGGTCAGCGTCGGCAGGTCGATCAGGACCGCCATCGCGCAGAGCGCCGTCAGCAGGATGGGGATCAGGAAGCTGAGGACCTCACGGTACGGCGGCAGGGCAGCGCCCATCAGATCCGGGTAGATCCACAGGATCCTCACCGCCTGCGCCGGTCCGGCCAGGGGGCCGATATTCGCGCATCCCAGCGCAAGGACAACAAGCCCCGCCGCAAGCGCAATCCCGCACACTTTGGGCGACAGTGCTTTCAGCAGGCACAGCGTCAGCGCGGTCACGGCGGCCACCGTTCCCAGGACGATCCAGCTGACCTGGCCGAACAGTGCCGTCGACAAGAGCAGGGCCAGCCCGAAGCCCGGCAGCGCCGCGAGCAGCGCGTCGCCCAGGCCGTCCTTCAGCCGTTCAGGAAGCGGGCGTGACATAGCACACCTCCACGCGGGCCTCCTGCATCCGGCGGATATACGGCAGCCATGCGGACTGCTCCGCTTCGTAGGTGACCAGATAATAACGTACGTTCGGGCCCATTCGCCGGAACGACAGGGCCAGGTCTGTCAGCGCGGGATCCAGCCTGGGCGACACGATCACCACCGCGCCGCTGCGGCGCACGCGCTTCAGCTCCTGGCTCAGGACGCGGGTGAAAGATTCATCCGTACGGAAACTCTGCTCCGCAAGCAGTTCCTGCAGAAGCAGCAGGGACTGCGCGCGCTCCGCGGAAAACTCCGTAGGATGCTCGCCGTACAGCGGCACGCGGACAGGGCTGCCGTCCTGCAGCTGCATGTCCGCCACAGCCACGACCGTCTCACACAGCGCGTCCCTGAGCTTCGCCTCGCGTTCCTCGTCGGCCTGCCGCGGCATCGCCGCGCAGTCCGTCAGGATCAGCGTATCCTTGGGCATCGGGCTTTCATAGCGGCGCACCAGCAATTCCCGCTTGCGCGCGGTCAGTTTCCAGTGCACGCGCTTCATCGGGTCTCCGGGCTGCCATGCGCGGATGTCGTCCGGCATGGTCGTATCCTCAGTAGCCCGCTTCAGCGCGGTTTGGGCGTCCTCGCTCTGCGCAAACGCCAGTTTGGCAATCAAAAAAGGCCGGGGCAGCACCAGCAGGCGACCGGCCGGAGAGATTTTACAGCGGGTTTTGAGAATACCAAAGCAATCCGTCAGCACGGCTTCGCTGACCGCGACGGAATAATCGCCGACATGCCCGGCCTGGCGCGTCCAGGTTTCCCGGGTACCGCGCAGGCTGCGCAATGTCAGGAGATGCGTCTCCTGACGGGCACCGCAGACACAGACAGCCCGCATCTGCCCCACAGGCAAAAGCAGCGGGTGCGCCGCGAGCAGGGTATAAGCGACCTGTTCCCCGTGCAGCGTTTCTTCCGTGTCAGCGGTCATCCCGACCGTCAGGTTTTTCCTCGCAACAAGTATGCTGACTGCGCAATACAGGAGCACCAGCGCGATCACTGCGGCGGCAAAACAAAACAGCTCGAGCCCGAGTGCGAGCCCGAGTATCATGAGCGCGGCGGCGCTGACCCCCAGCATCAGGGCTGTCAAGGTCATATGCGCCTCTTGACCGGCACCGCGACGGCGGCGGTCATTTCGTCCAGCAGGCTTTCCGGACTGACGGCCTTCATGCGTGCTTCCGGCGTCAGCTGGATGCGGTGACTGAGCACCGGGCGGATCAGCTGGCGCACATCGTCCGGCAGTACGTAATCCCGCCCGCTCAGCAGCGCGTAAGCCTGTGAAGCTTTCAGCAGCGCAATCGCGCCGCGCGGCGAAACACCGAGGCTCAGCATCGGGTGCTGCCGTGTCCTCGCCGCGATTTCCGCGATGTACTGCCGCAGTTCGGGGCTCGAATACACCTGCGGGAGCAGGCTCTGCAGATTCGTGATATCCTGTGCCGCGCACACCGGCTGCAGCTGACTGAGCGGCGGCTGCCCGGCCGAAGTATAACGCTCCAGGATATCCACTTCTTCCGCCACCGTCGGGTACCCCAGGCTGACGCACAGCAGGAAGCGGTCCAACTGCGCTTCCGGCAGCGGATAGGTGCCCGCGAATTCCACGGGGTTCTGCGTCGCCATGACCATAAAGGGCTGCGGCAGGGCATGGGTCGTGCCGTCCACCGTCACCTGGCGCTCTTCCATCGCCTCCAGCAGGGAGGACTGGGTCTTGGGCGAGGTACGGTTGATCTCGTCCGCCAGGACGATCTGGCTCATGACCGCGCCGGGCTTGAATTCCATCTTGCCCGTGCTCATGTTCATGATCGTATAGCCGGTCACATCGGACGGCGTTACGTCCGGCGTGAACTGGATGCGGCTGAAGCTGCAGGAGACGGAACGCGCAAGCGCGCCGGCCAGCGTCGTCTTTCCGACGCCGGGGACGTCCTCCAGCAGGATATGGCCCTGGCAGATCAACGCGATGAGCATCAGCTCGATGGCCTGGTCCTTCCCGACGATGACCTGGCGGATGTTCTGCTGCAAACGGAAGGCGAGCGAACGCGCGCCTTCCGTATCAAGAAGCACTGCCATATACGTGATTATTCAAACTTGTTTTCAGCGCCGGGCGTGGGGGTATCGCAGTACGCCCAGGTACCGTCGTCCTTCAGCGCGTAGGAGACGTCCTTCGTCTGCTGGTCGAAGCGGACGATGTCCAGGATCACGTCCTGGTAGGAGATGACGACCTTTTCGCCGTCAGCGCTCAGCTTGAAGGGCACGTGGATCTCCACGTTGCCGCCGTCCAGCGTTTCCACCTGCTCGTAGTCAGAGCAGAAGATGATCATGTACGCGCCCTTGGCCAGCGTGACGCCTTCCGGGAAGGTGAACTTCGCCAGATTCTTCTTGCCGTCGGAAAGGTTCAGGCCGCTCAGGTCGATATCGTCGTCGGACGCGTTCCAAAGCTCGATCCAGTCGCAGGACTTGCCCTTGCTGTCGTCGATGGTCTCCCCGTTGGAGGCCATCACTTCATTGATTTTGACCATCCCGAAGTCCCGGGTGATCGCCAGCGCGGACACGGAAGACAGAAGCAACACGGCACAAAGCACAGCTGAAATCAGTTTCTTCATCAATGAAATTCTCCTTTGAACTGTAAAATTGTTATGCTGAAGCAGGGAGAGCGGAGAATGGAACAGCGTTCCACAGCTCCGCTCTTTGCTTTCATGTAAAAATGTCAGAGGTGTTTACTTTCTCGCCCTTCTCCTGCGGTCCGGAAGGGACGCGCGGCTGTGCCTCGGTTCGTTGGAAGCGGGTTCCTCCGCCGCGGGCTGTTCACCGGCTTCCGGCGCTTCAGGCTGCGCGTCAGGCGCTTCCTCGGCGGGCGTTTCAGGCTCTGTCTGCACCGCAGTCTCGCGCCAAGCCGGGAAATCCTCCGTCTGGCGGTCGCGCGTCATCCGGAAACCGCCGCCCTCCGTCTGCATGGCGTCCTGTTCATTTGTCTCCTGTACAGCTTCGTCAGAATCCTTTTTCTCCGCGGGTCTGGGCGCGGGCTGATCGTCACTGTTCTCCCCGGGCTGCGCATAATCGCGGCGCTCTGCCAGTTCCAGGTGGTCGTAAGCGCTCTCGGACTGGTGGCGCTTGCTCGCACGCACGATCGTACTGATCAGGAAGAGCACCAGCGTCAGCGCGGCCAGTGCACCGAGCACGATGGAAGCGGTGTACAGCGAATTACGAACCGTGCGCAGGATGTTGCCGGTGTTCTCGTAATCCACCGGCGGCAGGGTCTCCAGCGGCGGCACGGTCGGCGCGGGCGTCGAAGTCGGCGCCGCGGTGACGCGCGTGTAAGGCAAGGTCAGGGTGTTGGATTCAAAGCGCACCGTGTTGCCGATCGTGTCCTTGGTGGTCGCCATAAATCTGAAAGCACCGGCCTGGGACACGGTAAAGTCACGCTTGACGGTCATACTCTGGCCTGCGGCGAGCGCCGGAATCGTATAAATGGACACGCCGTTCTGGCTGATTTCGATATTCTTGCAGTCCACGTTGCTGGTGTTGGTGACCACCACTGTCATGGATACGTCTTCGTTCTCCGCGGTGATGCTCTCCTTGTCGGAGGTCAGCAGCAGGGTCAGCAGCAGTTCCTTCTCAGGGTCGTATGCGCTGACTGATACGGCGTTGGTATCCAAAACATTGGTGTTGCCGGTATTGTCCGACAGTGTGAGCTTCAGCTGGAAGCTGGACGGCTCAGAAATCGTGAGTTCCTTTTCCTCAGTGACGGTTCCGAAGGCCGGAATGGTCAGGCCCTCGAACACGGTGCCAAGCTTCTTGTCCTCGGCAGTGACGTCGCTGTAAGTGATATTGCCCTCATTGCGGGCCGTCAGGATCAGGCGCACCGTCTGGCCGATATCCACAGCGTTCTTATCCACGCTGAGCTCGACGTTGAGGCCTTTGACCGCCAGCGGGATCACCTGATCCTCGATCACGGCAGATTCGGCCTGGCCGTTTCCGGCAGGTTTGAATGTGATCTCCGCGCCGCTGGTCAGGTCGGCGTTGCCCATTTTGGCGGTAAAATCCACCGTGGTCGTCGCGCCGATGGCCAAGTTCTTCAAGGTCTTCGGCGAGCGGCTGAGCTTCTCACGCACCTGGATATTGCTGATGGAAACCGCGCCGGTATTGGTCATTTCGTAGGTGACCTTGACGGTCTGGCCGCTGCGTACGACCGCCGGCGTGATGGTGCGCACGATACGCAGGCCGGCGCGTTCGCCGTTGAAGCGGACTTGCGCAGTGACGGGCACCGCCAGCTCCTGGCCGGCTTCGTCCTGCCAGCGCAGTGTATAGGTCATGCTTCCCTGGTCGAGCATCTCCTGGGTCACAGTCCCCTGGAGGCTCACAGACATCTTCGCGTCCGCCTTCAGCGTTGCGCTCCCGTTCTGACCGAAGCCTGAGACCAGTTTCCCGTTCGGATCATACAAAGTCACCGGCCGCTTCAGATCCGCGCCGGATATATTCGTGACGGTGATCGACACATCCACCGGCCCGGGTACGGACATTTCGTCCGGTGTGATGGTGATTTGCGCCATGACAGGCGTATCAACGGCCAGCGCAGGCAGCGCCGCCATCAGGCAGAGGACCAGAATCACCAAAAGTGCCGGTCTGATCCGATGTATCAGGGCAGTTCGCATGCCCCTCCCTCCTTCCGTTGCAAAACGAGCCGTACAGCCCCGCGAATATCGCTGGTTATACGGTTCTATTTTATGTCAGAAACATTTCAATGTCAAGAAAAGATTTAATATTTTTGTCATTTATTTGTAAAATTTTGCAGTTGATGAAATCCTGCGTTTTTATGTCGTACATTTTAAGATTTTACGATGATTTTACGGAAATTTAAAAACCTGCGTACGAAAGTGTAAAAACACTGCACAGCCGTTGACATCGCGAGAAGCGTTGTAGTATCATGACTCCGGGAAGAAGGGGCTTGGCCCCGTATATGTAAGTACGCAAGTATTCTTCCAATACAAAGGAGGTTCATTATGAGTCAGTCTAAGAAACTCGCACTGCTTCTGGCGCTGCTGACCGTATTCGCGTGTCTGTGCAGCCTGGCCATCGCCGAGGATGAGCACGTTTGGGTATACGATGGCTATATTCCTGCTACGTGCAGTAAACCCGCTTATGAAGTTCAGAAGTGCACCATCTGCGGCAGAACGCAGAATGTCCCGAAGGGTTCTCCCGATACCAGTGCCCACACTTGGGGCACCTGGATCATAGACTTAGAGCCGGACTGTGAAGTCAACGGCTCCAGGCACCGCATCTGCCAGGAATGCGGCAAGCGTGAGGACGAGTCCATCAAGGCGACCGGCCACAGCTACACCATAACCGTGACGAAAGCCGCCACCTGTACCGAAGCCGGTGAAGAAAAAGGCGTATGCGCTAACAATGCGCATCATACTTTCACCAGAGTGATCCCCGCGACCGGCCACAAGTGGGATGCCGGCAAGGATGATCCTGCCCCGACCTGTACCGCTCCCGGCAAAAAGGTTTATACCTGCACCGTCTGCGGCACGACCCGCGAAGAACCCATTCCCGCCACCGGCCACAAGTGGGATGCCGGCAAGCTCGATCCCGCCCCGACCTGCACCACACCCGGCAAAAGGATTTATACCTGCACCGTCTGCGGCCTGACCCGTGAAGAGCCACTTCCCGCCACCGGCCACAAGTGGGATTCCGGCACAGTCACCAAGGAGCCGACCTGCACCGAACCGGGCTCGAAACTCCAGACCTGCCAGAATGACAGCTCCCATACCCAGACCGTTCCGATCCCCGCGACCGGTCATCAGCACACCCACTGGGTCGTGACCAAAGAGCCGACCTACACCGAGGAAGGCGAACGCAAGCTCTACTGCGACGACTGCAGCGCCCTGATCAAGACCGAAAAGATGCACGTCAAGATGTTCTACAACAACACCGTGTGCGCGATCGGCCCGCGTCTGCGCGACGTGAACCTGAGCCCCTACAACTCTGACAACTGGTACATGTTCACCCCGTTCGACGCATCCGTGGACGGCACCCAGACCTACACGCTGATCGGCAGCAACCGCTACAACGTCGGCACCTTGACCCTCGACGTGCGCAACGGCAACGTGACTGTAAACTACAAAGTCTACAGCAACGTCGACATTACGCTGGAGTTCTTCACCATCCTGAACCAGATGAGCGACCTGCACGAATACGAGCCCGAATCTCTGTCCTACCTGAGCATGGTCCCCGGTCACGCCTACAGCATCGCGGACGATTTCAGCGGCGATACCAACCTGGTACTGTATTTCTGCAGCCGCGCCGACTACTCCATCAACCGCAACGTCAAGCCCGCGGACCTGGGCAATTCGTACCGCAGCCTCTGCCGCACGATGCTCAGCATGATGGACAGATAATCGACACCAGCAATCAAAAAGAGCCGGCAGCGGCTCTTTTTTGATCCCGTTGCAGGATTGGAGCTTCAATATGAACCCGATTGAAATCACTTCGTTCGACCTGCCGGCGCTCAGGCTCTTTCACGGACTGACCGACGCCCAGCTGCGCAGCCGACAAAGGCCGGAAGAAGCCGCGGTCATCGCGGAAGGCCCGAAGGTCGTCCTGACCGCGCTCGAATCCGGCCTCGAACCGATCGCCCTGCTGATGCGGCGCAAGATGATCGACAGCACCGGTCGGGAGATCATTGCCAAGGCCGGCGATGTCCCGCTGTATACCGCCGATGACGATACCCTCGCCGCACTGACCGGTTTCCGTCTGCAGCGCGCGTGGGTACTCTGCGCCTTCCGCCGGCCCGCTGACCGCGCTGTGGAAGACTGCCTGCATGATGCGCACCGCGTCGCCTATCTTGAAGGGCTCAACGAGCCCTCCAACGTCGGCGCGATCTTCCGCGCCGCGGCGGCGCTGGGTCTGGACGCCGTACTCCTCTCCCCCGATTGCGCCGACCCCTGGCACCGCCGTGCGGTGCGCGTTTGCATGGGTGCAGTCTTCTCGCTCCCCTGGACTCGGCTCGACGCCCCGGACGCCATTGCCATGCTGAAATCCGGGGGCTTCATCTCCCTGGGCATGGCTCTCCAGGATCCCTGTCTGGATCTGGGCGATCCCCGCCTGAAAGGCCTGGACAAAGCGGCAATCTTCCTTGGCACCGAGGATACCGGCCTGACCGCTGACACTGTAGCCCGGATGGATCGCGTCGTCCGCATCCCCATGGCCCGGGGCATCGATTCCCTGAACGTGGCAGCCGCTGCCGCGGTAGCGTTCTGGGAACTAAGAGCATAATTTCAAAAAATCAATACGCCGCTGCGCCTTTTGCGCAGCGGCATTTTCGATTGAATTCACTTATTTGGGCTGATACAGCTTGAACGGCTTGACGCCCTTCACCGCGTCAGCGGATTTGATCTCCTGATCACCGTTGTCTATGTCGATCAGGTGGTAGCGACGGTTGCCCATGCCCAGCTCTTCCATGTGGCTCAGCTGGCGGTGTCCGTGGCGGGTCTCGATGCGCTCGCGCATGTACTTGCCGTCCTCAGGCTTCAACGCATAGATCATATCCACGGACGCCTGGTCGACCGCCAGGATGTCGAGGGAAGCCAGGATGCCGATGTTCGGCGTTTTGACCGGTTCCGCGGCGACGCCTTCGCAGTCGCAGGAGACGGAGATATTGCGCAGCACGTTGATGAAAGCGTTGTGCTCGCCGAAGTAATCCACCGTCGCCTTGGTCGATTCGGAAATCTTCTCCATCAGCTCTTCATGGCTGACGCCCCAGTCGTTGCCGTCCTTGGCGTGGATCATGCCCTTGCCGATGCGGCCGTCCGCGCAGCCGATGCCCAGGTTCTTGTTGGAGCCGCCGAAGCCGCCCATGACGTGGCCCTTGAAATGGGTCAGGGTCAGCAGGGAATCGTAGCGCAGCATATGGCTGCCCACGGACATGGCGTCAAACCACTTGCCGCCTTTGACGGGGATCATGACCGTGCCTTCCTCGTCCATGATGTCCACAGGCGCGAAGTCCCAGCCGTTCACTTTCAGCGTTTCGCGGTGCTGCTCGGTGGTATAGCGATCACCGTCGTAGAAGGTGTTCGTCTCCACGATGGTCGCGTCCGGGAGTTCGGAAGCCAGGAACTGCTTCACCCACGCTGAGGGGATGATGTTCGGGCCGTGGGGCTCGCCGGTGTGCAGCTTAACCGCCACTTTGCCGGTCATCGGCGCGTTGAGCTTCCGGTAGATCGCGATCAGGCCCTCGGGGGACAGATCACGGGTAAAATAGACGACAGATTCTGCGCCTGTACGCTCCTCATAGGGCACGTAACGCGCGCCGTCAGCGGCTGTGTTCGGCATTCAGCGATCCTCCTCAATTGATGATCCGGAAATAGTAGGGCTGGTAGTTTTCGCCCTCCGCGAAATCGATCTCTTCCACGGTGCCATCGTCAAAATACACTTTCTGCATCGCGATGATCAGATAGGCGAGTTCCTGCTGGTTGGTAATGTAGATCACCGGCGAAGTCTTGGTGACCCGCGGTCCGATCCTCATCTCAATGTACTGCGTCGTCTCCTCCATGGAAACGTTCTGGTTGCTGTCCAGCGCCATATAGACCAGATCAAACCCTACGACCGTTTTATCCGGATTGTTGTTGACATACTTGCACTGGAAGGTGCAGCGCCGGGTGGATACCTGCTCCAGGTAAGCCGACTTGTCCACCATCTGTACCGACATCAGGCTGCCGTCCATCGCCAGCGCACTGACACTGACCATCAGCAGCGCTGCGATCAGCAGCAATGAGATCAAACGTTTCATCCTAATTTACTCCTTCAGATGCGGAAAAACCCGCTTTTTTTCTGCGTTAAAGTACCGCCGTTCAGACGGATGCACAGCAGATTATACCAAAAGCGGGCATGAATGTCAAATTTCAAGCCGGACCAGCGGTATATGCCGGTCAAGCCTCATCTGTTTTCTCCGGAGTCTGTTCTGCCTCCGGAACGGGCGTCTGCTCAGGCGCGGGTTCTGCTTCAGCTGCCGGTTCAGCCGTGGGAGCAGGTTCAGATGCGGGGGCAGATTCCGTCGCAAGCTCGGATTCCTGGGCAGGAGCAGCCTCTTTCGGTTTGCGTTCGGCATTCCACTTGTCGCCCTTCGCGACCATGATCTGCACTGTGATATCCAGCGCAGCCTCAATCAGCAGCGCAATGCCGAACCACACGGTCACATCCGCCGGGACCACGCCTGCAGCGATCAGGATACCGAACAGGAAGGAAATGGCTGTTCCGATCAGGATCCACCACCAGCGTTGATGTCCGAGGCGGAAGAAATCCCATGCGGTCTGGAATTTCATATAGCCGCCGAAGAGGATCAGCAAGCCCCAAAGGCGGTAGGTCAGCCACCCGGTATTAAGGCAGGCGACCACTGCCAGAGTCCCCGCGATCAGCGCGGCGGTCAGGCTGTAACCCTTCGCCGCCTCTGCCGGCTCAGTCCGGAAATACTGCACGATCTTGATGATTGCGTATCCGCCGAGCACGATGGTCAGCGCCCAGCGCGTGAGTTCGTTGATGATGTCCGGTTTGATCAGCATCAGCAGGCCGGAAACCAGATAAACGATAATCGCAAGGATGCCGGTGAGTTTTTCTTTCTTGGGAGGAGTGAACGCCATGATATCGTCTCCTTTCAGGTCTATGTAGGGTCTATGTAGATTAAATGGGTTTGCTTTTTCTGCGTATATTTTACCGCAAAACACAGGCCTGCGCAATAAAAAGTTGAAGAATGCTCCTCAAATCAGGATACATCCCTCATCCGGCAGCCCAAACGCTTCGAAATACGCGTTTTCCAGCGGAATCCAGCGCTCGTCAAACATTTTCAGGGAAGCCGGGGATTCCCGCTGCTCCAGCCGCTGGCGGCGGACGCTTTCGTGTGTGTTCACAAAGACCCTGACGTCAGCCAGCGCACGGATCGCGGGCAGGTTGGAATAACTGCCTTCCAGGATCAGCGCTTTTGTGCCTGGCAGGACTTCCGGCGGCAGCAGGCAGTCCCCATGGCAGTCGTATCGCCTATACGTTCCCGGCTGCCCCGCTTTCCAGGGCGCGATCACTTCGCCGACCAGCCGCTCCCAGTCGCAGTTTCCGCCGGGGACCGCCAGCCGCTCCGCCGTTTTCCGCGCGTGCGGCACGTAAAAATCGTCCGTATGGATGACTGCGGCATCCAGTATCCGCGAAAGCCGGTTCGCGAGCGTCGTCTTCCCGGAGGCACACGGCCCGTCGACAGTCACCAGCGTCCGCGCGCCCGCTCCCCGCTTTTTGACCGCGCAGACAACAGGCAGCAGCGGCTCCCAGGCGCACGGAATCAGGCGATAGGCGGGCCGGTAAGCGGCGCGGTACGCTTCGGAATGGGAAGGCAGCCAGGCGGGATCCGCCAGACGGGCAAGGATGTCTTCCATCCCGTGAATCCCGCGCCTCTGTGCATAATCCCTGCAAAATCCCGCCACGTCCTCACGCGTCCAAGGCTGTTCCGGCGCGCCGTTCATCATCAGCTTCGCGATCACGCGCGGCGGCACCCCCTCCGCCATCGCCCTGCGCAGGTTCAGCCTGCACCAGTCAGGACCGACCGGCTCCGTCAGCGGCTCTTCCGGATCTGCCGTCTGCTCCGCCGTCTCCCGGGCGATATACGCTTCCACCTGATCCGCAGGGCCCAGAAGATGCCCCACGCCCAGCATGGCCTGAAACACGAACTTCACGACGTCCTGCACCTGTGCCCCTGGATGCTGTTCCAGATGCGCGTCCAGACAAGCCGCTGTTTCAGCCAAGAACCCTTCTTTTGTCATGTCAGTCAGGCTCCGTTTCTGTTTTGAGCATTCTGAGCGCGGATGGACACGCCGCACACCCGCCCAGCCCTGTCTCGCGCAGGGCAGAAGGCATCATGTCGCCCACGGCTTTCATCTGGTCGATAATCTCGTCAGGCGGCAGCGGGCACGCAATGCCCGCCAGGGCGAGGTCCGCCGCTGCCAGCGCCTGCGCCGCGCCCGCGACGTTGCGGTAGACACAGGGTACCTCCACCAGCCCGCCGACCGGATCACAGACCAGTCCCATCACGTTCATCAGCGCGAAGCCCGCCGCGTCCGCGGCCTGCCGGCAGGACCCGCCCCGGAGCACGACCGCAGCAGCAGCCGTCATAGCGGACGCCGCGCCGCATTCCGCCTGGCAGCCGCCCTGCGCGCCGGAGATGCTCGCGCGTTTCGCGATGATTGCCCCGACCGCTGCCGACATATAGAACCCGGGCAGCAGGGCCCGGTCGGCCAGGCCGTATTCTTCCGCCAGGGTCAGCATCACGCCCGGCAGAATGCCGCAGGCGCCTGCTGTCGGCGCCGCCACGATCCGTCCCATGGCGGCGTTGCTTTCAGCCACCGCCAGCGCCCGGGCAGCAGCCCGGCCGAGCAGCGCACCGCCGACCGTCTTTCCCCCGGTTACAGCATCCTTCAGCATCGCCGCACGCCCGCCGGTCAGGCCGGACATGGAGCGCAGCGCCGGGTCCATCCCGTCTTCCACCGACTGCCGCATGACCGGCAGCAGGGCGAGCATCCTCGCGTCCGTCTGGGCCCGCGTCTCCTCATCCGGCTCAAAGCAGCGCGCGGCTTCCTCGATTCCGAACTCTTCCGCGTACGCAACCAGTTCGGCCAGGGATCCAATGTTCTGTCTCATAAAAACCTCGTCAAATCTTGTCGATCGCGACAGCCCGTTCAATGTAGAGCAGCGACATCAGGCACCGCACCAGGGCAGGGTCGGGCCTGGCGTCCAGTTCGAGCGCCATGGCCGCCTCGCCGCCCTGGTGCTGGCGGAAGGCGCGCATCGTCGCGATATTGAGTCCCGCTTCAGCCAGCAGCCGCGTCACGTCGGCGATCACGCCCGGCTCGTCCCGGTGCTGGATGATCAGGGTCGGCATATCGCCGGAAAAGCCGACTTCCAACCCGTCGATCTCCGTGACCCGGATCCTTCCGCCGCCGATCGAGGCCGCAGTGACGCACAGACGATCCCCGTGGTCTGTCAGCGTCAGCCGCGCCGTATTCGGGTGCGTGTCCGGCAGACTGACCTGCTCAAAGCGGTAGCGCAGCCCCGCCTTGTCCGCCAGCGCACGGCTGTTCCGCAGGCGCTCATCGTCCACCGCGAAATCCATCAGCCCGCCGAGAATGGCGCGGTCGATGCCGTGCCCCTGCCACGTCATAGCGAAGGAACCGCTCAGTTCGATGAGCGCTTCCTCGGGCAGGCGCCCGAAGAGCCGCCGCGCGACGCGCCCGATCCGTGCCGCGCCTGCCGTATGCGAACTGCTGGGCCCAATCATGACCGGGCCGAGGATATCAAACAAGTCCATGGATCCGCCCCTTTTCTTCTTCAGACAGGCATACCGTTCTTCCCGCCGGAACTGCGCCGAAAATACCTTTCTCTCCCGCCGGCTGTCTGGTCAGTGCCAGAATCCCGGAACAATATGAAACAGGCTGATAGACAAGATTGGGAAACGCCCGCTTCATTTCATCAACGACAAAATAAATCTCATCCTCATCCCACTCATCCCCGACTTCGCGCCGGCAACGGTCCAGCTCTTCACGGGTACTGAAGGCAACGTCCCCGATGAGGATTTTCCCGTCATCATTCAGTCGCTCCAGCAGGATGTTCAGAAACCAGACCTTCTGTTCGTCGTCCAGGTGGTGCAGTGAATAAGTGGCCACAATAAAATCATAGCGCATGTTCTGCAGTTCTTCTGCCAGTCCCTTCGAAAAATCCCCCTGATAAAGGTGCGCGCCTGACATTTTTTCAGAAGCCAGTTCGATCATTCTTGCCGAAAAATCCTGTCCATATACAGTGCAGCCGTTTTCGTACAGTTTCGCCGTGAGAGCCCCGGTTCCAAAGCCGAGATCCAGCACAACGGCGTCACGCTTTTCCATGACAGTCTGATAGATCCCGCCGAGAACCTTTTTGTATCCGGCAAACGGATAGGTATTCTCCTCGTCGGATACGCCGACGGTCCGGTCATACCCGTCCGCCCATAAATCAAATCCTTTGTCGTCCAGCATCCGTACCACCCGAATCGTCCATGCAGTTTCCGTCCGTATTCCTGGATTTCAGCTCTGCCTGCCATTCCCGTTTTTCACAAGCGGAACCCTTATATGAACCGCCCCGTGACGCTTTCAGCGCAGGCCCTGATTTCTTCCGGCGTTCCGCACGCGACGATCCTGCCGCCGTCCTCGCCGCCGCCCGGCCCCATATCGATGACGTAGTCGGCAGCGCGGATGACGTCCAGGTCATGCTCAATGACGATGACGGTCGCGCCGTGGTCGATCAGCGTCTGGAAAACGTTCAGCAGCGTTTCCACGTCCTTCGGATGCAGCCCGATGGTCGGCTCGTCGAACACGAACACCGAGTCGTCCTGCTGCCTGCCCATTTCAGACGCCAGCTTCAGCCGCTGCGCCTCTCCGCCTGACAGCCCCGGCGTTTCTTCGCCCAGCGTGAGATAGCCGAGCCCAAGGTCACGCAGGATTTCCAGCCTCGGCCTCACGGTATTCATCTCACCGCAAAAGCCGAGCGCGGTATTGACGTCCTTGTCCATGAGCTCCGGCAGGGAGAGCTCCTCGCCGGATTTGTTCCGATAACGTATTTTCTTGGCGTCCTTCGAATACCGCGAGCCGCGGCAGTCCGGACAGGGGATGTCCACGTCCGGCAGGAACTGCACATCCAGGGAAATCTGTCCTGTCCCGTCGCAGACCGGACAGCGCAGCGAACCGGTATTATAGGAAAAGTCCCCGGCATTGTACCTGTACTGTTTCGCGGCTTTGGTCCGCGCGTAAATCTTCCGAAGCTCGTCATGGACGTTCGCATAGGTCGCGATCGTAGACCGCACGTTGATCCCGATCGGCGTCGCGTCGATCAGCTTGACGTACCTGATGCCTTCCGCCTGGATGGATTTCACATGCTCCGGCAGCTTTTTGCCGCTGCAGACGGCATCCAGCGCCGGCACGAGGCTTTCCAGGATCAGGGTCGTCTTGCCCGAGCCCGACACGCCTGTTACGACCGTCAGTCCGTTCTTCGGGATGCGCACCGAAAGCGGCCTGACGGTATGGATACAATCCGTTTCCATCCGGATTTCGCCATTCGCAAAAGCGCTGTTTCCTGTGCCGCGCCTGGCCGGGTTCTGCTTCCCGGACAGGTATTTCCCGATGACGGAGACGTCGCTCTTTTCGATCTCCTCCACAGTGCCTTCGGCGATGACGGTACCGCCCTTTTCCCCGGCTTCCGGCCCCATCTCGATGAGCCAGTCCGATTCCTTCAGGATCTGCGTGTCGTGATCGACCAGGAGGACGGAATTCCCGTCCCTTACGAGGTCGTGCATGACCCCGTTCAGGCCGATGATGTTGGCCGGATGCAGTCCGATGGACGGTTCGTCCAGGACATACAGGACGCCGGTCGTCCTGTTGCGCACCGCGCGGGCCAGCTGCATCCGCTGCCGCTCGCCGGTCGACAGTGTAGATGCAGCCCGGTCCAGCGTTAGATAACCGAGGCCGAGCTCCATCAGGCGCGCCGCGACCTCCAGATAGGATTCGCAGATGTTCTGCGCCATCGGACGCATCTCCTCCGGGAGGGTCGCCGGCACCTCCCGCACCCATTCGACGGAATCCTTCAGCGTCATTTCGCAGGCCTGGTCCAGGGATATCCCCCTCAGCCTCGGCGCCCTCGCTTCATCGGACAGCCGCGTGCCGCGGCACTCCGGGCAGACATCCTCTTTGAGGAATTTCTCTACGCGTTTCATGCCCTTTTCGTCTTTTACCTTGTTCAGGGCATTCAGCACCGTCGCCGTCGCGCTGTAATAAGTGAAGTCCATTTCCCCGGCCGTCGCCGTGTCTGCCTTTTTCGGCCGGTAAAAGATGTGCTTTTTCTCCATCGGGCCGTCATAGACGATCTCTTTTTCCCGGTCTGTCAGGTCCCTGAAAGGGATATTCGTCCGCACGCCCATGGCCCTGCAGACGTCAGTCATCAGCGACCACATCAAGGAATTCCACGGCGCGACCGCGCCGTCGTCGATGGAAATGCTCTCGTCCGGGACCAGCGTGCTCCGGTCCACGGTTCTGACCATGCCGGTGCCTCCGCAGCATTTGCAGGCGCCCTGGGAGTTGAACGCGAGTTCTTCCGCGCCGGGGCCGTAAAAACGCTCTCCGCATTCCGGGCAGACGATTTCCTGCATCAGCGCCACCTGAAAACCCGGCTTCACATAGTGGCCGTTCGGGCACCGGTGGGAGGAAAGCCGGGAAAACATCAGGCGCAGACTGTTGAGCAACTCCGTACCGGTGCCGAAGGTCGACCGGATCCCCGGTACGCCCGGCCGCTGGTGCAGCGCAAGGGACGCGGGTACGTACAAAACCTCGTCCACATCGGCCCTGGACGCCTGCGTCATCCGCCTCCTGGTATAGGTTGACAGGGATTCCAGATACCTTCTCGAACCTTCCGCGTACAATACGCCCAGGGCGAGCGACGACTTTCCCGAGCCGGATACGCCCGCGATGCCGACGATGCCGTGGAGTGGAATATCCACATTTATGTTCTTCAGGTTATGGACGCGCGCCCCCCTGACTTCGATTTTCTTCGGCTGATCCATACGTTCAACTTCCTTCTGATCAAATCATGTCGCCGGTTTTCCCGAAGGTCTCGGCAATAAACTGATTGCTCTTGGCGGTGATTTCCGCCCAGCCGGGGCGGAAACCGCTGCGCAGAGCGTTCTTGACGGATTTGACGTTCGACCAGGCCGCGCAGTAGAAGGGCACCTTCTCCCGCTCAAAAATCGCCCGCGCCAGGCGGTTGGTCAGGGCGGACGCAATCCCCCGCCGCCTGTATTCCGGCAGCACGTCGACGCCGATCTGCCACATGCCGTCGCCGTCGGCAGAGCACGCGGCGAACCCGACCAGCAGCCCGCCGTCGTACGCCCCGACACCCAGCACGTCCAGATGCTTTCGGTCTTTGCACAGCGCGTTGCTCCACTCGGGCAGGTAAAGCTCCGCAAAATCCTCCTGGTGCAGCAGCCGCGTTTCAAACGCGCAAGACAAATCGGCCTTGAACACCTGTTCGATGTCCGGCAGGAAGTACGCCGCCATAAAGCACACTCTCGCGTCCGCTTTTTCCAGCACACGGTTCAGCGCGTAGATCGCCGGCGTTTCAAAGCACGCGCCCGGGTTGGGGAGTTGATCGACAAACCGCCTGACACCGGGCATCAGGTCCTCCCGGCAGCAGGCGACCACATTGGAGCCATACGATACCAGATCGCAGATATGCGGCAGCTTCAGGTATTTCCGCGCTCCGTCCGCGGCCAGCGATTCCGTGACGACATTTTCACTTTTCGTAAAATCAGAAGGCGCACACGAGCAGTCAACGGCTGACTGTTCCATGGCGATCCTGATGACATCCGCCTGATTCATCCCATTCTCCTTTTCCGTCATTTCCGGGATATTGTACCATAGGCAGCCGTAAAATTCCATAGAAAAAAGCCCCACAGAAGTGAGGCTTGAGAAGCTCCTGGCAATCACCGCTGGGACACGGTGAACAGCGAATAGAAGTACCCTTTCTGTTCCATCAGCTCGTCGAAGGTCCCCTGCTCCGACACCACGCCGTTTTTCAGCGTAAACAGGCCGGTGCAGCGGCGGAGGATGTTCTCGTCCAGATCATGGGTCACAATCACCCGGGTATAGCCGTCCAGATTCAGGATCGCGTCCAGCACTTCAAAGGAAGTCTCCGCATCCAGGGACGCTGTCGCTTCGTCCACCAGCAGCACCGGCGTCTTCCTCAGCAGCGCTCTGGCAATGGAGATCCTCTGCCGCTCTCCGCCGGAGAGTCCGGATCCGTTCTCACCGCAGAGATAATCCTCGCCTTTTTCACCGATCAGCTTTGTCAGGCCGGACATGCGCACCGCCCGGTCGACCTCCTCCTTCGGGAAGTCGGAGAACATGGTAATGTTGTCCCGGATGGTGCTGTTGAATACAAACACATTCTGCTGGATGATGGAAACAATATCGTACAGCGATGACGGGGAAACCTTTTTCAATTCCTTTCCGTCATAGAGGATCTCGCCCTGATAATCCCGATAGGACGCCATCAGCAGATTCAGGATGGTCGATTTGCCGCTGCCAGAGCCGCCGACGAGAGCATAACAGCCGCCGGCACGCAGATCCATATCGATATCGTTCAGTACGGTCTTGTCTTCTTCATAGGAAAATCGGAGATCGCGTACAGAAATGCCCTCGGCGAGTCTGGGCTCAATATGCTCGCCCTCATCCGGGATATTCTTATTCAGCGCCGCGGCCAGCTTGTCGATGAGGCTGAAGGAAGACTTTACACCAGCAAAGAAAGTGGGAAAGACCTGGATAGGACCAAGGATATAATTCAGAAGCTGCACGAATACGAGCACTGTGCCTGCGGTGATCCCCCTGCCGGAAAGAGCAAGCGCGGCGCCGACGAAGAACACGCCAAACTGCACCATCGCGCCGGCTATTTCGGAAGAATACTGCACAAGCACATTGACCTTTGTGCGCTTGCCTGCGGCAGCGGCAACCTCGCGGTTGCTGTTATCATGGATATTGGCAATGCTCCGCTCCGCCTTAAAACTCTTGATCACCGCAAAGCCCGTCAGCGCGTCCTTGAGCATGCCGGTATAGCTTTCTTTCCTGTCGGAAACAGCTTTCTCCGCTTTCCCGGCCCGATTGCCCAGAACGACAGAAACGATGATCGGCAGCAATGAGAACCCGATTGCGATCAGCGTCAGCAGCGGGCTGAACCAGAGCATGAGGCCAAGGGCGCCGACAAACGCGATGCCCACCTGCAGTGTACCTTGCAGCCGTCCGATGAAGTCTTGTTCGATCGTGTTGACGTCGTTCGACAAAGCAGAGATATAGAGCGAGCTGTTTTCGCCGGAAAACGCCTGGATACCTTTTTCCATCAGCCTGCCAAAGACGTATTCGCGGTACTGCTTCATGGCCCTGGCGCGGAAACCGGAAAGGAAAAAATAATCCAATGCCCCGCCAAGGATCAGCAGCAAAAACCCGCCTCCCGCAATGATCAGGAGCGTATTGAATCCGTAATGTCCGTCACCGGCGATGAGATCCGCTACCTCTTTGATCAGCCAGGAGATCACGAGTTCTGCCACGGCAGCGAGCAGCGCCGCAATCACCGTCATCAAAAGATTGAACCTGTTTTCCCGGAACAGCGCCTGCAAGAAGGGGCGGCGCAGTGCTTTGTCTTCTTTGGTGCTCATATATTTCCTCCTGTCTGTGTTGATCCGCTTTTTGCGATATCGTCCATCGCCGCTTTACACAGGGACGCCAACGATCATACTGATAACAGACTAAACCTTTCTTGCGGCTTCGACCACCCAGCGGATGCGCTCTTCGGGCAGTTCGTTATGGATGCTGCAGTCAGAACCGAGGATGTATCCCCGCTTCCCGCCCTGCGCGATCAGGCGTTCCGTTTCCTTCTCCAGCTCGTCCCGGCTGGCGGTATACAGGAAGGTTCCCGGGCGGTTGTCGAATCCGCCCCATACGGTGCAGCCGAAGTGCTCCCGCGCTTCCCCGATATCCATGATATCGAAGTAGCGCGACCAGCTGACCACCGGGGCCTTGTAATCCTTCCAGACGGAGAGCCGGTTGGGCTCCTCTTCCCACGCGCAGTAGTGGATGGCGTTCATGTCGCTCAGGCCGTTCGCGAAATCAAGCACTTCCTTGTCGCTGGGCATGACCCAGTCCCTGTACTCCTCAGCGGTGAAACGGCTCTTCTCGCCGTTCTGCACGCTGTAGAAGATCCCGTCCGCGCCGGACTCCTGAATGATCCCCTGCACGAGCAGTTTCACATCCTCCGCGACGACATGGCAGGCGTATTTCATGGCTTCCGGATTCTCACGGATCAGCTTCATCATCATCGGGTAACCGATCTGCAGCCGGATGCAGGACAGCGGCACGAAGATCAGGTAAATCGCCGGACATTCCCCGCCCAGCGCTTTCACGACCTTTTTCGTGCGCTCGATCTGCCCGCGGATATAGGGGTGATTCGCCCCGAGCGGCTGGATCCTGTACAGGTCTTCCGCTTTTTCAAGCCCCTGCAGGATCGGCGCGGGCCAGCCGAAGTATTTGTCCCCGGACAGTTTCATGAAGTCGACGTCCGTGTCGCGCAGGAATTTCGCCTGGTATTCCGCGAATTTATCGTCGTTCGCCCAGTATTCCGGAGGCACGTGCTTCCACATGCACACCGGCACTCGGTCGGTCTCCTGTCCCCTGAAAGCCGCGGTGACACGTTCCCTCTTATTCATCGTTTCTCCTCTATATCAGTTGTTTAAGCTGTCCCGGTCTGTGTTCCCGCATATTCTACCATAAAATCCGCAGTTTGAACAGACAGAAAGGGCCAAAAGCAACGAAACCCCTTGACAGGGGACGAAACAGGGATTATAGTAAACACATCCCAAAGGAAAGGAGGCCTTCCCATGATGCAGATAACGAATGTAAAGACGGCGATTGTATACCTGGCAACTGTATATCTGCGTTTCAGGGAAGCGTAACTCCTGGATTTATTTTCGTGCTGCACGGCCGCTTCTCCTGAACGGAGAAGCGGCGTTTTTTGTATTCCAAATAATGATTTACGGAGGATTCCAGCATTGGATTTATTGAAGTATGGCTTTTCGCCAGACATGATGCCGGAGCATGCCCAGGGCATTCCGGCACGAATCACCGCCGTTCATAAAGAACGGTACGCACTGGCCTGCGAATACGGTGAAACCTATGGCAGGCTGAAAACAAAAGAGTATTACGGCGGGCTCGAGGAGTTCCCGACGGCCGGCGACTTTGTCCTGATCCAGTACAATCCCGCCGGCGACAGCCAGATCCTCAGGACCCTGCCGCGCAGGACCTACTTCTCCCGCAGAGACCCCACGCCGGGGCGCGGAGAACAGGCAGTCGCGGCCAACTTCGACTATGTGTTCATCCTGCAGTCCCTGAACCACGATTTCAACGCCAGGCGGCTCGAACGGTACCTGACCCTCGCATGGCAGTCCGGTGCTGTGCCGGTTGTGGTGCTGACGAAAGCAGACCTTATTGACGAGTATCAGGAGTATCTCCATATCGCGCAGCGCCTCGCGGCGGGCGTGGCGGTGCACGCCGTGAGCTCAAAAACCGGGGCGGGACTCGAAAGCCTCGCCGCGTATACGGCGCCCGGGAAAACGATCGTCTTCCTCGGTTCCTCCGGCGTGGGCAAATCGAGCCTCGTGAACGCGCTCGCGGGCGAAGAGATCATGGCCGTCAGCGAAATCCGCGAGGACGACAGCAAGGGGCGGCACACCACGACCCACCGGCAGATGATCATGCTGCCGAACGGCGCCATGATCATTGACACGCCGGGCATGCGCGAACTGGGGATGTGGGACGTTTCCGCCGGGCTGGGCGACGCGTTTTCGGACGTCGAACAATTCCTGGGGCACTGCCGCTTCAGCAACTGCAGGCACCAGAGCGAACCGGGCTGCGCGATCAAGGCGGCGCTCGCAAACGGCAGCCTGTCCCGCGAACGCTGGGAAAGCTACTCCAACCTCAAGGCGGAAGCGAAATACGCAGACGATAAAACGTCCTTCCTGCGCGAAAAGGAGCAGTGGAAAAAGAGCATCGCGAAATACAGCCGGCAAATCAAGCAAAACAGCAAAAACTACAGGGATGACTGAATGAAAAGGGGTTGTTGCACAACCCCTTCAGATCGTAGACAAAATGGTTTCAGCAAGCAGTTGCTGGAGCCATTTTGTATTGAGCTTCCAAGATATCCATCAAAAACCGGAATAAACGGCTGAAATAGCGAGAAATAAAGGGATTTTCTCCCAATATCCTGGCCAGTTT
>JAFRNK010000059.1 GCA_017430225.1 Clostridia bacterium | reverse complement strand
TCGCTTCATAGCGCAGATTCTGGCCGCTTGCTCTCGCGAAATGCCGGCCGGCAGGCACCGCATCGTCAGCGCCCAACCAGGTATAAAAGTCGTACCAGATATTGTCCGGGCTGTTCATCAGGTGCGCGTTCAGGAAATTCCTGAACCAGCGGTTTTTGCTGCCCGTATGGTTGATCGGCATATCGAGGATCACGCGCACCCCCCGCTCATGGCAAAGATGCGCGAGCTCCCTGAAATCCTCGTTGGTGCCGAACTGCGGATCGACGGTATAGTAATCCGTGACGTCATACTTATGATAACTTGGGGATACAAAGATCGGCGTCAGCCAGATCCCCTCAACGCCCAGGCTCAGTCCGGACTGAGGGTCGCCGTCGTTCAGGTAATCCATGCGGTTGATGATGCCGCGCAGATCTCCAACGCCGTCCCCGTCTGAATCGGAAAAGGACCCGACGAATATCTCATAGAAGACGCGGTGCTGGTCGTCCACGTCCCATCCTTCGTCAAAGGACACATCGTTGACAACCGCTTCGCCCTGTTCGTTGACCGGATACTTGAACATCAGCAGGAGCTCGTCCTCCTCCGCAAGCACCGCAGGGACGGCAGTATTCAGGAGCAGCAGTACGGCGAGAAACAGGGAAAGCCGGAGACAAAACTGTTTTTTCAAGGCTTTATCCTCCTTATTCAACGATGAGATCCGCGTATTTCGCGTCTGACAGTCCGCACAGGTCGTCCGCAGCGAGAATGACCTGTTCGCCGCGCTTGCCTGCGCTGACAGCGATTTCGTCAAAGAGCTGGGCCGTTTCGTCGATATAGGTTGGGAATGGCTTTTTCATCCCGATCGGCGAACATCCGCCCCGCACGTAGCCGGTCAGAGGCAGCAGTTCCTTGAGCGGCAGCATCTCGATCCGTTTATGCCCGGACGCCCGCGCCGCTTTTTTGAGGTCGAGTTCCTGGCTCACCGGAATGCAGCAGACGATATGCCCGCCTTTGTCATCGACGCATACGAGCGTCTTGAAAACGCTGTCCGGGTCCATCCCGATCTTGCGCGCCACCAGATTCCCGTCAAACTGGCCTTCTTCCACCTCGTACGTCATGGACCGGTAATTCACGCCCCGGGTTTCGATGATGCGCATGACATTCGTTTTGGTACGATTATCCACAAAAAAACTCCCTATAAAAGCAGGAGGGCTATCGTAGGATATGCCCTCCTGCCATGATGCCTTCACATCAGCCGTAGATCAGATTCTTGCCGGATTCGGAATCGAAGAAGTGCATGACCTTACCCTTGAAGGTGATGTAGAGCTGCGTTCCAAAGCCGAGATGCTCACGCTGCTGCGCGCTCAGTTCGATGGTGGGCACGCGCACGATCAGACGCGTTTCGTCCTCGGTGACCAGATGCAGGTGCAGTTCGCTGCCCATCATCTCGTTGACCTCGATCTTGCAGGGAATCGCGTCCTGGCCGCCTTCCGGCGCGAGCACCATATGCTCGGGACGTACCCCCAGCGTTACCGGGCCGGGCTTGACACCCTTCTGGATAAGCTCTTCGCCCTTCTCGCCGTCGACCTCTATCCGTGCGCCGAACGGCGTGACATAGTAGCAGCCGCCCTCCTTGACCAGATTCGTCTTGATCATGTTCATCTTCGGAGCGCCGATGAATTCAGCGACGAAGATATTGTGCGGCTTTTCGAACACTTCCATCGGGGTTCCCACCTGCTCGATGATGCCGTCGCGCATGATCACGATACGGTCGCCAAGGGTCATGGCTTCCGTCTGGTCGTGGGTAACATAGATGAAGGTCGTATTCAGTTTCTGCCTGAGCAGGATGATCTCAGCGCGCATCTGGTTGCGCAGCTTGGCGTCCAGGTTGGACAGTGGCTCGTCCATCAGGAAGACCTTGGAGTTGCGCACCATGGCGCGGCCGATGGCCACGCGCTGGCGCTGGCCGCCGGAAAGCGCCCTTGGCTTGCGAGTCAGGTATTCGGTGATGCCGAGGATCTCCGCGGCGTTCGTCACCTTCTCATAGATCTCGTCCTCAGGCATTTTCTGGAGCCTCAGAGAGAAGGCGATGTTGTCGTACACCGTCATATGCGGGTACAACGCGTAGTTCTGGAACACCATCGCGATATCGCGGTCCTTCGGCTGCAGGTCGTTGACGACCACGCCGTCAATCTCGATCGTGCCTTCGGTAATGTCCTCCAGGCCCGCGATCATGCGCAGCGTCGTGGATTTGCCGCATCCGGAGGGGCCGACGAATACGATGAATTCCTTGTCTTTGATTTCCAGGTTAAAGTCATGTACTGTAGTGACATGATTGTCATAGACCTTCTTGACGTCGGTCAGTTTTACACTTGCCATATCGTGTTTCCTCCTCAGCTTATCCTTTGACGGCGCCGCCGGTGACGCCCTCCACGTAGTATTTCTGCAGGCACATGAACAGCACGGTCACAGGAATCGCAACCAGCACGCCGCCTGCGCAGAACAAGGTGTAGGACTTTTCGATCTGGTCCCTGTTGAGCCAGTTGTACAAGCCGACAGCAGCGTTCATGCCGGACGAGGTACCAAAGGAGATGTAGCGCGCGAATACGAAATCACCCCAGGGCCCCATGAAAGCAGTCAGAACGGTGTAAATCACGATCGGTTTGGACAACGGCAGGATGATCTTTTTGAGCACCTGGAAACGCGTTGCGCCGTCTACACGTGCCGCTTCGTCCAGGGACTTCGGGAGCGTATCAAAGAAACCTTTGGAGACATAGTAGCCCATGCCTGAAGACGCTATGTAGACCAGGATCAGGCCAGGCACCGCATTCGCCTGGGTCAGGCCCAGATCGCTCAATACGCGGTACAGGATGATCATGGTCAGCATGCCCGGGAACATGGACAGGATCAGCATGAAGCGCATCAGCGGCTTGCGCATTTTGAAGCGGAAGCGCGACAGCGTATAACTCATGCAGAGTACGATGATCGTCTGGAATACCGCCGTGAAGAGAGCAGCGATGAAGGTATTGACATACCAGCGCGGGAAGTCCGTCTGGAACAGTCGCTGATAGTTATCCACGCCCCATTGCTGCGGAATGACATAACCGACCTGGCCAGTAGACTCTACACGGAAAGACTGAAGCACGATGCAGATAAACGGGATCAGCCAGATGACACTGATGACAACCAGCAGCACATAAATCGAGGTATTGGCCAGCGTTCTGGAAGCCTTCAGGCCCATGTGCCGTTTCATCGGCGCATCGGAAGAGCGATCCAACAATTGCTTTTCACTCATCACTGGAAGTCCTCCTCATTCTTGATAGACGGCAGCAGGTTATACACGATCAACGAGATCAGGGCTACGACGATGAAGACCAGGATACCGACGACGGATGCCAGATAATACTGTGATTCCGGGCCGGTCGTGATCTTGAACAGCCATGTGATCAGCAAGTCGGTATATCCGACGCTGCCAGCCGCGCCTGACGCCGCCGGATTGGTCGGCGCGCCGCCGGTCAGCAGGTAGATGACGTTAAAGTTGTTCATGTTCCCCGTAAAGCTTGTCAGCAGGTAGGGGCCTGTGACAAACAGCATGTAGGGAAGCGTGATCTTGGTATACTGCTGCCAGGGGTTTGCACCGTCGATGCGCGCGGATTCGTACAGATCCGCCGGGATGTTCATCAGAATACCGGTCGCAATCAGCATCAGGTACGGGATACCGATCCAGATGTTGATGAGGATGACCGTGAACCTCGCCCAGGTCGGATCCTCCCAGAATGGCAAGGCCGTCTTGATCCACCCCATGCTCATCAGGAAACCGTTCAGGATGCCGTTCTTTGCGAACATCTTCGATACGTACAAAAGGCTGATGAACTGCGGGATGGCGATAGTCAGGACCAGGATGGTACGCCAGACCTTCTTCAGTTTGATGCCCTTCTTGTTGATCGCCATGGCGACGAACATGCCCAGGAAGTAGTTGGTGAACGTGGCGAAAAACGCCCACATCAGCGTCCAGGTGAGGATCTCGCCGAAAGTCGCCGCGTATGATTGCCTGCCCGCGCCGCTCTTGACTTCCCAGTTGAGCATGGTGTTGAAATTTTCCATTCCAACCCAGGTAAACAGATTGTTCGAATACCCGTTGTGCGTGCCGTCGTAATTGGTGAACGCCACCAGAACCATGAACACGATCGGCAGCACGGTGAAGACGAGGATACCGGTCAGCGGCAGGGCAAGCAGCGTCTTATGGAACTGGTCGTCTACAAGAGAGCGGAGGTCATCCTTGCCGCTTTTGAGCGGCTTGCCGGAAGCCAGGATCTTTTCCGCCAGCTTGTTCTGCTTGACGTTCTGACGCCAGGTGTAAATGAAGGCGATAATAAAGAAGACTGTCAGCACGCCGTAGAGCAGGATCTTGAAGGAGTTGTCGTTGTACTGGGTCGTCTCGACGTCGAGGATCTCGTCATAGACTTTCGTCGGGCCGACCTTGCCCAGTGAGGGCAGCATGGAGAGCCAATAGCCTCCGGTCAGGACCATATAACCGATAAAGACAGCTTCGAACAGTAAAAACAGGAGACCGCGCAGGATCTGTCCGCGGGCGAGGTTGCCGAAGCCCATGACCAGGAACGACAGCTTGGTTTTCCAGTCACCGTGGATAAAAGTCGCAGCAATGTCCGCAATTTCATTGCCGACCGTCTTGCAGCCGGATTTGATGGCATTGAATACCGTCACGAAAAACCCTGCAATCGCTTTTGGGATACCGGTAAAAAAGCGTCCCAGGCGATAAAGGAACTTTTGCCCCCCTCTGAGCTTCAGAAACTCCAGGTCGCTGTATTTTGTCATGCCCTTACTTCACTCCTTTACACGAATGGCTGGAGCCAGGGGCTCCAGCCATTCGCTTGGTTCGATTGCTGGATGAACCGAATCAGCAATCAGGTCTTACTGAGCAATCAGGACGATGGTGCCGGCAGCAACGTCCAGCCGTACTACATAAGTACCATCCGCTTCGACCACAACATTGGCACCGTTCAGGCCGTCAGCGCCGTAGTTGACATCCCAGGAAGCGCCCTGGCGGCACTTGAGTTCTTCACCCGCGTGCAGTTCGAGGGGCTCGGATTCGAACACATCAGCCTCGACAGCGGTCATCGGGAAGTCGGTATCCCAGCCAGTGCCGCAGATGCCGCCGATAACGCCCCAAGCGTTCTTTTCTTCATCGCTCATGGTGAAGAGGCTCGCGATCTTGTCATAGTAGTTGTCCAGCGCCTGCTGCAGGCCAGCTTCGTCAGTCGCGTTCTTCACGTCATCGCCGATAACCTTGGCGATATCCCACCAGGAGCCGTGGATCTGGCCCTGAGGCGTGGAATAGGGAGACTGCTTGAGCAGAGCGGCCAGACCGGGGTTGGCCTGAACAGCTTCGGACTTCTGGTCATTCAGGTTGGAGGGACCCCAGGAGCGGGCTTCAAAGCGCTGCATCTGGCACTCTTCACCGGACAGGTAACGGGCAAGACGATGCATGACAGCCAGTTTCACAGCGTCTTCCTGCGGCTTGACACCCATCAGCTTGCAGCCGTTGTAGGAGCCCAGGTGATATTCTTTGCCGTCAACCTCGAAGGAGGGCAGGTCGGTCACGCCCATATTGTCGCCAAGGAT
>JAFRNK010000058.1 GCA_017430225.1 Clostridia bacterium | reverse complement strand
TGTATATTGTCATTTCTGAATATTCAGAGGCCTTTTCAATTCGATGAGAGTACAAGCCGGAAGCCTTCCCCCGATCTCGGGGGAAGGTGGCCGAACGCAGTGAGGTCGGATGAGGGCTGTTCTGTAACGACGTGCAGCAACTCCTCTTACAAAGGGATGGTGCTTGCATGGTCACACTGAAGGACGTGGCGGAAAAATGCGGCGTGTCCGTCTCCACGGTATCGCGCGCCATGAACGGCGTGGAGCTGATCAACGCCGATCGGGCGGAGGAAATCCGCGCCGCCGCGCGGGAAATGGGCTATGCGCCGAACGCCGTCGCGCGGACGCTGAAGACGAAGCGCTCCATGACGCTCGGCATCCTCTATGAGACGCGATTCGACCACCCATACTTTTCGCTCCTGTTCGAAGCTGTCCGTTCCGGCGCGGAAAAGCGGGGCTATGACCTGCTGCTCCTCTCCAGAATCCGGAAAAACGGGCGGCTGGATTATTCCGAGACCGCGCTCAGCCGGCAGATGGACGGCGTGATCATCGTCTACGCTGATCCGGGCGCGTACGGCCTCCATAGACTGCTGACGGGCAATATACCGGTCATTTCGGTAGACCGCTGCGACCGGGAGTGCCGCAGCGTGTCCAGCGATTACCGACAGGGCACCAGAACACAAGTCGGGGCCGCCGTCGCGAAGGGCCACCGCCGCATCGCTTTCCTGCACGGCCAGATGGGCTACGCCACACACGAACGCCTGCTGGGCTTCCACGAGGCGCTGGCGGAAAACGGGCTGGAAGCGAAGCGCGAATACCTCCGCCCCGTCCGTTTCAACGATGCCCGGCTCTGCGCCGAGGAAACGCTGAAGCTGCTCGCGCTGCCCGAACCGCCGACCTGCATCCTGATGCCGGACGATTTTTCCGCGCTGAACGCCCTGCAGATCCTGCGGGAGCAGAATATTTCCGCCCCGCGCGATTTCAGCTGCATGGGGTATGACGGCATCGACTGGGCGCAGCGGCTTTCCCCGCGCCTGACCACCTATCGGCAGAACATCGCCGCCATCAGCGACGCGGTGCTGGACGCGGTGACTGCCGATCCCGGCGGCGCCGACATCCGCCAAGCGGCGGAAACGTTCGTCACCGGAGAATTCATTCCCGGCGAAACACTGGCGGACGCATGATAGTGCGGAGTGCGGAGTTAGGAGTTCGCATAAAGGGCACAAGTAAGGCATAAGTAATAAGTAATAGGCATAAGTAGAGTTTGTCGATGATATGATCGGACAAAATCTCCTTATGCCTTATTACTTACCTGTGCCCTTTATGGGTACCTGTGCCCTTCATGGGTACCTGTGCCCTTTATGGGTATGCCTTATTATTTTTCTCTCCCTCCCGCTGTCATCCTGAGCCAGCGAAGCGAGCGAAGGATCTGTTCTGCTGTTCAAAGGTCAATAAACATTATTCAGATTGTACGGGGGAATAACGCAAAATCCTGCGTACGTGCGTGTTAGTTACACGCAGTGATCGAAAATGTAGACACTGCGAAATAATGTCTCGAAAACAAAGCGCTTGTATTATCAGCGCTTTTTTGGTTGCGTCTTCCAGAGTTGTACACATACCCGCACGTACGCAGAAAAATGGGGGTTATACTCCACAACGCGCGGAAATTACTTACGACCGGACGCATGGACGCATCAAAATGGCATTTTTCATGGATCGCGCGAATTTCTGCCGGACGCTCGGGGACGTATCCTGCCGCCGCCAGTGGGTTCGCAGCGCCCGGAAAACTGTCCAGTGGACAGTTTTCAGCGGAGAACGGGCGGTAGCCCAGGAGGATGAAGGCAGGAGGAGTCCCAGTGAACAAGGAAGCATACCGTGCGCGGTGCGCGAGGAGCTTGCGACCGCGGTGCGCGCGCGAAACCGATTGCGGCAGCGCAGCGAGGCGACTATTGTGAACTGATGGCGCAAAAAAAGCGTCCATCCGGTACCACGTATATAAACATAGGAGCCGACCAACAACCATCTCTCCGATTGTTTGCGGAATAACATAAAAAATAAGCGTGCCGTGCGTGCCAAGCGTGCCGGCACGGATGAACATGCTGGGTTTCCTGCGCCTGCGGGCATAGAATACAACCAGGGAGCAGGGCAGAAAAAGCCCCGGCAGCGCTTCATTGACGAAGCCTGGCCGGGGGTGAAACCGGGATCATGCAGATCGACAAACTTGAATTAACTATTTATACCATGCAAGCCCAAATAATCATTTCTAAGCATACCATAAATATTATAGTCGCAATAAACAGAAACCATTTTCCCCTGGCGAACGGTTCCTTCTTTTATAAAACCACATTTTTCCATAACCTTATTTGAGGCAATGTTTCTTACATCCGCACGCCCATTCAATCGGTCGATTTCCGTGTTCTCAAATATAAACCGTACCACTTCCTTTAAAGCTTCTGTAGTAATCCCTTTATTCCAGTACTCCGGATTGACTCTGTATGCTATATCGCCCATTCTGGCATTTTGGATATCAAATACATCAATCATGCCTACCACTTTATTGGACTCTTTCAATACAATTCCCCAATCAAAATCAGGAGAAGGTTTTCTTTTTACCCAAGGGCGGGGATCAATAAACATAAGTTCAGGATTTTTCTCGCCCTTGCTTGCTTTTCTTCCCCAATAGGTATAGATTTCATCTCTCCCCAGCCACTCTTTTAAATCAGCTACATCGTTTTCGTTAAGCACACGAATAATCAATCTGTCTGTTTCAAGAATTGGTTTATCTATCTCATAATCTTTTAACATAGTTTCCTCCGTCAAATTCCGGTTTGCCGTGCCGAGGCTCCTAATCAGTATTCTGCCATCTTTACCGAATCTCCTGCAATCAAAGTGAGACTAACTGCAAGGTATCCCGCGGATTCCTCCCATTTGTTTTGGGAAAAACCCCGTTTTTATCCGTGCCGTGCGTGCCAAAGTGCTTTGTTTGCTAAAACCATTGTGGGATCAGAAAAAAGAAAAATCGATCCGATGGAAACCGGCACGTTTGGCACGCACGGCACGCTTTATTTTTCTGTTATTCTCCATATAATCAGAATAAAAGCAGGTGCCTGGCGGTTTGTTTCGCGCGTTGTGGGGAATAAGCCCTCGTTTTCCTGCGTACGAACGTACCGGTCAGAGGCAGTCCTCACAAAACGGAGAATTCGCGCAATACATGAAAAATGCCATTTTTCGCGCCCTCAGTTCACAATAGTCGCCTCGCTGCGCTGCCGCTTGCGACGCTCCTTTGTTCACTGGGACTCCTCCTGCCTGTATCCCGCACTGCGGGCGGCAGGATACGTCCCCATGCGTCCGGTCGTAAGCAGTTCACAAACACCATATCGCGGCAAAGCCGCCGCAACAGTCGGGGAATACTTCGCAGCGAAGCGGAGAAGTTTCCTCCGGAACTCCTAACTCCGCATTCCGCACTCCGCACTTTCATGCGTCCGCAGGGGTCTGAGTGTAATTGATACGCACGTACGCAATGTTTCGCGTTACTCTCATGTATTTTTTCAAGTCTCCCGGTCCATCCTGCTGACCCGGCTGCAATGATTGAACGCCGCCAGCCGGGCAACCGCTTTGTCCACCGCCCCTGACAGCTTTTTCGTCCGGCGTACGCCGTCCTCATACCAGATGTTTTTCACGACGAGCGTTTCCGATTTCCGGTCCACGGCCGCCTCGATCCTGCCGGCAAAGCTCTCGCCCCACAGCATTGGCAGCACGTAATACCCGTATTTCCGCTTGGCCGCCGGGGTATAGATCTCCCAGGAATACCGGTAGTCCCACAGCGCTTCGATCAGTTTCCGATCCCACAGCATGGGGTCGAGCGGCGCCAGGAACTCCAGGCGCGCCTTCGTGTCGATCCCGCCTGCCAGCACTGCCTCCATCAGGGAGAGATCTTCCGTCTTCATGTACAGCGGGGAACGGATGCCTTCCACCTGCACGGCGGCGATCGCCCCGGATTCCGACAGGGCAGCGAACGCCGCCTCCCGCTGCCCGGTGCTCATGCCGATGCCGAGCCAGGCGTCCGAACGCCGGTTCCACATGAGCCCGACCGCTCCGATCCGCCGCAGGACGCGCCAACGGATGAACGCGTCTTCGTCCGGGCACGGGTTTTCGGCCCGCAGGAGTTCCGGGCTGAAATATTTCTCCGCGAGGTCGTAGTATTTGCGCGAGCCGCTCTTGTGATGAATGAGCAGGACGCCGTCCGTATACAGCTGTTCCAGCACGGATCGGGCCGCCTGGGAATCCTTATGCCAGTTACCGCTCCAATGGATGGACGAATGCCAGAAGACCTTTCCCCCGATGGGCAGCGTGTCGCTGCTGACGGGGCCGTGCTCCCGGATATAGGCGACCGCCCGCTCCTCCAACTCCGGGATGCCTGGGAACTGCTTTGCGTGCTCCTGGCTCTGCTGCCGGTAGCCGGAAAAATACGGCCAGTCCTCCCGCGGCCAGATCGCCAGCTCCTTGTCGGTGTAGTCCACGAGCAGGCGGTCCCGGTACAGCAGATCGCTGAGGGTCTGCTTCGTGAACCCCTTCACGCGGGACTGCAGGGTCAGTTCGGCGTTCTTGCCGCAGACGTCCACGGGATCGTACTGGATGCAGCCGGCCTGCCGGACATAGCGGTACGCGCCGTCCTTGCCGGTGAAACGGTATCTGCCCAGCAGGCCCTGCCTGCTGAGGATGAACTGCCGCGCCTGGCGCCGTGTGACCGTCAGCATGCCGGCGTCCCCCCTTCCCGATCGTATGTGCCTATCATAGCACAGAAAACGGACGATCTCAACCGCCGGTCATACATGAATTGAACTGCCGGGAAAACTTGAACAAGCCGGTTCGATATGGTATACTCTTGCCATTCCTGTAAATTTCCTTCGCCGGCGCTTGAAAACACAGGCCGTTCCATGTACAATAGACAAGGAACCCAAGCGCACTCAATCTACTGGGAGATCATCGAAATGCTTATCGGAATCATCGGGGCCATGGCCCGGGAAACAGACGCGGTCATCGCCCGCATCAGCAGCCCCGAGACGGACACCGTCTGCGGCATCCGCTACTGCAAAGGCACGCTCGAAGGCGTACCGGTCGTGGCGGCGCAGTGCGGCATCGGCAAAGTCTTCGCCGCCCTATGCGCCGCGCTGATGATCGAGCACTGGCACCCGGACCTGATCCTGAACATCGGCGTCGCCGGCGCGCTCACGGACGGCCTGGACATCGCCGACATCGTCATCGCGGACAGCGCGGTGGAGCACGATATGGACACGACGCCCATCGGCGACCCGCCGGGGCTGATTTCCGGCCCGAACGTTGTGCATATGCCGGTGAACGCGGCCGCAGCCGCGGGGATCGCCCGCGCGGCAAAGAGCCTCGGCTGCCATACCGTGACCGCGGCGATCGCGACCGGCGACCAGTTCATCGAACACTTGGAGGACAAGCAGCGCATCGCCCGCGACTTCTGCGCTGCCGCCTGCGATATGGAGGGCGGCGCCATCGCGCAGGTCGCCATGACCGCGGGCGTCCCGTACGCCGCGTACCGCGCCATTTCGGACACGCTGCGCGGGAACGGGCAGGAATACGCGCTCAACGCGGACCGCGCCGCTGGCGCCAGCATACGGCTGCTCACCGCGTTCCTGAACGACCTCAGGGAGGAAGCCTATGAGCTTTGACAAATGGGATCACCGCTTTATGGAGATGGCGCATATCATCGCCGGCTGGACCAGCTGCTTCGCCCCCGGACGGGCGATCGGCGCGGTCATCGTGCGTGACAAGCGCATCATGACCACCGGCTACAACGGCGCGCCCGCGGGCATGAAGACCTGCAAGGAGCGCGGCTACTGCCTGCGCAGGCGGATGAACATCCCCTCCGGCACCCGCGCGGAGGTCTGCTACGCCATCCACGCCGAACAGAACGCCATCATCCAGGCCGCGAAACTGGGCGTGTGCATCGAAGGCGCGACCCTGTACTGCACGCACCAGCCCTGCTCCGTCTGCGCAAAGATGATCGTCAACGCGGGCATCAAGCGCGTGGTGTACGAGCAGGGATATCCGGACGATTTCACGCATGAGATCTTCGGCGAGACCGGCATGCTGCTGGAAAAGATGGAGCCGGAAACAGAGAAAAACTCCTGAAAGGAGAACCCTTAGCCCATGAAACGGATTTTAGCCTGCCTTTTGTGCCTGATGATCGCGCTGCCCCTGGCGGCGCTCGCGGACCAGCCGAAGGAGATCCCCGTGCTGAAGCCGGAAGAGATCCCCGACACCCCGCCCGGCATCAGGAATTACCTGCTTTTGTGCGTGGACTCCTGGGGCAACAAGGAGGACGCCGCGCAGGGCGGAAAGATGGACGCTTCGGACGAGGAAGAACCGCCCTCCGGCGACGTGACGACCGTGGACAGCAATTACGCCGCCTACATCGACGAGATCGAAACCGCGGTGCAGAACATCTCCACGCCCAGATCCCTGGGGAACACCGACGGCATGATCCTGGTGACGGTGGATACCTACCTGAACCGCGTGATGCTGACCTCCTTTATCCGCGACCTGCTGATCGAGCGTCCCGACGGCAAATTCAACCGCCTCTCCCGCTTCGTGCCCAACAACGGCAACAATCAGGAAGCGGTCGAAAAGCTGATCGATATCTACGCCTCCCACTTCGGCGTGAAAATCGACCACTATGTCGTCGTGAACTGGTCCATGGTCCGCAATATCATCAACGCCGCGGGCGTCAAGGACGCGAACGGTGTGGGGCGCGTGGAGCTCGAACTGACCAAGGGCGAGTGCGAATACCTGCGCGGCAAGGACGCCTATACCTCCAGCTGGGCGACCCCGAACCTGAAAGGCGCGGGCACCTACCTGCTGAGCCCGCACGCCGCGGTCATCTATATGCGCTGCCGCAAATCGGCTTCCGCCATCAACGGCGAAAAGTACGACTACCGCCGCACCACCCGCGCCAGGAACGTGCTCGTCTCCCTGAAGAACAACCTTTCGACCATCTCCTATGACCAGTGCATGGAGCTTCTCGATATCGTGGTCAACAACGTGCTGGTGACCGACATGTCCGCGATGGACCTGCTGGAAGCGGCCGACCTGGCCTTCGACCTGAAGCAGTGCGATATCGACCAGTTCCGCATCCCCGTGGACGGGACGCACAGGACCATCAGCTATTCCAGCGGTTCCTGCGAGGAGATCGACTTCCCGGCCAACCGCGACGCGCTGTGGGATTACCTGGGTTACAACAGCTTCGTGGTCCGCGAGGAATAACAAACAGTATATCAATAGGAGCCGGAAAATGAGATTACCGGTATACGGCCTGCTGATCGCCCTGGGCATCCTGGCGGTGGTGGTCCTCGCGCACCGCGACGAGGAGCGCCTGGGCCTGCCCAGGGATACGTCCATCGACATGGCGCTGTGCGTGGTGCCGCTCGGCGTGATCGGCGCGCGGCTCTATTATGTCCTGTTCCGCTGGGATATCTACGCGGGCAACCCCATCTCCGCGCTCTACGTGTGGGAAGGCGGCCTGGCCATCTACGGCGGGCTGATCGGCGGCGCGCTCGGCGCTGTCCTGCTCGCGAAATTCAAGCACCTGAAGCTCGCCTCGCTGTTCGACCTGGTCATCCCCTACGTGCTGCTGGCCCAGGCCATCGGGCGCTGGGGCAACTTCTTCAACGGCGAAGCCTACGGCCAGGCGGTCACGGACGCGGCGCTGCAGTTCTTTCCCTACGCGGTGAACATCGGCGGCAGCTGGTACCAGGCCACGTTCTTTTATGAGTCCATGGCCGATCTCGTCGGCTTTCTGATCCTCTTCCTGACGCGCAAACGCTGGCAAAGCGGGGACGGCCTGCCGCTGTACGCGATCGTGTACGGCATCCCCCGCTTCATCATCGAAGGCCTGCGCAGCGACAGCCTGTACGTCGGCAATACCGGCATCCGTGTTTCACAGGCGCTGAGCGCCTTGCTGGTGCTGCTGGGCTGCGGGCACTTCCTGTACCGCTACCTGATCAGACGGAGGAAGTCACCTTGAATAAAACGCTTTATCGCCTGCTCGTCAAAGCCGTGCCGAAGCCGAAGCTCCGGTTCGGCGGCTGGACGGGCTTTTCTGTTTCCGAAGGGCTCGCCGGACGCCTGATCCGTGTCCTGGAGCACGAACGCGTCCAGGGCGGCGTGCTGGCGCTGATGAACCGCGAAGGCCTGACGAGCGCGGCCGCCTTCGGCCGCTCGTGCTTTCGCACCCGGAAGCCCTCTGAACCGGAAGACAGTTTCCGCAGCGCGTCCGTCTCCAAATTCGTGACCGCCGCGGGTGTCCTGCGCCTGGCCGCCGCCGGAAGAATCAGCCTGGACCGCGATATCTCGGAATACATGGGCTATCCCGTCCGGCACCCGAAAGCGCCGGACCGGCCGGTGACCCTGCGCATGCTGCTCGCCCACCGTGCAGGCCTGCGGGACGGCGCGTCCTACCTGGCGGCGCTGACCCGGCCTACCCCCCTGCAGGAGCTCCTGGCGCATCCGGACTGCTATACGGATCACCTGCCGGACGAAGGCTTCGAGTACAGCAACCTCGGCGCCGGCCTGGTCGGCGCGGTGCTGGAAGCCGCCCTCCGCCAGCCTTTCGAAACCCTGATGCGCGAAGCGATCCTGGATCCTGCCGGCGTCCGGGCGACCTACCTGCCCCAGCACGTCCCCCATACGCTCGCGGACGCGTGGCGGATCATGCCGCCCTCCGGCGCGCCGCTGTACGACGCGGAAGAACGCATCGCAAGGCAGATCCCGCCGATGGACCCCGAGCGCGACTACCTGACCGCCCACGGCGGCCTGTGCGTGACCGCGGAAGAGCTGCTGCGCATCGCCGCGTTTACCCTGTCCGACCCCGCCTGCGCCGCCATGCGGATCCCGATTTCGGACTTCGGGCAGCGAGACCCGCATCTGCAGGAGGGCCTCGGCTGCTTCATCTACCGCGATCCTGACCTGCCTTTCCCGTTGTACGGGCACCAGGGCCTCGCCTACGGAGCGGTGCACGGCCTGTTCTTCCGCGACGATGCGGAGAACGGGTTCACCGCTTTCGCCCTGCTGACCTCCGCCGCCTCCGAGCAGCGCGACGGGGTGATCACGGCGCTGAACCGGGACGTGGCGAGGGAGGTTTTCAGAGAGTGATGAGTGAGGAGTGATGAATTGTTGTCTGAACTCATCATTCATAACTCATCCCTGCCCCGGTCCTGACCCCGGTTTCAAACAACCTCAAAGAACACAGATTTAGGGAGGCTGTTATGTCCGTTGTTTCTGATCTCCGCCGTTTGCCTGGCTGTGTACGGGTGAGTTTTGACGACGGGACCCATGCCGACGTGCCGACGCCGCTGTTCCAGCAGTTCAAAGTGCGCGTCGGAGAACGTATCGAGCCGGATGCCTGGCGCGCCAGGTGGCAGGCCCAGGCCTATCCCTTCGCGCTGGAACGGGCGGCCGCGCTGCTGAGCGTCCGCGACGCGAGCGAGCACGAGACGGCAGACCGCCTGCGCAAAAGCGGGTATCCGGAGGAAGTCGTGGCCCGCGTGATGCAGATGCTGACACAGGCGGGCTACGTGGACGATACGCGTTACGCCGGACACTATGTCGAAAGCCGGAGCAGCCGTTACGGCAGCCGGCGGCTGTACGGGGAACTGCGGCGCAAGGGCGTCAGCGAGGAAGTCGCCCGCGAAGCGCTCGAAGAGCTCAGCCCGGAAGACGAAGCCGCCTCTGCCCTCAGGCAGGCCGAAAAACTGCTTGCCCGCAAGGACGTCTCTGATCCCGACGTCCGCCGGAAAGCAGTGCAGGCGCTCGTCCGCCGCGGGTTCGGCTGGGACGCCGCGAAAGCCGCCGTGGACAGCCTGGCCGGCGGCAGCGAAGAATACGATCAATAATTGACGGGAGGCAGCATGAGCAGAGCCAGCATCAGGCCCGCCGCGCCGGAAGACGCGGAAAGCCTGCTCGGGATATACGCTTACTACGTGGAGCATACGGCGATCAGCTTCGAATATGAAGTGCCCTCTCCGGAAGAATTCAGGAGCCGCATCGTTCACACGCTGGAACAGTATCCCTATCTCGTCCTCGAAGAGGACGGCGTCATCCGGGGTTACGCATACGCCGGGCCTTTCAAGGGCCGCGCCGCGTACCGGTTTTCCTGCGAAATGAGCATCTACCTGGACCCCGCCGCGAAGGGCAGGGGCTATGGCCGCCTGCTGTACGAGGCCCTAGAGGCCGAACTCGGGAAGAGGGGCATCCTGAACCTGTACGCGTGCATCGGCGACCCGATCGTCGAGGATGAGACCCTGACCCGCAACAGCGAGCAGTTCCATCGGCACATGGGCTACACGAAGGTCGGCGAATTCCACCGCTGCGGGTATAAATTCGGCCGATGGTACAACATGATCTGGATGGAAAAGATGATCGGGGAACACACATAATGCTTACTGTCTGCCGTATCACAAAAGCCGCCCTCTTCCGGGCGGCTTTCGTCATACTGTCCTGTGCTGACAAATTGATCAGAAGAATGTGATGCGGTGGCTCTTTGCTGTCTCTTCCCTGGGCTGCAGGCAGATCATGCCCGGCTTGTGCGCGATCTGCATGTCGGTATCCGTACGGTCCGGCAGGTTGCACCAGGGCTCGATGCAGATATAATCAGCGCCGGGCTTCGTCCACAGCATCAGGATGCCCATGCCCTCGTAGTCGACACGGAGGTTCTTGTTATTCACACTGTTTTTCAGGGTCACGCTGCGGCTTTTGAGCGCGGGGAAGACCAGGGCGTCCACCGCGAAGTATTCCGTTTTCAGCGGCAGTTCAGCGGCGTTCTCGGCCATCACCACAGGTTCGGGCAGGATCAGGCTGCCGTCCAGCTGGCTGACGGCGAGCGTCTCCGGCTGTTCGAAGACGACCGTATACTTCTCGAGCCCGCCCGGCGTCGCCCATGCCTCGTGGGAGCCGACGGAGAACCAGAAAACGCGCTCATCGGCGTTTTTCACCGAGAAGGTGATGTCCAGCGCGTTCCCGGTCAGACGGTAGACTGCGCGGAACTCGTACCGGAACGGAAAGCCGGGATGCTGTTCCGTCAGCAGGAAAACGGCGCAGTCCTCTTCCGCCTTTTCGACGGTCCATTCCACGAGCTTCGCGAAGCCGTGCTTGGTCATGGTATAGCGCACGCCGTCCAGGTAGTAAGCGTCCTCTTTCAGGCCGCCGCAGACCGGAAACATGATCGGCGCGCGGCCGGTCCAGAACGCGGGATCGCCCTGCCAGAGGCGCTCGGTGCCGTCCGCCTCGCGGATGGACTGCAATTCCGCTCCCATGGTGGATATATCGACAGTCAGCGCTTCGTTTTTGATCGTAACCAGCATATTGACCTCCGTGAATGATGGTATTTCTGTGATCTTAGAATAGCACTTTCCGCGGTCCCGGTCAACGTAAAACGCCTAAAATTGGTTTCAAATTGTTTTTCTGTTGCATCTTTTGCCGATTCGCGGTAAAATCATGAGCAACGTCTATCACCAAAGGAGGAAACATTTACCCATGAAGAACCTGCAGAAATGCCTGTCCCTGCTGATGGCCCTGGCCATGCTGCTGAGCTGCGCCGGCACGCTGGCTGAGCCGGCGGAAGCCCCGGCCGCGGTCGGCCTGCCGCAGATCGGCGACGTTGTTTACGGCTTCGAAGCCAAAGAAATCCGCGATTTCGCGCTGGTCGGCGCGCAGGCGGTGCTGTTCGAGCACCCGCGCACCGGCGCCAAGCTGATGTACATCGCGAACGAGGATACCAACCGCGTCTTCGACCTGACCTTCCTGACCAGGCCGACAGACAACACGGGCCTGCCCCACGTGTTCGAGCACTCCACCCTGGACGGCAGCAAAAAATATCCGTCCAAGGCGCTGTTCTTCAACCTGAGCTACCAGACCTACAATACCTATATGAACGCTTCGACCTACAGCGTGATGACCACCTATCCCATCGCCTCGCTGAGCGAAGCGCAGCTGCTGAAATACGCTGATTATTATACGGACAGCTGCTTCAACCCCATGATCATGGAGGACGAAAGCATCTTCCGCGAGGAAGCCTGGCGCTACCGCATGGCCAGCATGGACGACCCGCTGACCATCGAAGGCACCGTCTATTCCGAAATGCTCGGCGCGACCACCCTTGCGCGCATGGCCGGTATGAACGCATACCGCGCGGCTTTTCCCGGCTCCGTGGTCGGCATGGACCAGGGCGGCGATCCGGACTACATCCCGGACATGACCTTTGAAAGCCTGAAGAACTACCACAACCTGTTCTATCATCCCTCCAACTGCATCGCCTTCCTGTACGGCGATTTTGAGGATTATACCGCTTTCCTGAAGCTGCTGGACGACGCGTTCGCGCCTTTCGAGAAAGCTGATTTCAAATTTGAGGACAGCGGCTATACCCCCATTACCGAGCCTGTCGTGGCCAGCCTGGGCTTCCCGATGGAAGCCGGCACGGACCCCGCGAACCAGTCTGAAATCAAATACTACGTGGTCTGCTCCGGCCTGCGTGCGGACGAGCAGGAACTGGTCATGAACACCCTGACCGACCTGCTGGTTTCCGACAGCTCCCCGCTGAAGCAAGCTCTCAAGCGCGCTTTGCCCACCGGCAAGTTCTCCTGCTATATCGACACCACCGCCCCGGACGACGCGATCGTCTTCTCCGCTTCCAACGTGAACGAGGGCGACGCCGAAGTCTTCAAAGCCACCGTGGACGCCGCGCTCAAGGACATCGCCGAAAAAGGCTTTGCCGATGACGTGGTGGATGCCGTGATGGCCAGCCTGTCCCTGGCTATCCGCCTGACCAGCGAAGATTCGGATGTCGGTACGAACGTCATTCCCGAGATCGCCTATTCCTACGCGACCAGCGGCAATCCCTTCAACTACTTCGACTATGTGGAAGCCCTGTCCAGCCTGAAAGACTGGAACAGCCAGGGCCTGTACAAAGCCGGCGTAGAAAAATGGCTGATCAACAGCCAGACCACTGCGCTGGTCACCACATATCCAGAACCCGGCCAGAAGGAAGTCAAGGACGCTGCGCTGGCTGAAAAGCTCGCCGCCGTCAAGGCCGCGATGAGCGAAGAAGAACTGCAGGCGATCATCGACACGACCAACGCTGCTGCCGAAGAAGAAGATACCTCCGCCATGGTGGCTGATCTGACCGCCGTGACCGTCTCCTCCCTGCCCGAGGAAATGAAGATCTATGACGTGACTGATGAAACCGGCGACGACGAGATCCGCCGCATCAGCGCGAAAGCGGGTGTCGAAGGCATCGGCCGCGTGGCCATGTTCCTGGACGCTTCCGGCCTGCCGCAGGAAAGCATCCACTGGTTCAAGCTTTTCACCCAGTTGGCCGGCGAACTGAACACTGCCAACCATACCAAGGAAGAATTGGACGTGCTGACCGCCCGTTACCTGAACAGCCTCGAACTGCGCATTTCCCTGCTGGGCCAAAACGATAACTTCTCCCCCTGGCTGCGTATGGGCTGGACCGGCATGGACGAAGACATGGCGACCTCCTACGACCTGATGTACGAACGGGTATTTGAGACCGACTATACCGACGAACATCTGGCGGAGAAAATTTCTGCCATCAAGACCGCACTGCGCTCGAACATCAACCAGAACGCATACAACATCCAGCTGTACCGCGCTCTGGCTGTCAACAACGCGCTGTACCGCTACTACAACTACGCAAACTTCCTCGAATACTACGCTTTCCTCGAGCAGGTCGAAGCTGCCATGGAAACCACCCCTGAAGCGGTCATCGCAGCATTGACCGCCATCCAGCAGACGCTCAGGAACCGTTACCACGCGATGGTCGCCTTCGCCGGCAACGAACAGAGCAAAGCCGCGAATGACCCGCTGGCGGACGCCTTCCTCGCCAGGCTGGACTGCACTCCCATCCAGAAGGCCGAATACGACCTGCCTGTGCCCGCGCAGCGCGAAGGCCTGATCGTGGACCAGCAGGTGCAGTTCAACGGTATCGTGGCCGATTACAAGAACCTGGGCATGGAAGAATATGACGCCAGCCTGGACGCGATTTCCTCCCTGGTATCCGACATCTTCCTGGTACCCCAGCTGCGCGACCAGTACGGCGTGTACGCGCCCTGGACCGGCGCGCTGACGGACGGCGGCGTCTACCTGCTGACCTACCGTGACCCCAACGTACGCGAGACCTTTGCCGTGTACGAAGGGCTGGCGGAGCAGCTGCGCACGCTCGACGTGACGCAGGAAACGCTGGACGGCTACATCATGTCCTCCTATGCCGCTTACGCGAAATCCTCCGGCGAACTGACCGGCGCGATGAACGCCCTCATCAACATCCTGAACGGCGATCCGCAGGACCTGAACGTGGAATACATGCGCGAACTGAAGGCCGTGACCCCGGAAGCCGTCAAGGCCGCCGCGGACATGTACCAGAAGCTGTGCGAGAACGGCATCCGCTCCACCGCCGGCTCCGCTTCCGCCATCAATGCGAACGCCGAGCTGTACGATGTGATCCTGAACCCCTTCAACGCGCAGGATCCTTCCAAGATCGAGCTGACCGACCTGCCTGAAGAACACCCGCATTACGCCGCCGTGCGCTTCGTCTTTGAGAACGGCCTGATGGCCCCCAAGAGCGAAGATACCTTCGGCGTAGACAGCGAAGCCACCGTGGGCGACCTGTGCGCGCCGCTGTACATATTGATCGGCGGCGGCCCGAACGCGCCGGAAGAAGCACACGCTTTCCTTGCCAGCTATGAACTGGTGCCCGCGGACAGCACAGTCGATACCCCGCTGACCAACGCGCTGTCCGACAAGATCATCATCGACTTCGTCGCAGCCGCCTTCGGCGCACAGCTTGAGTCTGACGTCACCGAAGAAACCGCTGACGTGGTCATGACCCGCGGCGAACTCGCCGAGCAGATCGCGCTGCTGCAGAATATGCTGAACGCGGAATAATCACAGAACAAACCAGGGGCTGCCGGTATTGCCTGCCGGCAGCCCCTGTGTATTTTCCAAAGTGTTTCAATAGGAGGGTGTGCCATGATGATCGGGTTTGTGATCTGGAGCGTGATCGCTGTCATGATACTGGTGATCGGCATCCTGACCTGGCGCTCAAAACAACCAGCCGGCTTTTTCACCGGCGTTACGCCGCCGAAAGTCCGCGACGTACAGAAGTATAACCACGCGGTCGCGATCCTGTGGTTCGTTTACGCGGCCCTGTTTGAACTGCTCGGGATCCCGTTTCTCTTTCTGAAGCAGAACGCCGCGGGCTTCCTGCCGATCATCCTGGGTGTCGTCGTCATCACCATCGCGCTGCCCGTCGCCTATCACCGCATCCTGCTCAGGTATGAAGAGAAGTGACTTCACGCAGGCTGACACTACTCCCGTATCCGAATAAAAAAGCTGCCGCGATGCCTTTCGGCATCACGGCAGTTTTATTCTTGATGACTTACAGCTTACTTCATCAGCACGTCCACAATGTGGTCCGCCGCAGCGCGTCCATAGACGCCGCAGTTGAGCAGCATGGTGCCGCAGCCGAAGTAGTTGATGTTGGTCACCTGCGCGCTGGCAACAGCGCCGGCGGCGTACAGGCCGGGGATGGGCTGGCCGTTGGTGTCGATGACCTGCGCAAACTCGTTGATGCGGGCGCCGTTATAGCCGTCCGTGCAGATCATGGGCATTCTCAGCAGGTAATACGGCGCTTCGATCTTGACCAGGTACTGCGGATCCTTGCCGAAGTCATCGTCCACGCCCTTGTCGCACAGCTCATTGTAGCGTTCGACCGTTGCCTTCAGCACTTCGGGGTCGAAGCCCACATGCGCGGCCAGCGCTTCAATGGTATCTTCCTTGTAACCGAAGTCGTCGCCGTTGTGCGTCTTGGTGGTCAGGCCCAGGCGGGTCATGATGGGATACTTGTCGGCGGTCGCCTGACCGTAGACGCAGTAGCCCTCGTGATAGCCTTCCTCATAGTTGATTTTGGTGTACTCGAAAGTGAAGTCGTCCTCGGAGACGATGCGCTTGCCGGCGCCATCCACGGACAGCACTTCGCAGTTCGGGATAGTCGGGGACTCGGGGATCAGTTCGGGGAACTCGGTCCAGCCCTGGCCGTAGAAGTAGTACATCATGGCGATATAGTCGATCTGGATCATGTCCGCGCCAGCCTTTTCCAGCATGTTATAACCGGAGCCGTCGCCGCTGCCGACCAGGATCTCGATATTGTCCATCTTCGGGTTCAGGCGGGCGAGCATTTCGGGGTTCGCGGAGTAGGAACGCGTGGCGACCAGGACGCCCTTGCCCATGACGGTGATGTCGTCGCCGGCCTTGGTGGTGGCGTGCACGCCGACATACGCGCCGTTTTCATCCTGGATCAGGGTGTCAACGGTGGTGCCCAGCAGGATCTCCACGCCCTTCTTGCGGGCGGAATTGACCAGCGCGTTGGTCAGGCCGGAGCCGGAACCCTTGGAGATATGGCCGCGCTTGGTCGCACGGACGCCCTTGTTGGAGACGTTGACCAGCGCACCGACCTCCCAGCCGTTGTCCAGCAGGAAGTCGTTCAGGGACGTGGATTCGAAGACCATTTTCTTCAGGACCACGGGATCCAGCGCCGGCTCGTCCTTGTACAGGTTGTAGATGTCGTCATAGAACGCTTCCACGGTGTCTTCGATGCCGGCTTCCTTCTGGGCCTTCGTGTTGGCGCCCATGACTTCGCCGACGGAACGGCTGGTGGAGTTGGAGAACACGTCCTGCGCCTCGCAGACGATGACCCTGGCGCCCTTGTCCACCGCTTCAATCGCGCAGGAGAGGCCCGCCATACCGGCGCCGACGACGACGACGTCAGTCTCGTAGGTCTTGGTCTCGGGCACATAGGCAGGCAGTTCACGGGCCTTCAAGGCCGCGGGATCGCCGCCGGCCTGCTCGATGCACAGGTCAAGCGCGTTCAGGAAAGCACGGGAGGATACGGTCGCACCGGAGAGCGCGTCCACTGCGGTGGACTGGTTCTCCACGATCTTCTTGGCCAGTTCCTCAAACGCGATGCCGCCGATGACCTGCGTATCCGTGTACTTCGGCACTGTGATACTCTCGATTTTATTGTCCTTGAAAGTAGCCTCGAGGGTCATTTCGCCCACGTTGACCAGGCCTTCCAGGTCGATCAGGGAGGGAACGGTCGCGGTGTAGGTGCCGTCGGCCAGGGTGGTTTCGGTAGAAACTTCAGCCCCACCGCCGGCCAGGGCCTCGTTCACGACTTCCTTGATCGCGGTGCAGGTGTAGGTCGCGCCGGTGTGGACGTCCACATCGGCCGCGCTGCCCGCTTCCACAACGGCGGCGATATACTTGTCGACGCTGTTTTCGCGGGTGACGCCGATCTGGGCGTAGGATTCACCGGAATCATCGACCTCGATGCTGACGATCTTGCCGGCTTCCAGATTCACCTTGACCCTCACCAGGCTGGCAAAGCCCTGCGCGCTGCTGTCATAAAAAGCAAGCTCAGCAGCGGCAAAAGACGCCATGCCCAGCACGAGGCTCAGGACAAGGAGCAGAGACAGGGTTCTCTTCATGAGCACATCCTCCTTTTCAGTTGTCGAACCGCTTTTCAGGCGATCATTGTATCAGAGACGCTTTCATTTTATACGGCTTCCGGGGAAAATGTCAAGCGTTTTTTTGTGCAAAACCAACGGTTTTCAATCTGCCTCCCATTCAAATGCGTCCATATTTCAGAATCACAGGCATGGCCACATAAATAAATTGTCCAACATGATCAAAATCCATGTGATATCAGGCAGAAACAATGTCGCATGCTCTGTGCCTGATATATTTTAGGGGATAAGGCAGCAGCGGTTTTTGTGATGACAGTGTTCTCCGAAAGCAAAATCAGCTTGCATTTTCCATTGATAATATAGGGGATCCCTGTTTTTACTTGAGAAAACGGGCGGGCTATGATAAAATATTCGATGCACGACGAGCCTATGCATTATTGGCCTTTCTTATCGGATTGTATCCCGCCGACGTTCCGGCATGTCGGAACAATGACGGAATAAATGTCGGTACAAATGTCGGAACAAAACCCGTGAACAGCACTTCCGCTGCATCAAAGAAGCGTATGAGGTACCACCCATGACGATCATTCCCCTCGTTCTCGGCCTGATCGGGACGAACTGCTATATCGTGTCCGCAGACGGCAGCCGGGAAGCGGTCATTATCGATCCCGCCGGACATCCCGACCGCATCCGTGAAGCGCTCGGTGAAAAAACAGCCGCAGCTGTGCTGCTGACGCACGGGCACTTCGACCATACCGGCGCGCTCAGCGAGTTTGCCGGTCTGCCGATCTACATCCACCGGCTGGACGCGCCGATGCTCAGCGACCCGCACCTGAGCGTCGCTGACCTAGTGCACGACCGCAAGCCGCGCCCGGAAGCCACCGACCTCGTAGAAGACGGCACAGTACTCAATATCGCCGGCCTCGAGATCCGCGTCATCCACACCCCCGGCCATACGCCGGGCAGCGTCACCTATCGGATCGGGGACGCGCTGTTTACCGGCGATACCCTGTTCCAGGGGTCTTACGGGCGCACGGACTTCCCCGGCGGAAGCCTGGCCACAGAGATGGCCTCCATCCGGAAACTCCTGACCCTGCCGGAGGACCACCCGGTCTATCCCGGCCACGGCCCGCAGACGACGCTGGAGATGGAAAGGCCCCTGTACGAATGAAAGCCCGCTTGCCATATGACCGGCTTTGAATTATAATATTGCTCCGCCTGTTTATGTCCGAAGCGTCTTAAGCATATCAACCGCCATTCTGACCTGCTGATAACGAATTTCTTCGGGAAAAGGGGTTTTCATGAATCCATTTGACCTTGTTATTATCGCCGTGCTGCTGCTGAGCGTCGCATACGCGATATACCGCGGCGCGGTACAAACCGTCATGAACACCGCCGCGCTGATCCTGGCGGTGCTGCTGGCCTATCCCCTGAGCGCGCCGCTTTCCGACGCCGTGGCGGGCAACACGGCCATCACCTCGCAGCTGCTCACCTATACGGACGCGCTCGCGCGCGTCGGCGACGTGGAACTCGCGAACACGCCCGTGACGGGCATCGCGCCGGAGACGGTGGACAAAGTGCTCGACAGCGTCGGCCTGCCCCCCGCGCTGACGGAGATCCTGCGCAGGAACCTGTCCAGCGGCGCGAAGATCGAATCCGACATGACGGTGAACGACTACGTCAAGAGCGCCGTCCTGGCCTCCGCCATCCGGATACTGAGCTATTTCCTCTGCGTCTTCGCGCTCTATATCGCGCTGGCGCTGCTGATCAGCCTGTTGAATTATGTATTTCATTTCCCGTTGGTGCGCGGGGTGGACTGGGCGATCGCCACGGTGTTCGGACTGGCTCGCGGGGCCATGCTGCTGGCGCTCCTCTTCCTGCTGGTGCCGCTGATGCTGACAGCGATCCCCCTGGACTTTTTCAGGGATCTGCTGAATGAGAGCAGTCTGGCCGCGCACTTTATGAACACATCCTACTTTACCGGAATCTACTTTGCCTGATGGAGGCCGGCATGACTGCAAAAGGCCCATATACCGGCGTGAGACTGTCTGACGTCTCCACGCTCTTCCAGCAAACCGGCAGCGCCGCGGAAGGCGCGCCGAACTGCTCCCAGCGCACGCTCCGCCTGTCCTACGAGCTCGCCGCCGCCGCTTATACCATGGACCAGGACAACTGGGCCGAGGCCGGATGGCGGGATTTTTCCATGCTGATCAACCGCACGCTGCTCACCGGTGCGATGCTGAACAGCACGGGATCGGCAATCACCGATCTGACGCGCAGCACCCTGCAGACGCTGGCCAAGCTGAAAATGTCCGCCCTGAATCCCGTAGAGCAGATCCTCGGGCTTCGCCAGTCCGAAGAAGAAACCAACTCCCTGAAGGCCATCGTGATGCTCATGCCCCAGGACGGGCTGATGATCGTGGGCATCAGCTTCATGGGCACCGGAAAACAGCTGGGCGACTGGACAGCCAACCTGCGCATGGACGTGCAGGACGGGCTTCACGCGGGCTTCCTGCAGCTTACGCAGGAGTTCGTCAGCCGCACCGGGCAGATCCAGTTTCCCTATGCCGCGAGCGAACTGAAACTCGGCCGCCTGACCCTAGCGGACATCATCGAGGCGATGAAAAAGCCGGACTGCCGTTTCCGGCTCTGGGTGTGCGGCCACAGCCAGGGCGGAGCGGTCATGCAGGTGTTCATCGACCAACTGCTGCGCGAAGGCGTCCGCCGGGAATACCTGAGCGGCATCGGCTTCGCGTCACCTTCGGTCGCGCATCCGGGCCGCCCGCTGCCGGAAGGCGGATACCCCATCACGCATATCCTGAACGAAGACGACCTCGTGCCCCGGCTCGGCGCCTGGCAGCACATGGGTGAATACCTGGTCTTCACCCCCAGCGAGTACGACCGGCGCCAGATGTACGGTTCCGCCGTGGAAGACCCCTGCCATCGCGAAGCGCACGACCTGCTGATGCGCGCGCAAACCGCGCCGGAGGCGCTGCTGAACGGCCTGGCGATCCTGCGAGTACTGCACATGCAGTCCGAAACGTCCCTGCGCCGCGTACTGGGCGAACCCGATCAATCGCCGCTGGCCGACCTGCTGAACGTCGGGGAGGACAGCATCATCCGGTTTCTGGACAACGTGGACAACCTGACCGAGCGTCTGGAGCACGGCTATATCGCCGTCTCCGGCGAGGATTGCGTCCCGCCGATGACATCCCTGACCGCCGAATGGAATATGCTGCTCAGCCTGTACGGCCTGTCCGCGTGGATACGCGCCATCAAGGACGCGTGCCTGCTGCCGCATCGGCTGTACAGGATCACCGCGGACGAATTCCCCGCTTACCGCTACATCGTCAACGAAGGGCTGGACCGCCTTCAGCACAGGATGACGCTAAACCGGCAGCCGACCGCAGAAACTGCGACGCAGCCCGCCTTCCCCGGCAGGCCCGCCGGCCATACTTACCGGCCCCGTCCGGCTCCCAAGCTCGTTTTACCCACCCCGAATTCGGCGCCAAAGCTGAAGATGCCTGTGACGCCGGCACCTTCACAGCCGGCCGGACTCCCTTCGAAAGCGCTGAACCGCCTCTCGCGCTACGCGACCGTTATCCGGCTGCTGGCTGCTTCAAGAACAAAGAAGTAAAAATAGAGCGATTGCAGACATGATCCTGCAACCGCCCTGTTTTAATATGACTGATGGCGAATCGATACAGAAAACAGAGTCAACTAGTTTTAGGTGGCTCGGAGGGCAAAGCCCTTCGAATATAAATCCGCAGCAGCGACATGCGCGGTGCGAGGAGAATTTTTGCGAAGCAGAGCTTGCCCTGCGGGAGCAAAAATTCATTCCTTGCGCCTTTTCCGCCCGGGAGCACCAAAGGTGCGAGAGGAAAAGGCGTTTTATCGATGAAATGAAAACAGGTTTTCATTTCATCGAAGAAGCGCCAGCCCCCTGATCACCCGTCCCGCTGTGTGACCGCTTTCCACATCGTCGCATGCAGATCGCGCCTGAAGGGGAAGAGGAGCGACGTGTCGCGAGTGGGATAGACGCGGTTGGTCAGCAGCAGCACCCAGAAGCCGGTGCCCGGCTCGACCAGCAGGCTGGTGCCGGTAAAGCCGGTATGGCCGAAGCACGCATCCGGCACCGCCGAAGAGAAGAAGCAGTCCGGTGTTCCCGCGAGGTGGAAGCCCAGCCCCCGGTGCTGTTCCTGCCCGGGTGTATAATTGTGGATCGCCTTCTCCATGGTATCACGCCGCAGGTACCCGTCGCCCATGTTCGCCAGCATTTTCGCGAAACGGATACCGTCCGTGAGCGGCATGAACACGCCCGCGTTCCCGGACACCCCGCCCTGGAAACGGGCGTTTTCGTCGTGCACGATCCCGATCCAGGGCCTCCCGGTCTCAGGATCCACTTCAGTCGCGGCGCAGACCGCTGCCGCGGGCGGGCAGTACCCCGTCTCCGTCATGCCCAGCGGCATAAATACGCGCTCCCGCGCGAGGACGTCGAGCGGCTGCCCGAAGCGCCGCTCCAGGCATTTCGTCAGCAGGATATAGCCCATGCAGGAATAGATCGGCCGTGTTCCCGGCTTCTCGGTCAGCGGATAATTGAGGATCGCCCGCGCGGTTTCCTCCGGGCGGATGCCCATCCGGTCCAACCGGAAGGACGGATTGAACCCGCCCGTGTGCGTCATCAGCATGAACACGGTGATGTCCCGCTTGTCGGCCGGCGCGTCGGGGAAGAAATCGCCTACTTTGTCCTCGAGCCGCAGCGTGCCTGCTTCCAGCGCCTTCAGCGCGATCATGGTCGGCCCCAGCACCTTGGAGAGCGACGCCATATCAAAGCGCGTATGCTCGTTGACCGGCTCATCGCCCGGCAGCGGCGTTTCGCCTGTGAAGCTGCGCGCGAGAACCGTATCCCTGATTCCCACCGCCGCGGCGGCAGCAGGGAAACAGCCCGTTTCACGGCCGCGGACAAGCGCGGCGTCCAGCATAGCTTGAATGTTCTTCATAAAACCCCCAACAATCATTAAGGTATAAGGGAGAAGGTATAAGGCATAAGCAGAATTGCTCTATGCCTTTTTCCTGATGCACTATACCTTGAATTATCATTCCCTGGTCCACACGCTCATTTCCCCAATCCCGCGGTTCGCCCAGGCGTAATACGGGATAAAGGTCAGCGGACAGGGCGTCTCTTCGGACTGTCCCGCCGGCGCGTACAGGGCATCGGCGGCCCAGTTTTCACTGCGGCGCAGGCCTTCCGCGGTCAGCACCGTCACACCGCCGAGCAGGTCCGGCGCTTCGCGGATCTCAAACTCCGCTTCCCGCGGCAGCCGCAGCAGGTGCAGGTTTTTGCCGTTGTCCTTTTCCTCCAGGCAGTAAACGAGCGGGCCGCGCGTGACGGCCACCTTTCCGATATCCTCACGCACGCGCGGGTCCGCGGCCATCCGCGTGACCGGCATATCGAAGTCCAGTTCTACAGTATCCCCCGGCTGCCAAGTGCGGTCCAGCAGAAGATATCCGTCCTTGACAGACGCTTCCGGAGGCCGGCCGTTGACAACCAGCGTATAACGGCCGCACCAGCCGGGTATGCGCAGCGCGATGCATCCGCCCGCCTGGCCGTCTGTCACCGACAGGCTGACCTTGCCCTGCCACGGGAATCCGGATCGGAGGCTGACCTTCAGCGGCCGGCCGTTCAGCTCCAGCACCAGGTCCGCGCCGATATACAGGTGAATGTAGGCCGCTCCGTCCCGTGCGGTGACCATATACTGCCCCACGGAAGCCAGCAGCCGCACGAGGTTGGGCGGGCAGCAGGCGCAGCCGAACCACTTCTGGCGCTCGGGCTTCACATGGCGCTTGCCCTCATCCTTTTCGCACGCCTCCGGCACGACCTCCAGCGGATTCACATAGAAGAACCGCGTCCCGTCCAGCGACATGCCGCTGATGACCCCGTTGTACAGCACGCGCTCCATCACGTCCGCGTATTCGGCTTTCGGCCGGATCTCCAGCATCCTCCGCGCGAAGAAGACCAGGCCGATCGCCGCACAGGTCTCGCCGTAGACGGTATCGTTCGGCAAATCGTAGTCGAAGGTGAAGGCCTCGCCGTAGTGGGAGGAACCGATCGCGCCGGTGATGTACATGCGCCTGCGGGTCGCGCTTTCCCACAGCGTGAGCGCGGTCCTGTACAGCTCCTCGTCACCGGTTTCCCGCGCGACATCCGCAATGCCGCTCATCAGGTAAGCGGCACGCACCGCGTGGCCCATCGCCTCTTTCTGCTTGCGCACGGGCATCCCCGCCTGGTAATAGTTATAGCGGAACGGGCTGTTCTCCCAATAGAAGCGGTTGCCGTTCCGGCGCCCCTCCTCCTCGAAGTACAGCGGCGCCTGGCCGCGCTGATCGATGAAATACTTTGCCAGCCTCAGGTGTTTTTCGTCATGCGTGATCGCATACAGGCGCATGAGCGCCATTTCCGCGACCTCGTGGCCCGGATAGCCGTGCAGCTTGCCTTCTTCCGGGCCGATGCAGCGGTCGATGCAGTCCGCGTAGCGGATCATGGCCTGCAGGAGCGCGTCCTTGCCCGTCGCCTGGTAATAGGCGACCGCCGCCTCCAGCATATGCCCGAAACAGTACAGCTCGTGATGGTCCTGGAGGTTGGTGAAGCGCTTCTCCAGCCCGTTGATGATGTAATACGTGTTCAGGTATCCGTCCGGCTGCTGCGCGGCGCAGACGAGTTCGATCGCTTCGTCCGCCGTGCGCTCAAGCTCAGGATCCGGCCGCACCGTCAGGGCATAGGCGACGGCCTCCAGCCATTTCGCCAAGTCGCTGTCCTGGAACACCCAGCCGTAATGTTCGCCCTGTCTGCGGCCCGCGGCGATTTCGAAATTCCGGATGCAGCCGCTTTTATCCGCGCCGGGCACACGGTCGTTCAGCGCTTCCCACTGGTAGGGGATCACCTTGTCCAGCACCCTGCGCTGATAGCTGCCCCAGAACCCGTCCGTGACCCGGACGCTGCGAAGGGGCAGGGGATGGGTGAAATCGTTCTTGTTCATACAACAGACTCCTTGTCAGCTGCTTGCAGTTTCGGTTTTGTGCGGGTTCCGGTTGCTCAGTACCCGGCGTTGACCAGTTCTTCGCACAGGGCGGAATAGAAAGCGTAGATTTTGTCCCGCTTTTTGTCAGCGACCATAAAGTCCACGATCTCGGTATGCGAGATCGAGCCGTCCACGCAGTCGCCGCGATAATTGCCGAAAATCGCGGAATCTTTCGGGACCAGTCCGTCCGTGATGCGATTCTTCTCCAGCCAGCGGGAAAAGGCCAGCGGAATGCTCATCACGAAGTCCTGTCCCTTTTCCCCCTTGCGGACCGCAGAAGAAAAACTCTGGCAGAAGACCTGTCCGGCGCAGTTCAGCGTTTCGGTGGTTTCGTCCGTCACGCGGCGCATTTCCTGGCATGCGGTAAAGCTGTCCGGCGCGCGGTCGCCCAGGATCCGGTAGGCCAGGTTGACCCACCAGGCGGCGTAGCGCACCGCAAACTCCGGGAACCGCAGGATGAAGCTGGCGATCGGAGAGCCCTTGAACGGGGTGCAAAGCGTCGTCAGCGACGCCACGCGGTCCGCCATGCCGAGGTGTTGGATCATGTATTTGGCATCCAAGCCGCCCTTGGAGTGCGCGATGATATTGACCTTCTCCGCGCCGGTTTCCGCGCAGATGCGGTCGATCTCCTCCTTCAGCTGCTGTGCGTTGCTTTCCACGTTTCCAACAGCGTCGATCTTGCTGGTGAAGACCTGGTGCCCCTGGATGCGCAGGATGCGATCGATGCGTCCGAAAGAGCGCATGAAGAAGGTGTCCTTCATGGCAAAACCATGCACCAGCAGTAGGGGATAACGGGTTTTCATGCTTCAGTTCTCCCCGTAGATTCACTCGCCGTCTGTCCTGACGACGAGCGCTTCCCATGGCTGAAGCTCGGTCTGGCCGCGGACCGGCGTCCCGTCCTCCTCCCGGACGCCCGAAGGCACGCAGACGGTCACGGCGTGCGGATTCCCGTTCAGCAGGAACAGGAACCGTCCTTCGCTGCCCACGCGCGAGGTGCAGTCCACCCCGGCGGGGAGATCGGGAACCAGCGGCCGAAGGCCCTGCTCTTGCAGGAGCGCCGCGAAGAAGTCACGCAGGAAATCCCCGCCGGTACGGGCAGCGATGTAATAGGCGAGCCCTTTGCCGTACGCGTGACGGGTCAGCACAGGAAAGCCACGGTAGAAGTTTTCATCGTACTGCGCCAGCGCTTCCGCCCCGCGGGCGTGGATCAGCGCGGCGTAATCATCCACCCGGTAGGTCTTGCCCTGCCAGCTGAAATGGTTGTGCTGCGTCTCATCCAGCGCGTCGGTCTCCTCGTCCCAGAGGCCGAAAACGTCCTTGAGCGGACCCGGCCAGCCGCCGAGGAAGCACTTGTCATCCTCGTCCACCCAGCCGGAAATATAAGTGCCTACATACACGCCCCCATCCGCGACAAAGCGCTGCACACGCTCCGCAAATCCCGGCCGGAGCATGTAAGTCATGGGCCCGACGACTACACGGTAGCCCTCTAACGCGCAAGTCTGGTCGATCAGGTCCACGTCATAGGCCAGCCCGCGCAGCGCACAGTAATGCGCGCGTACGGTCGCCTCATAGCGGTGATTGTTACGATGTCCGAAAGCGGCGGTTTTCAGCGCCCAGCGGTTCTCCCAGTCATAGATGAGCGCGATCCGGCTTTCCGGAGCGCTGCCCGTGATGGCGCTCAGCTCTCCGAGCCGCTTGCCGACTTCCGATACCTCACGGTAGACGCGGGTCTCCTTCGTGCCGGCATGGTCCACCACCGCGCCGTGGTATTTTTCTGTGCCGCCGCGGCCCTTGCGGAACTGGAAATACTGCACGCTGTCCGAGCCGTGGGCGACGGCCTGCATGCCCTGCAGCATCAATATGCCGGGCCGGCGCAGGCGGTTGACCGGCTGCCAGTTGACCGCACTGGGAGAAGATTCCATCATCATGAACGGCTTCTGTCCGCCGACACCGCGCATCAGATCGTGATTGAACGCTGTGTCCATCAGCACGTCCGCGTCCCGGGCATCGCCCGTCCACTGCGGATAGTTATCCCAGGAAGAAACGTCCAGCGCGCGGCCCAGATTAAAGTAGTCGATGCCCTCATAGGTCGCCATCAGGTTGGCGGTGCAGGGAACACCCGGAGTGATCGCCTTCAGCGGCGCGCTCTCGCACTCATAAAAGTCCCGGAACTGATCGGAAGTGAAACGCCGCCAGTTGAGGCTGAGGGCCGGATTATCACATTCCCCGATGGGCGAAGGGCTTTCCACGGCGTCGAACGAGGTATAGAGATGGCTCCAGAAAGTGTTCCACCAGGCCGCGTTGAGCCTGTCGATGGTCCCGTACCGCTTTTCGAGCCATGTGTGAAAGCGCTGCTGGCACAGCGGGCAATGGCACTCGCCGCCGTATTCGTTGGAGACATGCCACATCCCCAGCGCCGGATGATCCTTGTAACGCTCCGCCAGCGCGGCATTGATCGCGCAGATCTTCTCGCGATAGACGGGTGAAGACAGGCAGTGGTTGTGCCGCGTGCCGTACAGTCTCCGTCTCCGGTCCGCATCCACCCGCAGCGTCTCGGGATATTTTTCCGCCATCCACTGCGGTTTCGCGCCGCTGGGGGTCGCCAGCACGGCCTTCAGGCCGTTGGCTGCCAGCATATCCATGATCTCGTCCAGGAAACTGAAATCGTACTCGCCCTCGCGCGGCTCGAGCACCGCCCAGGAGAAAATCCCCACAGACAGGGTATTGATGCCGGCCGCTTTCGCCAGTTCCATATCGCGGGGCCAGATCTCCTCTTTCATGTGCAGCCACTGCTCGGGATTATAGTCGCCGCCGTGCAGCAGAACCGGAAAACCTTTCATGATGGGTGGGTACTGCATAACCGTGCCTCCCTGTTTTGTTTCTTTGCGCCATCCGCGCCGTCTGTCGATGCGATTATAGCATAGATTCCGGGGGATGAAAAGAGCGGTATTTTCCGGTTTTTTCAATCTTTCTTTAAGTATCTTCCCGTATGATGATACCGCCGGAGAGGAACAGTGCACATTCCCGTTCGGCTGAAGATGTTTCATAAGCATGAAGGAGGATATACCGATGAAAAGAATGATCGTATGGATACTGGCGCTTGTACTGGCCGTCGGCGCCACAGGCGCTTTCGCGGAGGACACCGGAACAGCGGGCGCTGCCGTTCAGGAGCAGCAGGAAGTACAGCCGGCCCCGAACGCGCAGGCCCGCGGCCGCCGCCAGCAGCAGGGCCAGCAATCCGGGGAAAGCAGCCGAAGCAAGGGCGGCAAAAAGCGCACCGGAGTCCCCGGACAGCCCGGCGGCGCGGCGCCTGCTGAAGGGCAAGCCAAAGGCGGCAGCGGCGCAGCGGGCGGCCAGCGCAGCCAAAAGCAAGGCAAGAAGAGCACATCCGCCACTGCAGCCATCGACTTTGACGCACTTCTCGCCCAGGGCGTGATCTCGCAGGAGACCCGCGAAAAGATCAAGGCTTATATGGATGCGCGCGACAGCGCAGACACGTCCGACGCGAACGCCGCAGAAGACAGTACAGACACAACCGCCGGCGCGACGCAGAAGGACGGCCAGCAGACCAAAAAGCAGAAGAAAGCGACCGCGCAGAACGCCAGCCTGCTGATCGAACTGTTGCAGGCCAATATCATCACCCAGGCTGAGTTTGACGCGATCACAGCCATACAGAACGGCACAGGGTTGTCTGGAAGCAGTACCTGAATCGTTTAATACTAAGAGACCGCTGACGCTGAAGAAAGCCCTCATCAGTCAGGCTCTGCCTGACAGCTTCCCCCGAGATCGGGGGAAGCCTTTTGGCGTATTGCTTTCTCAAATAATTTCTTTTTTTGATACTGATATATTTGCGATGAAAAGCAAATAAAAAGCCTTCTCCCGATCTCGGGAGAAGGTGTCGCGCCGAAGGCGTGACAGATGAGGGCATTCAACCACTTGTTGAATAGCCCTTTTATCATTTTGCTTTTATATATGTATTGTCAGTACATTCATGCCCAGCAGATTCTGATAGCTGACTTCGCTGGCCATTTCATAAACCAGATGAATGCCAACGTTCTTGCCCAGTTCCCCCGGTTCCATCGCTTTCATGCGGTCGGACGGGTTGAAGGCCTTGCAGTTGTCCCGGAGCCGCAGGATGATGTCATCCCCTTTATGCGCCACTCGGATATCGATGGAATGCTGTTTCTGATCCTTGGTAAAGCCGTGGGCGACGACATTCCCGGCCATCTCCTCCATGCACAGGCCGGCGAGGTACGCCCTGCGCCGGTCGATCCCCCGCCCGTCACAGAAGGCGGTGACCTGCCGGGAAACGTCCATGACTTCTTCCATGCTCCGCACAGCAATGTCGATGCGCTCGTCCGCCGAGACGCCGAAGCTGCCCGGGATCGCCATCAGTTCCTCCAGCGAGCGGGGACAGCGTTTCAGCACGATCCACGCGCCGGCCAGGATGACCGCAAAGCACAGCACGCCGTTCAGGACGTTCGAAATGTACAGGCCGTTCATTTTCAGCGCGGGGATCAGGATGAAGCTGAAGAGCACCACGCCGACCATCCCGTCAATGATCGGAAGCACCGTGGACATGACCCGTTTTTCCATGGTCTGCGCGTAACTGGCGAAATGCAGGCTGATCATCGCCGGCGGCATGCACAGGGGCAGGATGCGGAATCCCATGACCGTCATCTGATATACGGGATCTGCCGGATCACGGTAGAACAGCCGGGTCAGCGGCTCTGCCAGGACTATCAGCAGCACCACGATGCCGCACATCAACAGCATGCCTTTGGTCAGCGCGATCTTCATGACGTTGACCAGCGATCTGCGGTCCTCCTCGCCGATGCTGATGCTGAACAGCATCCGGGAGACAGCCACCATGCCGAAGGGGACCGCCCAGACGACCGCGAGCAGCGAGTTCGACGCCGCGAACGCGGAAAGGCCGACGGAACCGACATATTGGAGTATCAGGCCGTTCACAATCAGGCAGCGGAACATTTCCACAAACCGGGAAAGCGCGCCGGGATACCCGAGCTTCGCGATCTGCGGCGCGTCCTGCCAGCGGCAGGCGCGCAGGGAGAACTTCCATTCCGACTTGCCGGCCAGATAATAGACCGCCTGCACCGCAAGGAAGACCCAGGCGGCAATGGAGGAGCTGAGGCCGAGCCCGAAGGTGCCCATGGGAAAGGTGACGATAAAGAGATGGTCCAGGACGCCGTTCACCGCAAAACAGACGATGCTGGCCACCATGGTGCGCTTCGTCTGGTTTTCCAGGGAAAGGAACGCGAACAGCTGCTGCCCGAGCACCAGCGCCGGGATCCCGATCGACTGCCCTAGGATGTACTGGTTCAGCATCTGCAGGTCAGGCTCCTGCGATACCAGGATCCGGGTCGCGTTGGTAAGCACGCCCGCTACCAGCAGTACGGAGGTCAGCAGGGCCAGCCCACCCGAAATGAGCAGGTTGACGGTAAACAGGCCGTGGATCTTTTCCCGGTCTTTGGCCAGGTAACGGCCGTACAGCATCTGCGAACCGCTGACGAACATGATGCTCGCCGCGTACAGGAAATGATTCAGCGGGCCGAACAGCCCGATGGCGCTCATGGCGGTTTTTCCGATCGCGTTGCTGGCGTACAGGCTGTCCACGATGCCGTTGACCGCGTTGATCACGATCAGCAGGATATGATAGGGCAGCAGCCGGAAAAACAGCCCGGTCAGCAGCTTATAGTCAGACGATCCCTTTTTCATAGGCCCGATCTCTCCTTTTTCCATTCAGAAAGGGTCTTTCATACAAGAGATCCTCCTGATTTTCAACGCCCTGATTCTATGTGGATTGCCGCATTTTGTCAAGATAAAGGTTGGAGAGAACGGTTGCATATCAACCCTCATCCGACCTCACTGCGTTCGACCAGACCGTTCCTCAATTCGGCATTGTCGCACTTCGTGCTCTGTGCCTCATTGCGGCTATGTCCGCCTGTTTCGCCTGCAAGGCGCGGCGGACTTCGCCGCCCCCGAAATCGGGGGAAGGCTTTTTGCATGTAATCTACCTATTCTGTCGATCCGGTGGAAACTGTATGTTTCCACCGGATCGAAGGGCAGTGCTACTGCCCCGTCAGAACCACCATCCGTTGCCGTTATGCGGCTCACCGAAGCCTTCGGGGCCGCGGCCGCAGAAGCTGTCATGGCTGTTGCGCGGGCCTTCGCCATAGTGCGGGCGGCGCATCCGGCTGCCGATAAACATCCCGAGGGGCAGCCAGCCCAGGCCGAAGAACGGGCGATAATAGCGGCGATATCCCCAGCGGGGAAGCAGGAGACGGGAAACGAGCCAGATGATGAAGATGAATTCAAGCATTTTCTGTACCTCCATATGGGTCGATTCTGCCGGCCCCGGTACGAAAAAAGACTCGCGCCGTGGCCATTGTCACAGCGCAAGTCTTGCCATCTCATTTGTTCCGGTCCGCTTTCTGCGGACGGTTGACGGAATGCAAACCCGCCGGCTGCCCGGCGATCGGCTACTCCCTTGCACACATATAAAATACCACAACGGAAATCCGGCGTCAATATATGCATTGTGTCAGAATTTTGTAATCCCCCGATTCGCTTGATAAAAACACGATTTCCTGCTACAATAGGGGCGTTTTCGCGGCCGAGACCGGCTGCGGGCCACTGACCCTACAGGAGGAACGACATGCTGTTTCAAACAGGCGATCAATACCACGGCTTTACAGTGACACGGGTGCGTGAACTGGACGAGATCCACGCGACCCTGATCGAGATGACGCATACCCAGTCAGGCGCGCAGCTGTGCTGGTGCAAAAGCGAGGAGCAGAACAAGCTCTTCTCCGTGACTTTCAAAACCCTGCCAGAAGATTCGACCGGCGTTTTCCACATTCTGGAGCACTCTGTGCTCTGCGGCAGCGACAGATTCCCGGTCCGGGAGCCGTTCGTGGAACTGCTCAAAGGCTCCATGAACACCTTCCTGAACGCGATGACCTTCTCGGACAAGACCATGTACCCGGTTTCAAGCCGCAACCGCCAGGACTTCCTGAACCTAACGGAAGTCTATCTGGACGCGGTATTCGCGCCCGCGATCCTGCACAACCGCAACATCTTCATGCAGGAAGGCTGGCACGTGGAACTGGAAGGCCGCGGCAAGCCCGCATCTCTGAAGGGCGTCGTGCTCAACGAGATGAAAGGCGCCATGTCTTCTGTGGACGAGGTCATGGAGCAGACCGCCGCGTCCCTGATCTTCCCCGACAACTGCTACGGCTATAACTCCGGCGGCGACCCCACGGTCATTCCCGAATTGACCTACGAGCAGTTCATCGACACTTACAAACGCTATTACCATCCGGACAACGCGCGCATCTGGCTGGACGGCGACATTCCCGCCGAGGAAACGTTTGCCCTGCTGGAAAGCTACCTGAACCGCTTCCAGGCGAGCGGCCGGACGATCGACCTGCCTTTCCAGGCGCCGCAGACGGCGCGGCAGGTGCGGGCGCAGTACGCCATCGCCAGGGATGAGGACCCCTCGGACAAGGCCCACATCATGTTTACCCGCCTCCTGCACGGCTGGCAGGACAAGACGCGCGCCCTGGCCGTTTCGGTGCTGCTGGACGCGGTCGCCGGCGGGAACGACTCCCCCTTCAAGCGCGCGATCCTCGACGCGGAGCTGGGCCAGGACCTGAACGCCTCCCTGCAGGACGGCATCCTGCAGACCGTTTCGGCGGTCTGGATCCGCAATACGGAGCCGGAAAAGCTGGACGCCATCCGCGACGCGCTGCGCAGGACGGCGGAAAAGCTGCTGGCTGACGGCATCGACCGCAAGGACCTGGAAGCCTCCATCAACCGCCTGGCTTTCCGCCTGAAGGAGCCGACCGAGCCGCAGGGTCTGGTGCGCGCGATCATGGCGCAGAACGCCTGGCTGTACGGCGGCGATCCCGCCCTGTACCTGACCTACGACAAGGAGCTCGGCGAGCTGCGCGAAATGCTCGCGACGGACGGCTACGAACAGCTGCTGCGCGAGATATTCCTCTCGCCCGAGGATACGCACGAGATCATCCTCACGCCCGACGCGGCCATGGACGACCGCCTGCGCGAGGAAGAGCAGGCGCGCCTGGACGAGCGGCTCAGCAAGCTGGACGATACCGCTTACGAACAGCTGATCGCCGACAATCACGCCCTCGTCCGCTGGCAGCAGACTCCCGACAGCCCGGAAACCCTCGCGACCCTGCCGCAGCTGACGCTGGACGAGGTCAACCCGATCCCCGAAAAGACGATGACCGAGGTCTCCGAGGCTGACGGCGTGACCGTGCTCTACCACGAGGCGCCCTGCCCCGGCATCGCGCACGTGAACATGTATTACCTGCTCGGCGAGCTGACGCCCAAGGAGCTGACCGACATCGCCCTGCTGCCGGACCTGCTCGGCGAACTGCCGACTGCGCGGCATACCGTGACCGAACTGCAGCGCGAGATCAAGCTGTATACCGGCGCGCTGGACATCGAACTCGAGCCCATCGCGAAGGACGACGACCCGGCGCACTGCGCCGTATACCTGACCGCCTCTTTCTCCGCATTGAAGGAGAACGCTGAAAAGGCGGCCGACCTGCTGACCGAGATCCTGACCGAGACCGACTTTTCGAGCGACCAGCTGATTCGCGAGATCCTGATGCAGACGGACGACGACCTGCGCCAGTCCGTAATCATGGGCGGCAGCCGTTACGCGACCCAGCGCGTCAGCGCGCATTACAGCGCTCTGGCAGCCGCCGGCGAATGCCTGTCCGGCATCACGCTGGTGCAGCGCTCGCATGAGATCTGCGCCGACCTTCCGGCCTTCCTGCCCAAGCTGCGCGAATTGTGGCAGCGCGTCCTGAGCGAGACGGTCTGCCTGAGCAGGCTGACCCTCAGCGTCACCGGCGAGCGCCTGGACGCTTCCCTGCTGCTGCGGGGCCTGCCCCAGAGCGAGCCCGCGCCGGCGATGCGCGAAGTGCCCTATTACGCGGCCATGAAGGAAGCCTTCATTGTGCCCGCGCAGATCGCTTACGCGGCGATGGGCTGGTCCCTGCACCGCGGCGACATGCCCTACAACAGCACCGCGGCCGTGCTTTCCAACATTCTGAGCTTCGGCTATCTGTGGAATACCGTCCGCGTTCAGGGCGGCGCGTACGGCGTCAGCTTCTCGCTGCGCAGCTCCGGCTCCGTGTCCGCGGCTTCCTACCGCGACCCGAACCCCGCGCACACCCTCGAAGCCTACCGCGCCATGCCAGAATTCATCCGCACGTTCACAGAAGGCGGCGAAGCGCTGACCCCCTATATCATTTCCACGATCGGGCAGGGCGAACCGCTCTCCACCCCGCGCCAGAAAGGCAAGATCGCGGACGTGCGCTGGTTCAAGGGCATCACGGACGAAAAACGCCGCGCGGACCGCGAGCGCGTCCTGCATATGACCGCGGACGACCTTAAGGCGTGGCTCGGCACCCTGAACGCCCTCGCGGAAGACGGCGCCATCTGCATCGTCGGCCACGCGGACGCGATCGGGAAGTGCGAGGACCTGCTGTTGACCACCAACCTGTCCTGATCCTACGCTCCACCGACTTCCAAGGAGTTTGCATGTCCATCAGTCTGAGAGAAAAATACCTGGGCGACCGGTCTTTCCGCCGCATGGTGCTGCGCATCGCGGTGCCGGTGATGGTGCAGAACGGCATCACCAACTTCGTGAGCCTCCTGGACAACATCATGGTCGGCCAGGTCGGCACGGAGCCGATGTCCGGCGTCGCCATCGTCAACCAGCTGATCTTTGTATACAGCCTCTGCATCTTCGGCGGGCTGGCAGGCGCGGGCATATTCACCGCGCAGTTTTACGGCCAGGGCGACCACGAGGGCATCCGCCAGACCTTCCGCTACAAGCTGTGGATCGGCGTCCTGCTGACATTGGCCGCCTGCGCCGTGCTGATGGCCGCGGGCGAGCCGCTGATCGGCCTGTACCTGAACGAGTCCGCAGAAGGCGGGGATCTCGCGAGTACGCTGCGCTTCGGACAATCCTACCTGCGCATCATGCTCATCGGGCTTCCGGCCTTCATGCTGGCGCAGGCGTACGCCAGCAGCCTGCGCGAGTGCGGCGAGACGCTCCTGCCCATGCGCGCCGGCATCGCTGCCGTGCTTGTGAACCTTGTTGGCAACTGGCTGCTGATCTACGGCCACTGGGGCTTCCCGAAGCTCGGCGTGGACGGCGCGGCCATCGCCACAGTGTTCAGCCGGTACGTGGAACTGCTGATCGTGGTCCTGTGGACCCACCTGCACAAAGAAAAGAACCCCTGGGTGACCGGCCTGTTCAGCACGATGCGCATTCCCTTCAGCCGGACGAAGGAGTTCTTCCGCAAAGGCTTCCCCCTTCTCATCAACGAGGCCCTCTGGTCCAGCGGGATCGCTACGCTGAACCAGTGCTATTCCATGCGCGGCCTGAGCGTGGTCACGGCGCAGAATATCTCCTCGACGATCACCAACCTGTTCAACGTGGTGTTCATCTCCATGGGCACGGCGATCGCCATCATTCTCGGCCAGCGCCTCGGCGCGAACCGCCTCGATGAAGCGAAAGATTCCGCCCGCAAGCTGATCGTCATGTCGATCGTGATGAGCGCGGCGACCGCCCTGCTGCTGATCTGCGCGGCGCCGTTCTTCCCGCGCTTCTACCAGACGGGCGCCGATATCCGCGCACTGGCGACCAGGCTGATGATCGTAAACGCCGTCTTCATGCCCATGAACGCCTTTGCCAACGCCTGTTATTTCACCCTCCGGTCCGGCGGCAAAACATGGATCACGTTCCTCTTCGACTCCGTCTGCCTCTGGGTATTGTGCATTCCTGTCGCCTTCGTCCTGAGCCGGTACACCCAAATGTACATCGTCTGGATGCTGGTCTGCGTAAACTGCGCAGAGCTGATCAAGTGCGCTTTCGGCTTCCACCTGGTGCGTAAGGGCGTATGGGTGAGGAACATCGTATCATAAGAATCTTCCCAGGGATGTTGCTGAAGAGCATCTGCAGCATCCTTTCTCTTTACACGTGTCTTGATTTTTCAAAATGATTGTGCGACACAGATTACTGGGTAATCGGAAAACTCTGGGAGGTTTGGAGGGACCGCAGTCCCTCCAACTGTAATCCGCAGCAGCGACATGTGCGGTGCGAGGAGCATTTTTGCGAAGCAGAGTTTGCCCTGCGAGAGCAAAAATGCTTTCCTTGCGCCTTTTCCGCCCGGGCGGCGGAGGCCGCCGCGCCCAGTGGGCGATGAAGGCGGGTGAAGCCGCAATGAGGCACAGAGCGCGAAGCGCGACAATGCCGAATTGAGGAAGGGACGAGAGGAAAAGGCGTTTTGTCGATCAAATGGAGTGTCCATTTGATCGAAGGGGTTGTGCAACAACCCCTGTTCATTCGCTGTACTGGAATTGAGTAAATTCATGATCTATGGTATGATTGGCGCGGATTTTTCGAAGCGCGGAGGGACGGTATGCTGGGACTCGGAACACTGATCAACTGCGGCGCCATCGTGGGCGGCGGGCTCGTCGGCCACTTTACGGGAAAACTCTTCAAGGAAGAACAGCAGGACGCGCTGACCAAGGCCTGCGGCGTCAGCACCGTTTTCATCGCCATTGCCGGCGCCATGGAAGGCATGCTGAGCATTCGCGAAGGCGCTGTCAGCAGCGCGAAATCCCTTCTCGTGGTCCTCTGCCTCGCGCTCGGCACGATGATCGGCGAAGCCCTGCGTCTCGAACGCGGCATCGAACGCTTCGGCGAGTGGTTGAAAAACCGTACCGGCAACAGCGGCGACAAAGGCTTTGTGAACGCTTTCGTGACCGCCTCGCTGACCGTCTGCGTCGGCGCGATGGCCATCGTCGGCTCGATCCGCGACGGCATCATGGGCGATTATTCCACCCTCGCCGTCAAGGCGGTGCTCGACTTCGTCATCATCGCGGTCATGACCTCTTCTATGGGCAAGGGCTGCGCTTTCTCCGCCATTCCCGTGTTCCTGCTGCAGGGCGGCGTGACCCTGCTGGCCAGTGTGGTCGCGCCGGTGATGACGCAGACGGCGGTCCAGTACCTCTCCCTGATTGGTTCCGTGCTGATCTTCTGCGTGGGCGTCAACCTGGTCTGGGGCAGGCGGCTGCGCGTGGCGAACATGCTCCCGGCCCTGATCCTGGCGGTCGCTGCGGCGTATCTCCCGTGGAGCTTCTGATATGCGCTCCGTAACCGTCAAACAGGCCTTTTATCATTCGGTCCCCGTGATGGCGGGGTATCTTGTGCTGGGCACCGGTTTCGGCATCCTGCTGCGCAACGCCGGATACGGCGCGGGATGGGCGTTCGCCATGAGCCTGCTGATCTACGCGGGCTCTTTGCAGTTCGTGGGTGTGAGCCTGATCACCGGCGGCGCGACCGCCCTTACGGCCGTCCTGACTTCCCTGATGGTCAACGCCCGGCACCTGTTCTACAGCATCTCCATGATCGGGAAATACAAAGACGCGGGCCGTTACAAGCCCTATATGATCTTCGCCCTGACGGACGAAACCTATTCGATCCTGTGCGACGGCAAAGTCCCTGAAGGGGCGGACGAACACCTGTACCGCTTCCTGCTGTCGCTGTTCAATCATTGCTACTGGGTCACGGGCAGCGTACTGGGCAGTCTGCTGGGTTCTATGCTCCCGTTTTCCACGGTGGGCATCGAGTTTTCCATGACCGCGCTGTTCATCGCCAGCTTCACGGAGCAGTGGCTCTCCACAAAGGAGCACATCCCGGCGCTGGCGGGCCTGCTGTGCTCGCTCGTTTGCCTGCTGGCATTCGGACCGGAGCGCTTTCTGATCCCCGATATGCTGCTGATCACGCTGGTCCTGACCCTGCTGCGCGGCCAGCTCTCCGGGCCCGGGAAGGAACAGCCATGACGAACACGGGCCACGCGGCGATCCTGGTGGCGATCATGTCCGCCGTCACCATCCTCCTGCGCTTTCTGCCTTTCATCGTCTTCCGGAAGCATACCCCGCCCTTCGTCCTGTACCTGGGCAGGGTGCTGCCGCCCGCGATGATCGGCCTGCTGGTGATCTACTGCCTGAAGGATGTGACCCCTGCCGCTTACCCCCACGGCCTGCCCGAACTGGTCGCCGCGGCCATCGTCGTCGTGCTCCAGGCGTGGAAAAGAAATTCCCTGCTCAGTATCCTGGCAGGGACAGTGGCTTATATGGTTTTGGTTCAGGCGGTATTCTGAGTTAACCTTTACAGCGTATTGGTCCAGTCCTGCCTTTTGTACAGGATCCGGCGCACTTCCATGGTTTGGTCATACACAACATAAAACACAATGTAGTTCCGCACATAGATCCGGTAATACGGAAGGGGCCGCTGTTTGGGAGAGGCCCATTTTTCATTTGATTCCGGATTCTGCAGCCGGACATGTATCGCCTGCCTTACATCGTCGATCAGACGGTCTGCCGCTTCCGGATTATTGAGCGTTATGCTGATATAATCCACGATCCGGTTCATGTCCTCCAGGAACAGAGGCAGATAAACCAGCTTATACCGCTTTGTGTCCATGGACCCGCTCCTTGAGACTGCTAAACACTTCCTCATCGCCCAGACGCTCTGATGACGCCTGCGCTACCGCATCCGCTTCGTCCAGTTTGGCTTCGATATTCTCTGTCAGCATCGAGTATTGCTCAAGGCTCAGCAGCACCATGGAACCGTAGCCGTTTTTTGTCAGATATACCGGCTGATTGCTCTTGAGCACAAGGGTTTCGACCTCCGGGAATTTGTTTCTCAGGTCTGATACAGGACGGATCTGAATCATACGCAGCACCTCTTATCAATATACTATTGTAATATTATCATAATTCTATCGTTTTTGCAACGCTATTCCGTTAATGGATTCAGCATCCTTTTCGTCGTCCTGTTCAGGTACACCACATAGACGATCGTGGACAGCGTCCACGTGAAGGGATAGATCCAGCAGACCAGGCGGATGTCGTGCCAGACCCGCCCGATGGTCAGCAGCACCGCCACGCGCACGAAGCACCAGCAGACCAGCATGACCACCATGGGCGTCATCGGCTTGCCGAGGCCGCGCGCGACCGCGGACGCGGTGTGCGAGAATCCGACCAGGCAATAGAACAGCGCACAGATGCGCGTACGCGTGACGCCGTAGGCGATGATTTCCGGCTCTCGGTTGAAAAGCGTAATCAGCTGCGGCGCGAAAATATGCATCAGCGCGCCTGTGACCAGAAGCATTCCCGCCGTACAGCCCAGCCCGAAGCGCATGCCCTCACGGATGCGCTCTTTTCTTTGTGCGCCTATGTTCTGGGAGATGAACGTCGTCAGCGCCATGGAAAACGCCGTGACGGGCAGAAAGGCGAAGCCCTCGATCTTCGAGCTCGCGCCGAGGCCGGCCATGGCCTGGCTGCCGAAGCTGTTGATGTAGGACTGGATCAGCATGTTGGAGAGGTCGATCACGCAGCCCTGCAGCGCCGTCGGGATGCCGAAGCGGAAGATCTGGCGCATGTTGTCGCGGTCAAACCGGATGGCCCGCGGCCGCAGGCGGAAGCTCTCGCGGGTAGTCAGGAGCAGCCGCGCCACCAGCACCATGCTCAGGATCTGGGAGAACACCGTGGCCAGCGCCGCGCCTTCGACGCCCATATGGAAGACCCCGATGAACAGCAGGTCCAGCGCGATGTTCGTGACCGAACTGATGACCAGGTACACCAGGGGATGCTTGCTGTCGCCGGCCGCCTGGAGAATGCCCACGAACACGTTGTACATGACGATGGCGACGGAGCCGGAAAAATAGACCCGCAGGTAGCGGCTCGCCTGGTCCATGACGTTTTCGGGCGTCCCCATCCAGCCGAGCACGACCGGTGACAGGAAGATGCCGCAGAGGGTCATCAGCAGGCTGAACACCAGGCCCAGACCGACCGCCGTATGGACCGCTTTTCCCGTCTCCGTTTCGTCGCGCGCGCCGATATGCCGGGCAATGACGACGCCGGCACCCATGGCGAAGCCCATGAAAAAGGCGGTCATCAGGTAAATATAGGAAGCCGTGGACGCAACCGCCGCCAGCGCTTCCGCGTTGATCAGATTGCCGACGATCAGGGAGTCCACGGTATTGTACATTTGCTGGAAAAAATGGCCGATGAAGACGGGAACGGCGAACCGGATGATCTTGCTGTGGATGTTCCCTTCCGTCATCAGGTATTGCGACACGTTCACCCTCTCCTCTCCGGCCATTACGGCACCGATGATCCTGTTTACGCAAGCAAGATAGCACTTTCCTCGCCGGACGTCAAGAGACAGTCAGAATCCCCTCGGTACAAATCATTTGACGGTTTGTTTTCGGGAAATCAGGGCAAGCCATGCCGGGAGGGCAGCCATAGGATTCCGTTTCCAATCGTTGAGGCCTTTTGTTTCCTTTTCTGTTTTTGTTTTCAATTCATCATACCTGAACCAGAAAGAAGCATCGACTGCGGGAAGCTCTGCCATTTCTGCGATCCGCAGCCCGGACGACGCGTTTGCGTTGATAATATCCTGTACCCTCCAGTGCAGATCCGGAAAGACGTCATCATATGATTTCCTGATGACCGGCTCCTTCCAGGCCTCTCCGGTAAACGGCCTGTTAAAGGGATGCATGTCATATACCGCAGAATAACCGCCCTCTTTCAGTACCCTGGCGATATTCCCGTACATTTCGTTCAAATCGCTGATCCATGTCAGCGTTCCGTTTGACGTATACACAAGGTCGTAAGCGGAATCCGCGATTTTTGACAGATGCATCGTGTTGTCACAAATATACTCGATCTCCAATCCCCATTTGTCAGAAATATTTTTCGCGTTTTCCAGCTGCCGCTCACTGATGTCCGCAGACGTTACCTTCGCGCCCATGAACGCAAAAGCGAACGCCGCGTGATTGTCGCCGCTGGATGGCAGCAGTATTTTCTTGTCCTTGAATCCGCCTATGTATTTCTCTATTAAAGCGAGCATCGCCGGATGGAATGCGGTTCGTGGGTTATCCCTGATGGCATTCAGCTTTTCTTCCGTCCGCAACGACTGATACCAATCGGAATCAGACACCTGATTCCAGTACTTTTTTACTTCAGCCTCCCAATTTTCCATGTCCCAAACTCCTCGTTTCTTCTTGTCCGGCCGGTACTATGATGTGGATCGGCAAACTGGGATTTATACTGTTACCGGCTTCCAGGCGAAGGGCAGCAAATCTTTTGCTTTCACTTTGATCAGGTTTCCGTTCTCGTCATTCACGATTACTTTGATATCCGGGCAGTATTCATACAGCATCTGCCTGCAGTTCCCGCAAGGCGGAATTACGTAATTCAGATGCTGTGCGTGTGTCGCGATAATGGTATCAAATTCCCGTTCCCCTGCTGATATAGCCATGCCGATGGTTATATATTCCGCACAGGAACCATGAATCCCGTCACAGTTCACGCCCTTGTAAACATTCCCGTTTTTGCACAGCAGGGCACAGCCAACCGTGTGATTATATACGCCGTCGTCGAAATTCTCTTTCAGCACTTCCAAAGCTGTTCCAATCAGCTTTTTATCCTGATCGTTCAATTCGTATCGTTTCATCATGAACTCCCCAAGTCCCAAGTTTTGTTCTAAAGCCGCCAATCGGTATTCTATGATTGATCCCGAATCTCCTGCAGCCAGGGAAAAGTGAACCGGACGACTGGAAGCCTGCGCGAATCGACAGCCGTACTATCGCTGAAAAACCATTTCCTGAAAACGCAGAGCTTTTCTGTGCGCATTCACAAAAACGTCGGCTCTATTCTTATGAGATTAACAAAAAAGGACTGCCGCCAATCGGCAGCAGTCCTTGTGTGATCAGGATTATTCCTCAGCGGGCGCTTCGGGAGCGGCTTCCTCGGCAGGAGCTTCCTCAACGGGAGCTTCTTCCGCGGCCGATTCTTCAGCGGGGGCTTCGTCAGCCAGCGCTTCACGGACGCTCAGGCTGATGCGGTGCGCTTCAGGATCCACGCCCAGAACCTTGACCTTGACCATCTGGTCAGGCTGCAGAGCGTCTTCGACCTTCGCGACGCGGGTCAGCGCGCACTGGGAGATGTGGACCAGACCGTCCACGCCGGGCTCCAGTTCGATGAACGCGCCGAAGGGGCGGATGCGGACGACCTTGCGCTCCAGGACCATGCCCACGGGATACTTCTCTTCGATGTTATCCCAGGGGCGGGACTGCAGCTGCTTGTACCCCAGCTGGATGCGCTCGCGTTCCTTGTCCAGGTTAAGGATCTTGACTTCGATCTCGTCGCCGATCTTCAACACTTCGCTGGGATGGCCGATGCGGTACCAGGCCATATCGGTGATGTGGATCAGGCCGTCCACGCCGCCCAGATCAACGAAAGCGCCGAAGTCCGCGAAGCGGCGGACGGTGCCCTTGACGACAGCGCCGACTTCCAGCTTGGACCAGGCTTCGTCCTTCTTGCGGGCGGATTCTTCACGCAGGTATTCCTTGCGGGAAGCCACGATGCGCTTCTTTTCCTTGTTGACGTCGATGATCTTGAGCTTCATGGGCTGGCCCACGAACTGCTGGATCTTCTCGACATAGTGCTGAGCCAGATGAGAAGCGGGAACGAAAGCGCGCACGCCGTTCGCGTCGGCGATCAGGCCGCCCTTGACGGCTTCTTTGCCCACCGCGTCGATGTACTCGTTGTTCTCGAACTTCTGCATGAGCTCTTCCCAAACCTTGCGGTTGACGATGTTCCGCTGGGAGAGGATCACGTTGCCGTCGCCGTCGTTGACTTTGACGATCTCAACTTCGATCTGGTCGCCCACATGGACATCCTCGTCGGAAAGGTCGCTGCGCTTGATCAGGCCGTCAGACTTGTAGCCGATGTTGACGCAGACTTCATCTTCACTCACCTGCACGACCGACCCGGTAACAGTCTGACCGGGACGGATACGTACCAGCGTAGCCTCGATGTCATCCATAAAGCTGCGCTTGTTCTGTTCCTCTTCGGTCAACGCGGCTTCCTCTGCGGCTACCTCAACTGCCTGTTCTGCGGCCTCGGCAGTTTCCTGCGCAGCTTCTGCGACAGTTTCCTGCACGGCTTCGACCGCTTCCTGCGCTGCAGTTTCCACGGCAGCCTCGGCTTCTGCGACTTTGTTCTGTTCCAGTTCGTTCATAACAGTAAAAACCTCCTTATATGACCAATCCGGTGTGGACGCACCGGCGGCTATTCCAAGTAATTCTGTCCGCGTGTCACAGAAATCCGGGGGAATTTCCGCCGCTGTCTCCACCAGCAGGGTCCGCGGACAGACCGCCCTGCAGGTCTCAAACAGCTTGCGCGTGTTCGCGCTCTTTTTGCCGCCCACCACGATCATGGCGTCGGCTCGCCTCGCCAGCTCCAGCGCCGCCGCCTGCCGCCGGCTCGTCGCCTGGCAGATGGTGCGCTTTGCTTCGAGGTCCGGGTACCGCGCTTTGAGTACCGGCAGCGCGGCTTCCCACTTGTCCGGGGGATAGGTCGTCTGCGCAACCAGCACCGGCGAAGCCATGTCCGGCAGCGTTTCCGCCGCCCCGGCGTCGGGGATGACGTGCACCCACTCTCCGCCGTAGCCCGCCGTCCCGATGATTTCGGGATGGTCCGGATTCCCCAGCAGGATCACGGGGCGTCCCGCTTCGGCGCAGCGCCGTACCGTTTCGTGCAGCGCGCGCACAAACACGCAGGTCGTGTCCGTGACCGTGAGGCCCAGGCTTTCGCAGCGCCTCAGGGTTTCCGGCGGTTCTCCATGGCTGCGCAGGATCACCCGCGCGCCTTGCGGCGCGTCCTCCGGCCGGCTGACCACGCTCACGCCCTGCGCGGTGAATTCCTCCAGGGCCTGCGCGTTGTGGATCAGCTCCCCGAGCATGACGGCGGGCTGTCCGTTCTCACGGGCTTCGGCCACCGCCTGGCGCGCGGTGGCGATCGCCTTCATCACGCCATCGCAGTAACCCGCGAACTGAGCGACTTCACACGGCAAGAGGTCTCCACGCACCTTCCTCAGGGTATTCGTATAAATATACGCCATTACTTCCGAAATTCCTGCTGGATATGAAAAAAATATTCATAAAATCTTGCGCTAAATTGGTTTATATCACCGCGTGATATTGAATCCGATCCCTGATTGCGTTATACTGTCCTGTGTGCAACCACAGTCAATTACAGGAGGCGCAGCCATGAAGGTCATCGACAGGATCAGCGATCAGGCGTTAAGCCTTTCCTTTGAGATATTTCCGCCGAAGACGGACGCCACTTTCGAAGGCGTCCTGATCGCGGCTTCCGCCATCGCGCGGCTGCAGCCGTCTTACATTTCCGTCACCTACGGCGCGGGCGGCGCGGGGAGCCGCTACACGGTACAGGTCGCGCGCGCCTTGCAGTGCGGCAGCTCCACGGAGACCCTGGCCCACCTGACCTGCGTCGGGGCGGACCGGCAGGGCATCCGGGATTACCTGGACACCCTCCGGGAAAGCGGCATCACCAATATCATGGCCCTGCGCGGCGACCTGCCCGAAGGCATGGACCCGCAGGCGATGGAAGACTGTCCTTTCCCCCACGCATCGGACCTGATCCGGGAGATCCGGGCGAGCGGCGATTTCTGCATCGGCGCCGCCTGCTACCCGGAAGTGCACCCTGAGAGCGCGAACCAGGCGGAGGACATCCGTTCCCTGCGCGAAAAGGTCGAGGCCGGCGCGGATTTCCTGACCACGCAGATGTTCTTTGACAACAACGTGCTGTACAACTTCCTGTACAAACTGCGCGAGGCGGGCATCACCGTGCCCGTCGTGCCCGGCATCATGCCGATCACGGCCGCCAGCCAAGTCATCCGCGCGCAGAAACTGTCCGGCAGCTTCATGCCGCGCCGGTTCACGAGCCTGGTCGATCGTTTCGGCACCTCGCCGGAGGCCATGAAGCAGGCCGGCATCCTCTACGCCGCGGACCAGATCATCGACCTGTTCGCCAACGGCATCCGGCACGTGCACGTATATACCATGAACAAACCCGATGTCGCCGCGGCGATCCAGAGCCACCTTTCCCAAATGCTGGGGAGGACCTTCTGATGGCGGCAGCGCTGCACACCGCCGAGCTCGGGGAAATCGCGCCAGACGAGACGGAGATCCTGCGCTACGCCATGCTGCCGCGCAGCGCCCAGGACGGCGCGGACCTGCCGCTGGACGCCTGCCTTGCGGAGATCCGCGGGCGTATCCGCTGCCGGGCCGTCTGGCGTGAATTCCCGCTGATCCGGACGGAAGAAGGGCTCGATCTGGGCTTCGCGGTGACCCGTTCCAAGGACCTCGGCAGACGCCTTTCCGGCTGCGAAGCCGTCCTGCTGTTCTGCTGCACGGCCGGAACGGAGATGGACCGCCTGATCACGCGTGCCACGCTGCGTTCGCCCGTCCACGGGCTCCTGATGCACGCCATCGGCGCCCAGCAGGTGGAAGGCGCCTGCGATGCCCTGTGTGCACAGCTGGCCGCGCTATTCCCGGAATACACGCTGTCGCCGCGCTATTCCCCCGGCTACGGAGACCTGCCGCTCGCCCTCCAGCGCGACGTTTTCGCCGCCCTCGACTGTGAACGCCTGATCGGTGTGACCCTGACCGACAGCCTGCTGATGCGCCCCAGCAAGAGCGTGACGGCGATCATCGGGATGAAGAAAAATAACGCACCGGATACTGTAAGCAAACGATCAATTCTCTTATACAGGAGGCGCTCCCTATGCGTTTGACAGACTTACTCCGCACCGGCCCCTTCTTCCTGGACGGGGGCATGGGCACCCTGCTGCAGGCCGCGGGCCTGCGGCCCGGCGAAGCGCCGGAAACCTGGAGCCTCTCCCATCCGGACGTCATTACCGGCATCCACCGCGCCTATTACGAAGCGGGCAGCCACATGGTGCTGACTAACACTTTCGGCGTGCATCCGCTGCGCTACCCGCTCAGCAAGTGCGAAGCGATGATCCGCGCCGCGGTGGACTGCGCGAAGGCGGCCCGCGACACCTGCGCAGCCTGCGGCGAGCATTTTGTCGGCCTGGACATCGGGCCCTGCGGGCGGCTGCTCAAGCCGCTGGGCACGCTGGATTTTGAAGAAGCTGTCGGGTATTTCGCGCAGATCGTCCGGATCGGCGCTGCCTGCGGCGTCGACGCCGTCATGATCGAAACGATGAACGACGGTTACGAGACCAAGGCAGCGTTGCTCGCGGCGAAAGAGAACTGTGATCTGCCCGTGCTCGTTTCCAACGCATACGGCGCGGACGGCAAACTGATGACCGGCGGCACCCCGGAAGCAATGGTCGCCATGCTGGAAGGCCTTGGCGCGGACGCGGTCGGCGTCAACTGCTCCCTCGGCCCCAAAGCCCTGCGCCCCATCGTGGAACGCTATCTGGCGGCAGCCTCCGTGCCCGTGCTGATGAAGCCCAATGCCGGCCTGCCCAAGGACGTGAACGGGCAGACCGTGTATGATATCCCGGCGGACGACTTCGTCCGCGGCGTGGTCGGGCTGGTGCCCCTGGGCCTGAGGATCATGGGCGGCTGCTGCGGCACCACGCCCATGTACATCCGCGCCCTGCGCCACTGCGCGGCCAACATGGTTCCTCCGCCGCTGGCCGAAAAACGTGAAACAGTGGTCAGTTCCCGCAGCCAGGCTGTCGCGCTGAACGGCGCGCCGGTCATCATCGGCGAGCGGATCAACCCTACCGGCAAAAAACGCCTCCGCCAGGCGCTGACGGAAGGCGATATGGCCTATGTGCTGAACGAGGCCATCAAACAGGAGGAGCGCGGCGCGCAGGTGCTGGACGTCAACGTCGGCGTGCCCGGGCTGGACGAGCCCGCCCTGCTCACGCGCGTGACGGAGGAGCTGCAGGCCATCACCGACCTGCCCCTGCAGCTGGACACCGCGAACCCCGCCGCCATGGAGCCGGCGCTCCGCCGCTATAACGGCAAAGCGATGATCAATTCCGTCAACGGCAGCGAAGCAGTCATGAACGCGGTGCTGCCCCTGGCGAAGAAATACGGCGGCGTGCTCGTCGCGCTGACCATGGACGAGCAGGGCATCCCTGCCACGGCGGAAGGCCGGCTGGCCATCGCGGAACGCATCCTGGCGCGCGCGGAAGCGGAAGGCATCGCCCGCAAAAACATCGTTTTCGATACGCTGACCATGCCCGTCAGCGCGGACGGCAACGCGGCTCGCACGACCCTTGAGGCCCTGCGCCTGATCCAATGCAGAACCGGCTGCGGCACAGTGCTGGGCGTCAGCAACGTGTCCTTCGGCCTGCCCTCCCGCGAAACGATCGGCAGCGCCTTCCTGACAGCCGCCCTGCAGTCCGGCCTGTCCGCGGCGATCATGAATCCCTGTTCCGACGCGATGCTTGGCGCGATGCTGAGCTGCCGGACGCTCAACGGCCAGGACCCCAACTGCGGCGAATATATCCGTTTCGCAAGCGCTTTGCCGGCCCTCCAGGCCGTATCCGCCGCCCCGTCCGGCGCTGCCGCGCCTGACACGGCCGGGCAGGAAGGGCTGCACCGCGCGGTCGTCAAAGGCCTGCGCGAAGAAGCCGCCCGCTGGACCCGCGCCGCGCTGGACGCAGGCAGGGACGGTCTCAGTGTCATCAAAGAAGAAATCATCCCCGCCCTCGACGAGGTGGGCCGGGGATTTGAAGCAAAAACCATCTACCTGCCCCAACTGATGATGAGCGCGGAAGCCGCCGAAGCCGCCTTCAAAGAGATCAAAGCCGCCATGGGCGGACAGCAGCAGGCGACGCGCTACGCCATGGTGCTCGCCACCGTGCGCGGCGACGTACACGACATCGGCAAGAACATCGTGCGCCTGCTGATGGAGAACTACGGCTTCGCCGTGACAGACCTGGGCAAGGACGTGCCGCCGGAAGACATTCTCGCCGCCGTACAGCGCCTGCACGCGCCGCTCTGCGGGCTGAGCGCCTTGATGACTACCACCGTCCCCGCGATGGCGGAGACTGTCGCCCTGATCCACCGCGAAGCCCCCTGGTGCAAGGTCATAGTCGGCGGCGCTGTCCTCACCGAAGCCTACGCCAAAGATATCGGCGCAGACGGCTACGCCCCGGACGCGATGGCGGCCGTACGGCTGGCGGAGAAGCTGACAGGAGGACCCGCATGAAACTCGTATTCATTATCGGCAGCGGCGCGGTCGGAAAGATGACCGTCGGGCAGGAACTGACGAAGATTACCGACCTCCGGCTGTTCCACAATCACATGACCATCGAGCCCGTCATCAGCGTGTTCGGGCATTATGACGGGAAAACAGTATCCGAGATCCGGGAGATCATTTTTCGGAATTTCGCCGCATCCGGCCAGTACGGAATGATCTTCACCTACATGTGGGCGTTCGACCAGCAGGCGGACTGGGACTATATCAAGCACGTCAAGGAGATCTTCGCGCCTTACGGTACGGAATTCTATTACGTCGAACTGGTCGCCCCGCAGGAGATCCGGCTGGCCCGCAACGCGACGGAAAACCGGCTCAGGAACAAGCCGTCCAAGCAGGACGTCGAAGCCTCTAATCAGCGGCTGATGGCTGAAGACCGGTACCGCCTGGTCAGCAATGAAGGGGAGATTCCTTTCGGCAACTATCTTCGCATCGACAATTCGAACATGTCCGCCGCGGACGCGGCACAGCTGATCAAACAGACGTTTTCCCTGTAATCCTGAAGTCATATAAAAACGCCCTCTGACGAACCGGATCGTCAGAGGGCGTTTGCGTATCAGATAATCAGATTGTAATGCACCCGCAGGGGCAGTTCTTGGCGCACTCGCCGCAGCGCGTGCACTTGTCCGGATCAATGCGGGCAAAGCCGTTCTCGACGTGGACAGCGTCGTACTGGCAGGTCTTTTCACAGCGCTTGCAGCCGATGCAGGCCTTCATGCAGGCCTCGCGGGCGACACGGCCCGTGTCGGAGTTCTGGCAGCGGACGATGACGTTCGCGTCCTTCGCCATTACGCGGATGACGTGGCGCGGGCAAGCCTTTTCGCACATGCCGCAGGCGGTGCACTTGTCCGGATCGATCACGGCGATGCCGTTCTCGATGTGGATGGCGTCAAACTTGCAGACGTCCATACAGTCGCCCAGGCCCACGCAGGAGTAGGGGCACATCTTGGGCCCGCCCACCATCTGGGCCGCCATCTGGCAGGACTTGTAGCCGTCGTAGCGGTAGCGCTCCTTGGCGGTACCGATTTCGCCCTGGCAGAGCACCCGGGCAACCCTCGGTTCGGCGGAACCGGCGTCCGCGCCCATGATAGCGGCGATGGCGTTGGCAGTCTTCGCGCCGCCCGCAGAACAGCCGTTGATCGGGGCTTCGCCCGCGACGACCGCGGCGGCAAAGCCGTCGCATCCGGGGTAACCGCAGGCGCCGCAGTTCGCGCCGGCGCAGGCTTCGCGCACGGCGGCCACGCGCTCGTCGGTTTCCACGGCAAACTTCTTGTCAGCGATATCCAGCACCAGGCCGAAGATCGCGCCCAGCGCGCCCAAGGCGAGAAGGGCATACAGAATCGGCATAAAATTCATGTTGTTTCCTCCTTACTTGACCATGCCCTGGAAGCCCATGAACGCGATGGACAAGAGTCCGGCGATCACAAGGCTGGACGGGAAGCCCTTGAAGCTCTTCGGGATGTCCGAAGTCTCGAGGCGCTCGCGCACGCCCGCCATCAGGACGATGGCCAGCATGAAGCCCAGCGCGCCGAAAACGCCGTTGCAGACGGACTCGAACAGGTTGTAATTGTTCTGCACGTTCAGCAGGGTGACCGCCAGCACCGCGCAGTTGGTGGTGATCAGCGGCAGGTAGATGCCCAGCGCCGAATACAGGGCGGGCATGGACTTCTTCATGAACATCTCGACGAACTGCACCAGCGCTGCGATGACCAGGATGAACGCGATGGTCTGCAGGTATTCGAGGCCCAGCGCCATCAGCAGCATATTCACGAAGTAAGTGAAGAAGGACGCAAGGCCCATGACGAAGGTCACGGCCAGGCCCATGCCGGTGGCCGTCTCCACCTTGCTGGATACGCCCAGGAACGGGCAGCAGCCCAGGAAGCGGGAGAAGATAAAGTTATTGACGAAGACGCAGTAGACCATGAAGAGCAGGAAGGAAGTGAAGTCGACAATCCTCATGCCTGGTCGCCTCCCTTCTTAGCAGCTCTGCGCGCGGTCAGCGCGTTGATGATGCCCAGCAGCAGGCCGTAGGTGATAAATCCGCCCGGAGCGAGCACGAAGAGGAGCATCGGCTCATAGGCCGCGCCAAGGATGTTGATGCCGAACACGGAGCCGTTGCCGATCAGCTCGCGGACGATACCGATCAGGGTGATCGCGCAGGTGAAGCCGAGGCCCATGCCCAGGCCGTCCACCGCGGAGATCAGGGGCCCGTTCTTGCTGGCGAACGCTTCCGCGCGGGCCAGGATGATGCAGTTGACCACGATCAGCGGTATGAAGATGCCCAGCGACTCGTACAGGGAGGGCAGGAACGCCTGCATGGTCATCTGCACGATGGTCACGAAGGTCGCGATGATCACGATAAAGGACGGGATGCGCGCCTTGTCCGGGATCAGCTTGCGCACCAGCGAAATCACGACGTTCGAGCAGATCAGCACGAAGGTCGCCGCGAGGCCCATGCCGATGCCGTTGGTCGCGGACGTGGTGACCGCCAGCGTCGGGCAGGTGCCCAGCACCAGGCGGAAGGTCGGATTCTCATTGAGCAGACCGTTGACGAATACGCCGCGCATGGTCGGCTTATTGGATTTTTCAGCCATGCTGCTTCACCTCCCCGTAGACTTTGCGTTTGAGCGCCCTGTCGAGCAGCGGCGTCACGATGTTCATCAGCAGGATGGCGTAGGTGACGCCTTCCGGATAGTTGCCGAACTGGCGGATCAGCGCCACCATCAGGCCGCAGCCGACGGCGTAGATCACATGGCCGAGCTTCAGCATGGGGCTGGTCACATAGTCCGTCGCCATGAAGCACGCGCCGAAGAGCAGGCCGCCGGAAAGGATCGCCTTGAGCGGATCCGCACCGAACGCCCAGCTGCACAGCGCCACCGTGCCGACCATGATGACCGGGATTTCCCAGGAGATGACCTTGCGGACCAGCAGGTAGACGAGGCCGATCAGGATGGCGATCTTGCAGGTCTCGCCGATCGCGCCGGGGATGTTGCCCAGCAGCAAGTCCTTGACTTCAGTCATGCCGGGCACCAGCAGCGGGGTCGCGGAGGACAGGGTATCCACGCCCTTCTCAGCCGCAGATTCCAGCAGCGTGCGCATCGGCAGGAACGCCTTGGTCATGTGCGACGGCCAGCTGGTCAGCAGCACCGCGCGGGCCGCCAGCGCCGGGTTCAGGAAGTTGTGGCCGATGCCACCGAAGAGCTGCTTGACCACGATGATCGCGAACACGCTGCCGATCAGCGGGATCCACAGCGGCACGTTCGCCGGCAGGTTGAGCGCCAGCAGCAGGCCCGTGACCGCCGCGGACAGGTCGTTTACGCGGAGCGTCTTGTGCCCCAGTTTCTGCCACACGAATTCAGAGAGCACGGCCGCCGCCACGCTGACCAGGATGATCAGCACGGCTTTGATACCGTAGAAGTAGATGGAAGCCGCTGTGGCCGGGCAGAGCGCGATCAGGACATCCAGCATCAGACGCTGGGTATCGGCCTTCGCGCGCAGATGCGGGCCGGTTGAAATATGAAGCGCCATTGCTTAAATCCCCCTTTGCGCAATCAGTTCGCGCGCGTTCTTGATGGACGACATGATCCACCGCCGCGCCGGGCAAATATACGAGCAGCTGGAGCAAAGGATGCAGTCCATGATATGGTCTTCCTTCGCTTCCTTGAGCAGGTTCGCGTCGCACAGGTTCTTGAGCCGGTACGGATTCAGGTGCATCGGGCAGACCTCCACGCAGCGCCCGCAGCGGATGCAGCTGGACTCCTCCAGCGAAGTCGCTTCCTGCTGGTCCAACACCACGATGCCGTTGGTGGTCTTCGTCATGGATACCGTGTCGTTCGGGGCGCAGATACCGGTCATCGTGCCGCCGGCGATGATCTTGCCCGGTTCCTCGACCGAATAACCGCCGCACGCGCCGATGGCATCCAGGAAGATGGTGCCCACGCGCAGCATCAGGTTGGCAGGCTCACGCACCTTGCCGGTAACGGTCGTCACTCGCTCGACCAGCGGCTTGCCGTCGATCACGGCGTCCGCGACGGCGGCGGCGGTCGCGACGTTCATCACGATGCAGCCCGCGTCAGCCGGCAGCTTGCCGGAGGGCACCTCGCGCTTGGTCACAGCCTTGATGATCTGCTTTTCAGCGCCCTGGGGATACTTGGCCTTGAGCGTCACGACCGTCACGCCCTTGCGCCCTTTCGCCGCCGCTTCCATCGCGGCGATGGCGTCCTTCTTGTTGTCCTCAATGGCGATATAGCCCTGCTCCACCTTCGCAGCGCGCATGGCCGCACGCAGGCCGTCCACGATGCGGACGGGGTTTTCCACCATCAGCCGGTGGTCCGCGTTCAGGAAGGTCTCGCATTCGGCGCCGTTCAGGATGATGGTATCCACCTTTTTATCCGGCGGGACCTGCAGCTTGAAGTGCGTCGGGAAACCCGCGCCGCCCATGCCGATGATGCCGGCCGCCTGGATCGCGGGGATGATCTGCTCGGGATCGCAGTTTTCCACGTTGCCCAGACCCTTGAGCTCGACCCATTCGTCGTTGAAGTCGTTCTCAATCGTGATGCACTGGGAGGTCGTCTTGCCCAGCTGCTGCACCATGCCGATGTCCTTGACGGTACCACTCACGGACGCGTGCACCGGCACGCCGCGCGGGCCGACCGCTTCCGCGATCAGCTGGCCCATCAGCACGTGATCGCCCTTTTTGACGACCGGCTTGGAAGGCGCGGCCGCGATATGCATGTTCATGGGGATGCAAACCGTATCCGACACGAACGATTTGACCGGCAAATCGTTCGTCAGCGGTTTGCCCTGGTGCAGTGACGGCAGCGGATGAACGCCGCCCGGAAATGTCTTTTTCATCGCTGATGTTCTCCTCCTGCCGTTATTTGTTATTATACGCCGCGTTGATGGCTTCCACGATGGCCGTCTTGGTGTAGGTCGCGCCGGTCAGCGCGTCCACTCCCTCCACGGTCAGCGGCGCCTGCGCGCCGATGAAGCCCTTCAGCTCGTCCGCGTCCAGGGCGCGGGCGCCGAAGCCGGGCGTCTCCGCGAAGCCTTCTTCGCTGATGCTCAGCGTGTCAACCTTGCCGTCCCCGGTAAAGGTGACATTCACGGTCACATCGCCGGCGAAGCCCTTGGCGGTCGCGGTCAGAGGCGCCGCAGCTTCAGCAGCCGGCTCTGCTGCCGGAGCGGGAGCGTTCGCCGCGCCCAGCTCGTTCACGGCGTTCAGGATCGCCGTCTTGCTGATCGTCGCGCCGCCGGTCACGTCCACGCCTTCCACAGGCACAGTCTTGCCGATAAACTTGCCCAGGAATTCTTCGGTGTTCGCCATCGCTAGGAAAGCGGTATCGGAAGCGCTGTCGCTCTCGCCCACCGTCACGGCCTTCACGGTGCCGTCCTCATTGAAGGCCACGGTCACCGGGAAACTGCCCGTCAGGCCCTTCGCCTGCACGGTCGTGCCCTCGGCTGCCGGCTCTTCCGCCTTGGGTTCTTCCGCAGCGGGTTCTTCTGCTGGAGCGGGAGCGTTCGCCGCGCCCAGCTCGTTCACGGCGTTCAGGATCGCCGTCTTGCTGATCGTCGCGCCGCCGGTCACGTCCAC
>JAFRNK010000057.1 GCA_017430225.1 Clostridia bacterium | reverse complement strand
CCAGGGCTTTTGCGGATCTGCCCACATGCGCTTTCCGCTCACCGAAGTCGTTGACGCAGAGACCATTCGAGCAAACCAGACGGTATACGAGAGGCTGCACAGATACGGCGCCGAGGCCGACTTCACTGTTGCTGATAACAACGCCCGCCTGCACATAGTCGCCGGGTACAACCGCCATCTCCAGTCTGTGATTGACGATCTTGAGCGCCAGACGCGATTCGGTCACCTCACAGCTGACCACTTCCATGTCGGGCTGTCCTGCGAACAGAGGGAGCACCGCTGTGGCGACCTCAAGGTTATCGATACGACGGTAGCGGTCAGACAGCAAGGCGCGGGCAACACGACCGGTGCCGTAATCCATGGAGCGGACCATGTAGCTCTGCTCTCTGTCTCCAAACCATGCGTTGACGTTCTCTGCCAGCAGCTCCGGCTTCTGAAGCCGCATCATGTCGTAATACTTCGCCGGGATGTTCAGCGCCGAGCCAACCTGCCTGTGAAACAGATCGGTTGTGCCGAAGGACTCGGTCTCTCCAGTGTTCTGATGCTTCATGCTGAATGTCGATCCGTCCGGCTGAAGGGCGAATGCCTGCGCCGGCGCGATGAAGTCCTGCTTCGCCGCATTCTGCCGCTGAAGCTCCATCAGTACCTCGGGTAGTGCTCTGCCTTGTTTCATGTGTCTATGTTCCTCGCTTTCTCATAAAAATACCGGAGCCATCGCTGACCCCGGTCAAAGTACGGTTTTGAATGTACGGTTTTCGTATCGAATGTTCGCTTCTGTCGCTTAATCCTTGAAGTAGTAGGCTCCGGAATATCCTGCGCTGGACAGCTGGATTCCGTCTGCCCACACTGGATTTCGGTTCATGATGGAGCAGACATCGTCCACAGTGACAGCGCCTTTCGGCACTTCCAGAATAACCTCATCGTGGACGTGTCCAACGATTGCCAGCCCAGCCGTCTCCATTCTCCACATGGCTTCTGCCAGCAGGTCCCGCGCTGTCGCCTGGGTGATATTCTCCACGAGCTTTCCGCTGTAGGTCTCACCCCGGCTCCATTTGTTCGCCTGGTTCAATCCCTCGAAGGTAATCGCCATGCGCCCGAAACGGTTAGGCTGAAGGCGCGGTTTGATATAGGCAAGCTTCCTGCTGGATGGCAGTACAATCCAGAGCGTATTGGCGCTGAATTGAAATGACACCCTGCCTACGCTGCGGTTCCGGTGATCTTTTACGGTCTCCATGGCAGCCTTCTCCACGTCCCACCAGAACTGAACGATGTGGGGATTGGCCTTCCGCCAGTCATCGATCAGGCCGGGCAGTTCGTCCTCTTTCAGTCCCATATCCAAAGCGCCCATGGAAATAAGGGCTCCTGCCGCTCCGCCGTAACCACAGGCGAGCTCGGCGACCTTACCCTTCTGCCGGAGTTCACCGTTGATCCCGTGTTTTACGACGGGCACTCCGAACATCTGCGATGCCGATGCACAGTAGATATCGTCGCCGCGCCGAAAGGCATCCATCCGCCACTGCTCCCCGGCAAGCCAGGCAAGCACACGTGCTTCGATGGCGCTGAAGTCAGCCACAATGAATTCATGACCTTTCTTAGGAATCAGCATCGTGCGAATAAGCTGCGAGAGGATATCTGGCGTGTTTCCGTATATGCTCTCTACCATGTCAAAGCATCCGGCTTTCACCAGCTCCCGCGCTTCATCCAGTGTGCTGATATGATTCTGAGGAAGATTCTGCAGCTGAATACCGCGTCCGGCCCACCGCTGTGTCCGATTGGCTCCGGAAAATTGGAACAGGCCATGCGCCCGTCCATCCTTGCAGATGTACCGGTCAGCCGCCTGATACTTTTTGACGGAACTCTTCGCCATCTGCAATCTCAGCTTCAGCATGTCCAGTGCTTCCTGATCCAGCCCGCCCTTGTCGATCTCCTTAATCAGAGCCGACACATTCTTCTTGCCCAGGCTGTCAACCTCGATGCCGCGCTCTTCCAACCAGCCTTTAAGCTGACTGACGCTGTTCGGGTTCTCAAGCCCAGTCAGCGTGTATGCCTTTTCCGTCATCGTTTCAGACAGCATCAGGTCGCATGTAATGGCCTGTTCGACCAGTGTCTTATCGATCAGGACGCCCCGGTCGTTGATCCGCTGATCCATGTGATAGAAATCCCATTCATGAGGGAGGATTGGAAAAGCCTCCAGCTTCTTTCGGATGTCCCTTTCCGTTCTGACGTCCTGCCTGCAATACTCCTTGAACCGCCGCCAGTCCTCCGACGCATGTTCCGGAAGGTTCCGTGTCCTCCCGCCGTTGGTCTTTGTTGGCCTGCATGGAACAGAGAAATACTTGATGAGCCGCTCACCAGCGTCATCCTTTTGTTCTCCCGTTCTGAGGACCTCAGCCGCCGTCTTCAGCCTAAGCGGAAGAGACAGGCTGGCCGCCCACACCATGGAACACTGCCAGGAGTCCGGGGAAAGGCGCACACCGAAATACTGAGACAGGCAGGTGCGCTCAAACTGTGCGTTCCATGCCGCTTTGATGATAGTGTCATCGAAAATCGCATCGATGATCTCCTGCGGCAGCTTTTCCCCACAGGCGAGATCGACGATTTCCGTTTCCTCATCGTCAAAGGCGTATGCAAACAGCAGGATATGGAAGTCACCTTCTACGTACCGATAGACGCCGCAAGTGGTCAGATCGACATCGCTGTAGGTTTCCAGATCGATGGACAGGACCTTATGTTTCTT
>JAFRNK010000056.1 GCA_017430225.1 Clostridia bacterium | reverse complement strand
TTTTGTCGGTATCCGTCATTCCGTTTACATCTACGAAAACCGAAAATGACGGTATGACTGCCAATAGAGCTACGCGAAAATCGCGTAGCCATGTTGACGGAGCAAACCGTTTACATCATGAAAAAACGCTCTTGCGGGGAGAATTTGAACGCCCCGGGGGAGAAGACAAAAAAGAAGAAAGTCCCTGATTTATCAAGGACTTTCTTGGGTTGGTGGTCGCAACAGGACCCGACCTGGTCTCGCTTCGCTCGGTCAACTTCGCAATGGTCGCCTCGCCGCGCTGACGCTTGCGATGCTCCCTTGCTCAGTACGCCTCCGCCTCGCTGTATCCCGCACTGCGGGCGCTCGGCTCCGGCGCCCCATCGATCGATGTGTTCACAGGCCCGAGCTTGTTATAAACACGCGAAAAAACCACCCCTCTCGGGATGGTTTTCTCGCGTGGTCGCAACAGGACTCGAAGAGAAAATTGTCTGTTATTGTTAATCAATAATAAGCAAAAACATTGGGTTTTCAAAAGTTTTTTGTTAACTGAAAACAATAGAAAACAACCTTGATAAACCCCGGTTGGGGTATGGGTTGGGGTACGGCAATTAAGCTGTTTTGCGTTTCTTTCGATCAGGTTCCAAGAAAGGATATCCGTAAACAGTTATAAATGTATGTGATACACGTCTTCCGGGGCCACCTGATTAAGCAGAGGATGCCCAGCCAGATAACGACGAACATTCTCTTCCAGGATTTCTATGCATTTTCCTGTTCGGTCTGGGACTTGCGGGGTAACATGAGGTGTGATATATACGTTTTTGTAGTTCCACAGGGGGTGCTCAGCGGGTAAGGGTTCTTCCTCAAATACATCCAGTCCGGCACATGAAAGGATGCCCTGATCCAGGGCTTCCATCAGCGCCGCGGTGTCCACCAGCGCACCGCGGGACATATTGACCAATACAGCCCCGGGTTTTACATGCGTGAACATCACCCGGTCAAACAGGTGATAGGTATGATCTGTCAATGCCAGATTCAGGCAGATGAAATCCGACCGGGAAACAAGGTTTTCAAGGGCATCGCTTTCAGAGGAAATCAGCTGCTCGACATAATCAAAGCCATCCTGATAAGCGCGATCCCAGGAAATCAGCTGCATTCCCATGGCATGCAGCCGTTCAGCCAGCATTTTGCCATTGTTGCCCATACCCACTAGCCCCGCTGTACGGCCATACAGCCCACGCCAGGTATTCTGGCCCGGCACACCCCAATGATGCGAGTCCTGGGCATTGATCAGTTCACGAGTGTGATAACAGGCAGCCAGCATAAAGTAAATAGTATGTTCAGCCAGTACGGGAGAAGACCGTCCTGCTGCACCGCTGAGCAGGATGCCCCTCTCGAACAGCGCAGGTCTGGCGGATTTTGCCAGTCCCGCATGATCGCAATGGATCCATTTCAGCTGGTTATTCCCTAAAAAACGGTCATCGAGGTCTCCGGATACCAGAGCCACGTCGGCATCCGTCAACTCTTGAAGCAGCGTTTCGGTGTCCCTGGGGTCAACCTGTACGAACACAGCTCCCGGGAAAAAAGAGCGAACTTTCGCCATTTCTTCCGACAGATAGTGAATGGTTGCCACGACTTTATGAATGCTGCGCATTGTTTTCTCCTGAACATTGAATCCTGTAGCAGTTAAAGAATCCTTCGCACTCCGCATGAATTGTCAGAGAACCATCGGCATAATCCCATACCGGCTCGTCTCCGTTCATGAGGCTGACCACCCGCACCGGTCGTTTTTCCAATGGTATGGTGATCACCTGGTCATGCAGCGGCACCGGCTGGAAGTAGGACGTGCTGAAATGCCCGGTGGCGTTGACCAGCTGCAGCAAAGTGACGGACTGATCAGCCGTTTCATCCACTGTGATTTCCAGCATAGGCGTAGTGTCCGATACAGGCGTTACACCGCCCATACACCGGATCACATCTTTCATGAATCCGAAAGTATTGGCATATCCGTCCCTGCGGTACAGCAGGCCGGGCCGCCAGGGGATATGGATGCCTCTGCCCTTCCCGAAGGGATGGCAGGTCAGACCCGGGAGGTCGGTCACTTCTGTGTAATAGCAGCGTTCCGGCGGACCGTACATGTGCGGCGGAATCAGGTGCAGGAATTCTTGAACCTGAGGCGCATACGCGGCGTCCACCCATTCGTCGCCAATATACAGTAAACTGCTGTTCGGGAAGGAGGGGAATATACGCTTGTCTTCTTCGCCGATTTTCAGCATTGCGGATACCATGTCTTCCCGGCGGCAGTTAATCTTTTGAATGCCCAGGGCCCGAATGGGGCATTCTGCGTACTCCTCACCGGTTTCGTCATACTGCGCCGTGGGGCCGTCAACGATCAGCGTGCCGCCCTGTTCTGTATACGCGTCCAGCAAGTCTGCCTGATGACGGCTCATCTTCCGCACGCCGGATACGATCACTGTACGGTATTTGTTCAATTCCGCCTGATCATTCAGCAGATTAGGTTCCGCTTCGTCAAACAGGAAATGTCCTTCGCTCAGCGCGCGCATCCATCCGAGACCGTCCGGGGAGGGCTCGTACGCCCCCTGGCGGATCAGCAGCACGTCCGCCCGGGGCCGCATGCCCCGATAGTCGGCCTCGTGCGCATGATGATATGCAAATGCCCGTTTGACTTCATCGTAACCGGACTTGTCTTCGTGGTTGTCCAGCCGGCCCATCACATAGTAATCCATCAGCCCGAGATTGGCAATGTTTTCCCAGCAGCGCAGGGCCTGCATGGCGGGTGATACCGCCACATGCCGATAGAAAAAGCCAATGAAGTCCACCGATGGGCTGGTGCAGGGCAGGCCGTTGCCTGTGCCCCGGATACCGCGAATGATCGTGGAAGTCCCAAAGGGCACATAAGGCAGAAAACGTTTGTATTCGGTTTTGGATTCGATCCGCCGGAAATCCACTTTGTCGATGGCGATCTCCGGGTTCATCCCTTTGATGAATGCCGCCAGCTTTTTCTGGTATTCTGATGTCACCCGATCCTTAAAAAGGGAATACTTTCTGCATACAGGATCATCAGGATCTTCGTTGTCGGGGATCTCCAGACCGAACATGTCCCGAAATGTTTTTTGACATGCGGTACAGTGACAGGGTCCATAATAGCGGTAGCTGTAATCTGTCGCCTTGAAGCCGCCCATATTAATGAAAATGGCGTCGATGGGCAGGGTGCAAATAACTTCCTCCAGAATCTCAAAAGCCTTTTCCTGCTGAAATCCGCCGCACAGGCAGGTATGTACATCGCCGTTATAGTTGACGATCTCCCCGTCCCGGGTGCGGTATGCCCAATCAGGGTGGCGCTCATAGACGGAAAAATGCATTTTCGAAAAATCCATCCGCGCTGCCACGCGGATCCCCGCTTCATGACAGGCGTCCATGATCTTTTTCAGGGAGTCGCCGTGCAGGTATTCACAGCGCGGATGATCTTCCACCTGGGTATCGTAGCTGGCCAGGATGCCGCCGGTATTGATCATTGCTACGGTCGCATGGAACGCTTTCAGTTCCTCCACATATTTGTCCGCATCGACATCTTCCATATCGATTTCACGGAAATTCGCCTGCACCATCCGCCAGGGTTCTGTTTTCCACCAATGAATGGGCTGATTCTCTGTCATGCTGATTTTCCTCCGTTTTCATTGAGCCTGCCGGATTTCAGTTTCAGCGAAAAACCCCCGGTTTCTCCCTGAAAAAACCATATCCTTCTCCAAATGGAATGTGTCTTGAAGCCGGATATCCGCGGACGAAGCGCCGACTTCTATCCTGAAATCCCCCTTTTCGGCGATAAAAGTGCCCTCACTCCGATAGAAAGCCAACTGGCCGTAATGAACCAGGAATGAGATGCATGCTGTTTCCCCGGGCTTCAGCGAGACTCGTGCAAAGCCGGCAAGTTCCCGCACCGGACGAAGCACAGAAGCGTAATCATCTGCCACGTACAGCTGAACGATCTCAGTTCCAGCACGGCTGCCTGAGTTAGTAACTTGCGCTTGGATTCTCACACCTTCCGGTTCTGCTTTCGCGGAGAGCTGTGAGTATTCAAACTGCGTGTAGGAAAGTCCGTAGCCGAACGGATAACGCGGCTCGTGGGGGCAGTCCACATAGCTCCCCATGACGCCGATGCTCGTGTAAGGCGTGAAGGACGATCCGTTCATCGCGCTGTAGCACAGCGGGATCTGCCCTGCATTGTAGACCACTGATACCGGCAGCTTGCCCGAGGGGTTCAGGTCACCCGAGAGCACGCCGACGATGGCTTCACTGCCGAACTCCGCTGGACTCCATGCTTCCAGCAGGGCATCCATGCCGTCCGCCGCGTTGCTGGAAACCGGCCGCCCGTCGAAATGGACGCCCACGACAGGCTTTCCAATCTGTTGCATCAGACGGATCAGCTTGTCCTGGACGGCTGGGAGGTTGATGTTGGAAGCGTCTGTTCCTTCGCCCATCGTGGCGGTCTTCCGGGTGCCGTTCTTGCCGCCGAGCGTCATGATTACCAGATCGGCCTTCCGGGCTGTTTCGATCGCTTCTTCAAAATGGCTCTCATCTGTACCGGCGCAATCGTAACCATAGGCATAAAGGATCTCCTTGCAGGGATAACGGCGTCGCAGTTCGTCCAGCAGATTTCTGCATCCCGGCTTCTGCAGTCGGAGCAATTCCTCATATTCCGGCTCGTCGCTGCGCAGCACAGGGGTTCCGGGAATGGTTTCCGGCGTTTTCCCCGCAGCCTGTTTATCGCTTTCCAACTGACGGGCAATGTTGCCCTCCGCCATGCTGTAATGGGTATAGCCGCCGAACATGTAGCGTGCGGTCTGTGCGTGGCAGCCGATCACCGCAATGCTCCGGACGCTGTCGGACAGGGGCAGCACGCCGTTATTCCTGAGAAGCACCAGCGATTCTTCCGCACTCTTTTTTGCCGTCTCAACGTCGCCGGGCATCAGGAACATGGAAGCACTGTCTTCTGCATCCATAGCAAAGGGATGCTCAAACAGACCCATGCGAAACTTTGTTTCCAGGACACGGAGGACCGCCCGATCCAGGATCGCCATATCTCTTTCGCCGGCTGCAAACTGTTCTTCCAGCCGGTTTGAATACGCTTTCTTCAGCGCTGTTTCAACGTCCATACCGGCATTCATGGCAGCGTAGCCCGCGTCTTCCAGTGATTCATACAGATGATTGCGTTCATACAGTTTGCTGATACCGGTATAATCGGATACCGCCAGACCTTCAAAGCCCATTTCATCACGCAGCAGGCTGGTCAGGAGCTTACCGGAAGCCGAGACCCCCTCCCCGTTGACCGGCGTATAGCAGGGCATGACGCCGCCCAGGCCCGCCTCTGTGATACAGGCCTGAAACGGTTTGGCGTAAACTTCCCGCAAGGTGCGTTCGGAAACCTCGAAAGCGCTGGATTGTATGCCGCCCTGGCTGCCGTGAAAACCGAGAAAATGCTTGGCGACCGCTTCGGGCCGGATGGGCGTATCATGCTGAGCCTGAATCCCCTGCGCATAGGCGGTACCCATCGCTGCAGCCAATGTAGGATCTTCTCCGTAGGTCTCGAACATGCGCCCGTTTCGCGGATCCCTGCTGATATCCAATACCGGAGCGAAAACGTGTCCAACACCCATGACTGCTGCCTGGCGTCCGATCGTTTCTCCGATCGATTTTTCCAGATCGGCATCGAAGGAAGCCGCGCGTCCGATACCGCCCGGATAGGACAGCGCATCCTGGATCGTCGGCCCGCACAGTCCCTCGATATGAAACAAAGCGGGGATATGATGCGGACTGACGTCCATCGCCAGCTTCTGCCACTTGCGCTGGAATGCGACAGATTCTGCCCGGGTAGGCAGCATACGCATATATACAGCTGCAAGGACGCCCGCACCGCAGGGATAGTTTTCCGCAAACACCTTTTCGTCATCCGGCAGCAATCGCGGCCAGAAGCAGACGACCTGGCCCATTTTTTCCGCCAGCGTCATCCTCTGCAGCAGGTCCTTTGCCCTCTCATGGGGAGACAGATTCGGATTCAGGTAATCCTCCACGGTTTATTATCCTTTCATCGGTATTAATGCAGCGATTGAGCAAACAGCTTTCTCATGCGAGAGGCAGACGCCGGCCTGCAGGAAAATGCAGGCCGGCGCCATTTGGATCAATTATTCAGCAGTCATCCTGGCATACCACTCGCGGGCACGCTCGGTGACCTCGGTGCCGCCGCTCTTGTACCACTTTTCAACGAACTCGTCGAATTTTTCAATGGGCCATTCACCGGCGATGATCTTGGAGGCATACTGCACGTACAGCGTTCTGTCGCTGATGTCCTCATAATCCTCATAGATCGTGCTGGGAATATTGTTGCCGGCGATCACGCGGCCATACTGCTGAATTTCCTTGACGTTACGGATGGAGTTGTCAACTGCCCAGGCGTTCTCCTCAGACTTGACCTCTTCGAGCATATTGCAGACGATCTCGGCATTGGATACAGTGTCATACACACTGATGGGCATTCTTTCCTGAGCCATCTTGTCTTCCGGGATGTATTCCTTGGTGCCGTCGGGCAGCACCTTGTGATACATGCCTTCGGGACCCAGACGGATGGTCATGTAATAGTCCATATTGTAGGCCAGGTCGATGGCCTTCATGCAGGCGATGATGCGGCCTTTATCTTCGGTATATCTGACCACATACTGGGGATCGCCGCTCTGCACGGCCTGGTAGAAGCCGCAGCCCTCGTAGCCGTTGGCGTCGATCGCAGGCAGCACGGCGAACTGGGCCTTGTGGCCAGTGGCGTTGAACACGTTCAGGGCGCGCACATAATCGGTCTGGGGCAGGTGATAGAAGATGCCTACGCGGTCAGCGGAGACCTTGCCGTCCCAGTCGGTCTTGCTGTTGAGCAGCGTCTCGGTGTCGATCAGGCCTTCGGCATAGAGTTCGGAGAGCCACTGGAGGGCGTCACGCATGTTCTTGGTCACGGCGGAATAGGTCAGCTCGCCGTCGTAGATATCCCAGCCGGGATAGCCTTCGAACATGGCGATGCCGTACTCATAGAACAGGAAGTCCATCCAGCGAGCCTCCTGGCGGCCACCGGTGGGGATCTCATCAGCAATGCCGTTGCCATTGGGGTCGCCGGTCTTGAAAGCGCGCAGCACTTCCACCAGCTCGTCCTGGGTCGTGGGCATTTTCTTGCCCACTGCATCCAGCCAGTCCTGACGGATCATGGCGCCGTGGCGCTGATAGTCAAAGACCTTGGGCACATACCAGATGCGGCCCTCGCCGGTAGGGTCATTCTTGCGGATCAAGTTCCACACATCTTCGCCGACCATCTCCCAGCAATGGGGAGCGTATTCCTGCAGGTAGTCAGTCAGATCCAGGAGCGAGCCGTCAAGAATCAGCTGGTGCTCCATGCCGTTCACCACTGCATAGACGTCAGGCGCATCTTTCGCCGTGTTGCGCAGGTTGATCTGCTCGGCATAGGTTGCTCCGCCGTTCCACTCGATATACGGCATAATGACGCCGAAGCCAAGGATATCCTTGTAGAAATTGTAGACGACGCCGTCCTTTTCGGCCGGCAGATAGCCGGGGTTGTCACGCTGGAACTCGATGTATTCCGGCAGCACATAATCCTCGGCGAGAGCCTTGGGCGCGGCGGCAAAGCTGGTCACGAACAGCGCGGCGACCATCAATGCGGCCATGATCCTGGAAACAGTTTTCTTCATGGGGTAAGCCTCCTTTTTATTTTCTGTATCTGAACAGATACATGAATTCAGGGTTGATCAGCCCTTCACGCTGCCGACCATGGCACCCTTGGTGAAGTGCTTCTGGATGAAGGGATACACCACCAGCACCGGCAGAACCGCGAACAGCACCACCACCGCGCTGAGCGTATTGGCGGTATAGTTCACATTGGCGACCTTGGTGACTGCTTCGATCTCGGCGCCTGTGCTGACGATCTGCTGGATCCTCAGCTGCAGGGGGAAAAGCTTGGGGTCGGTGATGAACATCAGGGGGTTTTGGTGCTGGTTCCACAGGGTGACGCCATAATATAGGCCCACTGTCATCAGCACGGGCTTGGAAGAGGGCATCACGATCCTGAACAGGGTGCCAAACTTGCCGCAGCCGTCGATCTCCGCTGCCTCTTCCACATCCCTGGGGAAGGCCCGGAAGAAGGAACGCATCACGATCAGATTGTATGCGTTCAGAATATGCGGAAGGATCAGTACAAGGAAGTTGTTCCGCAGGCCCAGACCGGTCACCAGCAGATAATAGGGCACGGTAGGAGCCTTGAAGATCATGGTGAAGATCAGATAGAGCATCAGCGCCTTGCGGAGCGGGAAATCATCCTTGGCCAGGGGATAGGCCATCAGCATATTGATGATCAGCGCTGCCGCCACACCCAGGACCATCGATGCGACGGAGATCAGGAAGGACCGCCAGAGCGTGCTCTGGGAGAGCATGTGCGTCCATGAATCGAAGGTGAAGCCGATGGGCCAGAGCGTCACGGCATTCATATCTGAGGCGGCCTTGGAACTGAGGGACAGGGCCAGCTCCGAGATCAGCGGGACAGCTGTCAGGATGCCGAAAAGGATCAGGATGGCCGTAATGGTGAAGGTATACCAGAACTCCGACCGGGTAGACTGGATATGATTATTTTTCGTCTTTGCGATCGTCGACATCACCAAAGCCCCCCATCTTCCGTATACTTCTTGGACAGGTAGTTGAAAAGCACGACCATGATCAGACCGATAACGGACTGGAACAGGCCCACGGCGGTGGAGAAGGAGTACTTGGCTTTCAGCACGCCCACACGATAGACATAGGTGTTGAAGATATCCGCCACGGAATAAGTCATCGGGGTGTAGAGGTTATACACCTGGTCAAAGCCGAGCTCCATGAATTTGCCCGCTTCCAGGAGAAACAGCGTGACGATAGTCGGGATCAGGATGGGGAAGGTGATGTGCCGCATCCGCTTGAAACGGCTCGCGCCGTCCACCATGGCGGATTCATACAGCGCCGGGCTGATGCCAGCGATGGCCGCCAGATATACGATGGTCTGCCAGCCAGCGTCCTTCCAGATCGAGGTGATGACGTACACCGTTCTGAACCAGCGCTCTTTTTGCATCACGAGCACCGGGCTCATGCCAAGCATACCGCGGATGTTGTTAAAGAAGCCGCCGATGCCCAGGAAACTGAACACCAGGCCGCCCACCACCGCCCATGACACGAAATGCGGGATACAGATGATGGTCTGGACTGTTCGTTTTATGGATTTGACACGCACTTCGTCCAGCATCAGCGCCAGGATGACCGGCACGGGAAAAGTAAAGACGATCTTCAGAGCGCTCAGGATCAGGGAGTTCGTCAGGATGGTATAGAAATCCGGATAGTCAAACAGCTTGATAAAGTGCTTGAGGCCCACGAACTTGCTCCCCAGGATCCCCCGGGCTGCCGAAAAATCCTGGAACGCGATGACGCTTCCGAACATGGGGATATATTTGAAGATAAACAAATAGATGATCCCCGGCAGCACCATAAGATAATACGGCCAATAAACTTTCAGATGAAGACCGAACTTTTTCTTTCTGACTTCTATTGTGCTCATTCTGTCCTCCCTTTTAGTTGCTTTGAAAATTCAGGCAAATAATGGATGAAACTGTCGAATATATTGTATTGGACAGTCCCATACACATCGCTTCTGACTCCCACTTTTCTTGCGTTAAAAGATCTCGGCGGTTCTGGAAGCAACAGCGAGATCCTTGATAAGGTTATTTCAAATCTTGAAATACCTGCTGATGTTGCTGACATTCCACATCCTGGAAATGAAAACATGAGTGAAGTGGCATACCAACTGGCATGGGCACGTACATATCTGAAGAAATATGGCGTCATTACAAACAGTGAACGTTCCATATGGTCAATAATGCCTGACTATGCGGCAGCGGAAAAGCTGGAGGATAAGAAGATTATCCGCCATCTGAATGATCAAAAGCGAAAGAAAAAGATTAGCAATGTAGACCCAGCCAATCCTGAACTACCTCAGGATAATGATCCCAGCAACGATGACGTTGAATATCCAGATGAAGCCAAACCATGGCGGGCTCGTCTTTCAGAGATACTTCAAACAATGGATCCCTTCGGCTTTGAGCGTTTAACACAGCGTGTTCTCCGGGAGTGCGGATTCACACAGGTTGAAGTAACCAAAAAGGCAGGCGACGGTGGTATAGATGGAACTGGAAAACTGAAGATAAATGGCATCTTCAGCTTTAATGTAGCATTCCAGTGTAAACGTTATAAAGGAGCTGTAGGAGCACCTGAGGTGAGAGATTTCAGAGGATCACTCACTACAGATATTGAAAAGGGTGTATTGATTACGACGGGTACATTTTCAAAAGCTGCACGTGATGAAGCAAGCAATCCCGGAAAGCAACAAATCGATCTCATTGATGGAGAAGAGTTTATCAATAAAATTGTCGAGTACGGGATTGGAGTCCGCGAAGTAAAAGCATATGAGATTGATGAGGAGTTCTTCCAGAAAATATAATAGCTGAAAACTACAGCGCCCACCATCATCGGTGAGCGCTTTTTTCAATCCTTCCGGTACCATTCTGTCTCGTACCCATCGGCCCGCAGCACGGCTCCCGGGAGCCAGGGCGGCACCCGGCCCATCTGCTCGCAGATTGCCTGCAAATCCACACCCTGACTGGCTTCGATGATGAGCTCGTCGTGAATGTGCCCGCAGATAAAGCAGTGGCTCAGCGTTCGCATAGCGTAACACAGGATGTCCCTGCTGATTGCCTGCACAATGTTTTCCACGAATTTCGGGCCGTAACTTTCGATTCGCTCCCATTTTTTCGTCGCGCCGACGCCCTCGTAGGTGACGGACTCACCGCCAAATTTATTCTCGCCGATCTTCGGTTTCACATAGGCCAGCCGCCTGCCGGACGGAAGCTGAATGAACAGCATGGCGCTTTGGTAGACAAATCGAATGCCATGTGTTTCTGTAGCCGTCCGCCCCCGGATCGCAGTCTTCACTGCATCGTCCACATCCCACCAGAAGGCGACGATGTTCGGATTGGACTGCCGCCATGCGGAAACCAGCGGCTGGAGCTCCTCTTCTTTCAAGCCCATGTCCAGAGCGCCCATCGCTTTCAGGGCACCGACGCTGCCGCCGTAGCCGAGGGCCAATTCGGCGATTTTGCCCTTTTGGCGGAGGTGACCGTTCACGCCATGCTTCTCAACAGGCACACCAAACATCGCGGATGCCGACGCGCAGTAAATGTCACCGTTGCTGCGGAAGACCTCTGTCCTCCACGCCTCCCCGGCCAGGTGGGCAATCACCCTTGCCTCGATGGCACTGAAGTCGCTGACGATAAACTTGTATCCGGGTTTCGGCACGAATGCCGTTCGGATCAGCTGACTGAGGGTGTCAGGCACATCCTCATACAGCAACCGGAGCATTTCATAGTCCCCGGTCTTCACCAGGCTGCGGGCGGAAGCCAGATCCAGGATGTGATTCTGCGGCAAATTTTGCAATTGAATCAGCCTGCCAGCCCAGCGTCCAGAGCGGTTCGCTCCATAGAACTGGAACATGCCACGGCAGCGCCCGTCAGCGCATACACAGTTTTCCATGGCGATGTACTTTTTCACGCTCGACCGGGCAAGCTGCTGACGAAGCTCCAGCGCCTGGGCCAGTTCCGGCGGTGCGGTCTTCAGCAGTTCCTTCACGGCTTTCTTGTCCAGCGAATCCACCTCCACCCCATGATCTGCCAACCACTGCTTCATCTGAAGCACAGAATTCGGATTCTCCAACTGTGTCAGCTTCTGCATTTCAGCGGAAAGCTCGTCACGGGACTGGGCATCTAACTGGATGGCCTGCTCGACCATCTGCCGATCCAGGCCGATGCCTCTGTCGTTGATCTGCTCGGACAGGTGATATTCCTCCCAGACGGAATCTGGAACCGGGAACTTGGCCAGCACCTTCTGGATAGACATCTCCACCTCCACATCACGCTTGTTGTACGCCTTGAAGGTGGCCCACTTGTCCGGCGAATGCTGCGGGCGGTTCCAGAGCCTGCCGCCGTTCACTTTTGTCGGCTTGCAGGGTACGGAGAAGTATTTGATCAGTGCCTTGCCCTCCGTCATCTTCTGATCCTGCAGCTTCAGCACTGCGCCGACTCCCTCCAGCGACAGCGGCAGGCCAATGTATGCCGACCAGATCAGGGAGCATTTCCATGAGGCCGGGTTCAGATAGTTGCCGACGCTGTCCTCCGGGATGCTGTAGCTGCAGAACAGATCGGGACGGTTTTTCCGCAGCCATGCCGACAGGCATACCCGTTCAAACGCCGCATTGAATGCCCATTTGGTCACGGACTCGTCCACGATGGCTCGCAGCACTTCTTCCGGGATCTGCTCCCCGCAGGCCACATCGATGACGGACACCTCACCGCCGTTGACGGAATAGCCGAACAGCAGGATTTCAAACTCGGGGTCTTCCGTATATCTGTACACACCGCTCTTGGACAGGTCGGTGCCGGATTTCGTTTCCAGGTCAATGGAGAGATATTCGATCATGTGTCCTCCTGAAAAAAGGCGGCACCAGTCCTGCCGATGCCGCCTTGGTACTTACGCCGTCTGCTTGGCGTCTTTCTTTTCCTTCACTTTTTTCACGATCCAGCAGCCCAGACGGGTCAAGGCTTCGAGAATAGTGGCGACCCCAGCCCCGATCACAGAGCCAAAGGCAACTACGACGATAAACTGTTTCATAAACTCATACATGGTCTTTTCCTCGCTTTCTCCGGGCGGCAGAGTACATCACTCTGCCGCCCTTTTTTTGTCTCAGGACAGGAAGTCCTCATCGTCGTCGGTGGCGAAATCGTCCTCGGCGCGGCTGCGGCTTCCCATGGGCTCACCGTCCCGGATCTTCTGCAGGTTGTTCAGCCCGCAGGCAATACCCTTGTTGCCGTTGCTGTTGAAGGCGTACAGGTTGATGCTGGCCCGCCCATAGACACCGGAGTACACCTCGGAGCGATCCAGGATGGGATTGCAGTCCGCATCCACGATTCCCGGAGCAGTGCTGCTGTTGGCGTTAATGAACATGCACCCGGCATAGGCGGGATCGCCCTTGCGCTCCTTGTCGCCGTCACGGAGGGGCAGCTTCAGGCTCTCCAGGTCAGGGACAAACTTGCTGTTGCCGCGCAGCTTGCTCTGGCCTTCCTCATACGCGGCCTTGATGGCCCGGTTGATCTTCTCGATGGTGGCCGTGTCGGTCTTCGGGATGATCAGGGAGACGGAGAACTTGGGGGTGGAACCGTTGATGGACTTGGCTTCCCAGACGTTCGCATAAGACCAGCGGGTGTTGGGGCCGGTGATAACCTTGGTGGGATTGACAAACTTACTCATGATCTTTTTCCTCCATAAAATCGTTTTTCGCAGTGTTCATGGCCGGACGCTTGTCCGACTCTGGTACTAAGGTTGGCTTCCCCGGCGGCTTGAATGTCAGCCCGCCCAGGATGTCGTCGAATCGTTTCTTGCCCAGAAGCGCCTTCAAGGCGGTGAGGCCCAGCAGCTTCCGTTCATAGGGGTCTTCGCCCGCCGCTGTGACTGCGGCGGCTACAGCTTCCTCATTGGTGTACCTGGTGACGGAGCGCCCCTCCACCACTTTGAAGCCAGGGTAATGTGTGCCTGAGACCGCCTGCTGCAGCGCGTATTCTTTCACGTCTCCACCCCAAGCGATCAGTTCATCGATCCGGGGCAGGATGGCGGCGATCTCGTCGTCGGTGAGTTCGGAGGGCACCTCAAAGTCATACCGGGCCATTTCCAGGTTGTACTCTGTCCGTTTCCGGCAGGTGGCCTTTGCGGTACAGAACTGGCAGTGGTCTCCGGCTTTGAACTCGCCCTCGCCGTTGAAGGCCAGCCTGGCTGTGGGAGCCAGCACATTCTCGGCCCAGCCCAGCAGGTCAGCCTTGCTCATTTCAAAGGTGGAGATATTCTCCCGCCGGGGCTGGAAGATCGTCATCCGCACGGTGCTGACATCGTAGATGCCGTCGAAAGCCTCCAGCAGGCCCAGCGCGTAACACATGGTCTGCGGATTCTGTGTCGCGTCCACCATGATCCTGTTCAACAATCAGTTCACGCCGGATGAGGTCTACGACAACTATCCCGCTGACCGTCTGATGCATGACATCGCGCTGGCGCTGATGGCCACCCAGACCCAGACCACGGAGGTGCTGGACACTTTCCCTACGATTCCGGCGGTGCAGGAAGCGGAGCAGATTCTGGCGGAGGCGGAGAATCCGGAAGTGACGATCCCGCAGGAAGCCTGACCCTGCCGGAATACATCTA